>JAFGRT010000219.1 GCA_016935015.1 Acidobacteriota bacterium | reverse complement strand
CTGTGGTTCACAGCGGGTACGCAGGTAGGTCTCCAGCGGGGGAAACGCCTCGTTCGGATAAATATCGCTGTCCCCCACCACGATGAAAGCCGGCGGGCGTCGGTTGAAATCCGCCAGGAACTCTTCCTTGGCCCGGGGAGGCTGCGGGGTGCGCAGGAGATGCGGCCAGAAGAAATAACGGCTGGCCGGATCCCGCTGGGCGTAGAAATAGATATCGATGTAGAAACTCCGCCAGACATAGATGGTCTCCCCCGGGCGTGTATGCCGGCGCAGATAACGCCCGGCCTCCGCCGCCACATAAGCCGATTCGGCAAAAGGCGGCGTAAATCGCCGACCCTGCGTCAGGCCGTGGCGGACCACCGCCACTGTCGGGGGCAGGGTCAGTCCCAGGAAGATGATCAGCAACGCCACCCATCGCCGGTGTGGCCGGGCGGCATCCACGGATTGGAGCCACAGACCCCCGAAAAAGCAGAAACCGGGAATGCAGAGCAGATAATAATGATCCAGGAATTTCAAAGGCACCAATGCCGCCAGGACCGACCCCGCCAGCCAGACGGCCATGAGATGGACACCGGCACGCCGGGTGGCATCGACCTGATACCGACCACGGTAGAGCCACCAGCCGGCCCCGGCCGCGGCCAGGACCAGCAGTGGCCACTGCTCCCACAGATAATCCCGCAGGAAAAATCGGCCGTACTCCCAGAACAGGCGACCGGCGTCATGGAGAACATACCCCTGGTTGTAAACGAAATTGCTGCTGTAAAACGCTCCCAGGTTGCCCGCCGCCAGGCAATAGAGCAGGACTGCCGCGGGGGGGATCGCCAGGCCCGCGCCCAGGGCCAGCACCCGCTGCCAGCGGCCGGCCGCGACCGTACCGCCGCTTGCATGACGCCGCAGCAGGAACAGGAGCACCAGCGCGGCGGGTATGATCACGACATATTTGATCATGACGGCGGTGCCCAGTAACACCCCGGCGGTGAAGCCCCGTCCGCCAGCCAGGGGAGATTCCGGCGGATTGGCTGCCAGCAGAACCAGGGCCGCCAACTGGCAAGCGATGAGAAAAATTTCAGCATTGGGTGAACTCGCCCAGAACGTGGCCGTAAAAACGACAAACAGCCAGCCGGCACCCCAGGCCGGCCATGGCCCGCCGAACCGCCGACTGTACCAGACCAAAAGAACGGCACAGGTCAGGACCAGAAGCAGGGCGGCCAGATGAAGGGTCAGCGGCGAGCGGTAAAAAGAAAGCAATCCCTGATATATCAGATAAATACCGGGTGGTTTATGATCCCAGACATCCACATACAGAGTCCCACCCCGGGCCAGGACGTCAGCCGCCACCATATAGATGGCCTCGTCCACGCCGATAAGCGGCTCACCCAGCAACCACCAACGCGTCACCAGAAAAAGGGCCAGGAGGAGGAGCAGACCGACGATCCAAAGGACGCGGCAAATCCTGTGCTCGCGATGTGTATCACTCGCAGTCATTTCCGTAATCTATCTCAGAAAGAAACGGCAAAATTCACCCGCTCAACACCCAGGCATTTCCCCGAATCCGCGTCAATTTCCACGACCAGCCCATTGAAACGGGGATTGCCCTTGGCCGGACTCAACCGCACCGGCCTCTGCTGGAGAAAACGGGCGACGGATCCTTCCACTTCCATGCCGATCACGGAATCATGCGGCCCGGTCATGCCCAGATCCGTGATATAGCCCGTCAGACCGGGCAGCAACTGTTCATCGGCGGTCTGCACATGGGTATGGGTGCCGAAGACGACCGATACCCGCCCGTCCAGGTATCGTCCCATGGCCAGTTTTTCAGCGGTGGCCTCAGCATGAAAATCCACCACCACCACGGGTGTTTCCTCGCGCAACTGCGGGATCACCTCGTCCGCCGCCCGGAAAGGACAGTCGATATTCTGCATGAAGGCCCGGCCCTGCAAGTTCAGGACCGCCACGGGCCGGCCCGCTCCGGCCGGCACCACCACTGCCCCGGTACCCGGCGAGTCAGGCGGGAAATTATGGGGGCGCAATACCCGCTGGCTTTGTTCGAAATAGGGAATGATGACCTGCCGGTCCCAGATGTGATTTCCGCTGGTCAGGACGTCGATATTGTAGCTCAGGAGCTCACGGGCGGTCTCCGGTGTCAGGCCGAAGCCGCCGGCGGCGTTTTCGGCGTTGGCCACCGTAAAGTGAATGCTGTACTTTTTCTGAAGCTCGGCCAGTCCATCGCGCAGTATGCGTCGTCCTACCCGGCCCATCACATCGCCGATGCAGAGAATGTTCATATGCGGCCTTACTTGGCATATTCGATAAAGCGCCGTTCGCGAATCACGGTAACCTTGATCTGGCCCGGATACTGCAAGTCACTTTCGATTTTTTTGGTCAGGTCCTTAGCCAGCCAGAAGGCCTGTTCATCGGCGATCTTGTCGCTCTCCACCATAACGCGAATTTCTCGCCCCGCCTGCAAGGCAAACGCCTTGGCCACGCCGGAGAAACTGTCGGCGATATTCTCCAGTTTTTCCAGACGCTTGATGTAGGATTCGAGGATTTCGCGCCGGGCACCCGGCCGTGCCGCCGAAATGGCGTCCGCCGCCTGGACCAGCACCGCCTCCACACTTTGAAAATCCACATCGAAATGATGGGCCTCGATACAGTGGATCACATCCTCTTTCTCGCCGTATTTGCGGGCCAGTTCACAGCCCAACTGGGTGTGCGTTCCTTCCACCTCGCGGTCCACCGCCTTGCCGATATCGTGAATCAACGCCGCCCGCCGGGCCACCTTATCGTTGGCTTTGATTTCCTGCGCCATGGCCGCGGCAATGTAGGCGACCTCCTTGGAATGCTGCAAGACGTTCTGACCATAACTGGAGCGATAATTGAGGCGTCCCAGCAACCGCATGATTTCCGGATGGAAATCGTGAATACCCAGTTCGAATGCGGCCTGCTCACCGATTTCCAGCACCCGCTGTTCCATTTCGGCGCGCACTTTTTCCACCACCTCTTCGATGCGGGCTGGATGAATCCGGCCGTCGGAAATCAAGGCCTCGATGGCCAGCTTGGCGATCTCCCGCCGGTAAGGATCGTAGCCGGACAGGATGACCGCTTCCGGGGTGTCATCCACGATTAGATCGACGCCCGTAGCGGTTTCGAGGGCCCGGATATTTCGTCCCTCCCGACCGATGATGCGTCCCTTCATCTCGTCATTGGGCAGATCAACCACCGACACCGTTGTTTCAACGACATGATCGGCCGCGCAACGCTGAATGGCAGTGGCGATGACTTTCTTCGCCGCATTGGATGCGCGAAAGCGGGCATCATCCTCAATCTGTTTGACCAGTTGGGTGGCATCCCGCTTGGCCTCCTCCTCGAACATCTGGATCAGATGTTGTTTGGCCTCTTCCCGGGTCATGGCCGCGATATGCTCGAGTTTTTGCTCCTGAAGCTTGCGCAACTCACGAATTTTGGTCTCATCCTCCTTGATCCGCACTTCCCGGGCGATAAGCTGATTCTCCTTGGTGGCCAGCTCCTTTTCGCGACGACAGATCTGGTCGTCTCGCCGATTCAGGCCGTTTTCCTTGTGCAGCAGATTTTTTTCATGAACAGCCAGCTCTTTTTTCTTTTCCTTGAATTCATTCTCCGTTTCCATCTTCAGCTGAAAGATTTCATCCTTGGCTTCCAGCAGACGCTCTTTCTTCAATTGGGCAGCATCTTTGTTGGCCCGCTCCCGAATATCGTCCGCTTCCTTGCGTGCTGCCTCCAGTTTTTGATCCACCATCCTGGTTTTTACATAATAGTAAGCCACCAGAATCACGACGCCCAAAACCAGTCCAGTCAATGCCGGTACCACAGGTATATCCAACAACAACATCGCTACGTCTCCTTCTTCCGAATATATGGTAAAATCAAAGATCATGCCACCGTTTCAATGGAAACGCCGAAGGTTTACCAAGGCTGGTCGGGGAAGTCAGAGAAAAGTTCCCGCAACGACGTGAGGATCAATTATTTGGCCTGGGTTCCAGGTGGGTGTCCTGCCCGTTACTTCAGGCTCCCTTCCAAGGGAAGGTCTGCTCACGGCAACGAAACTCCGAACTCCCGTCCAAATAAATGTAGGCTCAAAATCTTATCTCCTCACAATCGTTGCAGGAATCTCGATAATTCGGTGCCCTATTCCGTGAATTGGTCAAGAATCTTGACAAATTCCACGCTTTTCTTGTTGATAAAACGATCCAGTTCCTGATATTCGCGCTGCATGCGAAAAAGTTCATCGGCAATATGCAGCGCCGTCAGGATGGCCAGCCGGTAGGAGTCTACCGTGTTTGTCGCCCGCCGGATATCCTTCATCTTATCTTCGACGTAACCGGCCAACTCTGTCATGTGTGCCGGGTCGTCGCCTCCCTGTATATTGAAGGTTTGATTTAAGATATTTATTTGCACCGAATTAAACCTCTGTCAACACCGCTACCTTTTTTCCAGCGCATCCAGAACCGTCAGAATGGACCTGATCTTCTCGGCGATCAGATCCTTCTCCTCACGAACCGTACCCACCATTTTTTCAAGACGGGCGCACCGCTCTTCCAGTTCGTGGAATCTATTCGTGAGAGCCTCTATCTCCTCCTTTAATTGGTGATTCTGCTCCAAAACCTGTTTAAAAAATTCGCTGACGCGATATATCTTGTCTTCCAGATGGGAAAATCGTTCCCGCGATGTCACATTCTGTTCGCTCATGTCCCGTTATCGAAAACGAATCTCGTATTCTTTCACCAGGAATCCGGTCACCCGATCACGCAAGGTGTCTGCTTCCCGGTCCGTCAAGGTCCGTTGCGGATCCTGGAAAACCAGCCGGACGGTCAAGGCGCGGCGTCCCTGCGGGACATCTTCGCCCTTGTAAAGATCAAGCAATTTAACATCAACTATCTCTGGGATTTTCAAGCCGAAAAGCCCTCTCTTTATTGTACCGAATGAGACTTTATTGTCAACTGTAAACGATAGATCCCGGGTAACCTGTGGAAACCGGGAGAGGTGCCGAAAGGCAAATGCGGGTTCGGGTAAACTCAGGAAACTGTTCAGCTCGACCTCGCCCAGCAGGATGTCCTGGCGGAATTTCCAGTCACGAGAAATTTTCTGGTTCAGCAAGCCGAATACTCCCCGCACGTGGCCGTCAACAGAAAATACGGCCGCATGGCCCGGCTGCAGAAAGGCGATGTCATCACCGGGCGCCAGTGTGAAACCGGAGACCCCCAGGCGTTCCAGCAGACCCTGGATGACGCCTTTCAGATAGAAATAATCCACCGGCTGGTTCCGCGCCATCCATTTGTGGACGATGTACTCGCCGTATGCGCCCACGGCGAGGCGGTGCCGTTCGTTGATTTTTTCGTCCTCCAGACGGTAGGCCGCACCGATTTCAAACAGGCGCACATTCTGGTTGAAGTTGTTTTCGTTGAACTTCAACGTTTCCACCATGCCACCCAGCAGGTTGGCCCGGAAAAACGGTTCCTCCTCGGCCAGCGGATTGTCCACCGGAATATTGGCACCCCGGTTGTCCATGCTGAACTCCGCGTCGCGCCGGGTGGACACGAAGGAATTGGTCAGGATTTCCTGAAATCCACTTTCCCGCATATACATCCGCAGACGATCCCGCTGGCGAGTCAGGCGGGCCGTCACCGGCGCAGCGGCGAATGCGGGCAACGTTGACGGCAAGCGGTCATACCCTTGAAACCGGGCGATTTCCTCGATGAGATCGGCTTCGAGGCTGACATCCACGCGGAAAGAGGGGGGCCGCACCCGCCATGCTCCGTCGTCGTAGCCGACCACCTGGAATTCCAGTCGCTGCAAGGTTTTTTCCACAAAATCCGGTATGGCATCAATGCCGATCAGACGTCGCAACTGGTTGGCGCGCAGTGTAATCTCCGGGGGCTGATGGCGCCGTGGATACACATCGATGAGCGGCGAGACAATTTCCCCCCCGGCCAACTCTGTCATCAGCGTGGCTGCCCGTAGCAAGGCGTAGGGCGGCATCTCCAGGTCGGCCCCCCTTTCGAAATGGTAAGATGCTTCGGTATTCATCCCCAGCTGCCGAGCGGTTTTGCGGACGGAAGTCGGCAGAAACCAGGCGCTCTCCAGCAGGATGG
Organism: Acidobacteriota bacterium; assembly: GCA_016935015.1. Classification (GTDB taxonomy): domain Bacteria; phylum Acidobacteriota; class JAAYUB01; order JAAYUB01; family JAAYUB01; genus JAFGRT01. The sequence goes on along the minus strand of JAFGRT010000219.1, from coordinate 59,014 downwards.
ACGTGCTTCCCTCATCCACCTCGGAATGCGCGCCCCCCATGACGCCCGCCAGGGCGACGGCATCCTCGGCATCGGCAATGACCAGCATCTCCTCCGTCAAAATCCGCACCTGACGGTCCAAGGTTTCGATTTTTTCCCCGCGCCGGGCCCGCCGCACGATGATCCGGCCCTGCTTCAGACGCCGGAAGTCGAAGGCATGCAGGGGGTGTCCCAGTTCCTGCAGCACATAGTTCGTGATGTCGACGATATTGTTGATGGGCCGTTGGCCGACAGCCTCCAGCCGCTCCTGCAGCCACTGCGGGGATGGCTGGAGGCGCACACCGTCGATGACCAGCCCGCAATACCGGAAGCACAAGTCCTCGCCAGCGATGGAAATTTCTACCGGTACGGCAGCGACCTCCGGCAGGGGAGCCGTGGGTACACCCGGCCTTCGCAAAGGGACACCGTAGGCCACGCTCAGCTCCCGCGCAACGCCCAGGTGATTCAGGCAATCGGGACGGTTGGCCGTGATATCCAGTTCCAGAATCTCATCCGGTCCCACCGTTGCCACGGTGTCCACCGCCAGCCCCAGCATGGAGAGATCGTGCGCCAGATCCACGGAAGATTCATCCAGCATGATGAAATCCTTCAACCAGTTGAGACTGATTTTCATAGCCTCTCTGCTCCTTACTGCACGTACCAGAATTGATTCAGGAAGCGGACGTCGTTTTCCCAGAACATCCGGATATCGGGAACCCCATACTTCAGGATGGCCATCCGGTCCACGCCCATGCCGAACGCGAAGCCGGTGTGTTCTTCCGGATCGAGCCCGCAATTGACGAAGACGTTGGGATGCACCATGCCGGCCCCCAGGATCTCGATCCAGCCGGACTGCTTGCAGATTCGACATCCGCTCCCGCCGCAGAAGATGCAGCTGATATCGACTTCGGCCCCCGGCTCCACAAACGGGAAAAAACTGGGCCGCAGGCGCACCCGCACATCGGGCGCAAAAAATTGCCGGGCAAAATCGTGCAACGTCCCTTTCAAATCGGCCAGGGAAACATTTTCCGCCACGACCAGACCTTCGATCTGGTGAAAGATGGGATAGTGGGTCGCATCGGGCGTATCCTTCCGGAACACCTTGCCCGGCGCGATGATCTTGAGAGGCGGAGCCAGCTGCTGCATGGTGCGGATCTGAACCGGCGACGTGTGGGTGCGCAGTAAATATCGGCCGCCGGCGACAAAAAACGTATCCTGCTCGTCGCGGGCGGGATGATCGGGCGGAAAATTCAGCGCGCCGAAATTATAAAAATCCGTTTCGATTTCCGGCCCCTCGACGATGGAATAGCCCATCCGCTCGAATATGCCGCACAGTTCCTGTTCCACCATCTTGATGGGATGAAAGGAACCGCGAGGCAGACCCACGGCGGGCAGGGTAATGTCCAGCCGCTCCTGTTCGACCCGCCGGTGATAATCCTCATCGGCCAGGGTGCGGGTCAAGCGGTCGAATTCCGCTTCCATTTCCTGTTTCAGCAGATTGACATCCTGACCGAAACCGGGGCGTTCCGCGACGGGTATTTCCCGGATCCGTCGCAACTGGGCCGACAGGACCCCTTTTTCCCGGGAGAAATACTTGCCGTGCAGCTGTTTCAGGTGCTCATCCGTAGCGACCCGTTCCACTTCCTGCCGGAATTCAACCAGAATCTGCTCCAAGTCCTTGCGCATGGTATGACCTCAAAAAAAAACCGGCTGGGCGGACAGGCGCTCAGCCGGTTGGATATTGTCAGACGGTTAAGAGGATTACGCTTCCTTGGCGATGGCGGCCAGCTCGGCGAACGTTCCGGGATGATTGACCGCCAGTTCTGCCAGCACTTTCCTGTCCAAATCCACACCGGCCCTCTTCAACCCGGACATAAACTGGTTGTAGGACAATCCCTGTTCACGGGATGCCGCATTGATTCGGACAATCCACAACCGACGAAACTGCCGTTTGCGCTGCCGGCGATCCCGATAGGAATAGACCAGCGACCGTTCGACCGTCTCCTTGGCTGTTCGGTACAAACGATGACGGGAACCGCGATATCCCTTGGCCAGTTGCAATATTTTCTTTCGACGAATTAATTTCCGGTTTCCCCGGCGTACTCTGGGCATGACCTACTCCTCTCCACAGATTTACAGATTCAGCATATCCCGCACGCGACCGAGATCGGCGGTGGACACCAGGGATGTCTTGCGCAAGTTTCGTTTCCGCTTCTGGCTCTTTTTGGTCAGAATGTGACTTTTGTGGCTGCTGCCGCGCAATATTTTTCCGGTAGCTGTAACGCGAAACCGCTTGGCGGCGGCTCGTTTGGTTTTGAGCTTGGGCACGATTCTGCTCCTTTCCTCATGCGTTGGTGAACTGGCCCGGAAACGCTCGGACACACTCCACGTAAAAATACCCAACGATTATATTAATAATTTGGGATGTGTCAATGAGTTTTCAGAAGGGGGCTATTTTTTCGGTGTGAGGTACATGATCAAATTGCGCCCTTCCATCTTGGGAGCGCTCTCGATCTCGGCCAGATCCACCAGATCCTGGCAGACTCTGGCCAGCAGGTCATACCCCAGTTCCGGGTGGGTCATTTCCCGTCCCCTGAAAAAAACACTGCACTTGACCCGATTCCCCTGCTCCAGAAAACGCTTGATGTGATTTTTTTTGAATTCGTAATCATGGACGTCGGTCCGCGGTCGAAATTTCACTTCCTTCACCAGGATGATTTTCTGTCGCTTTTTGGCTTCCTGCAACTTTTTCTTCTGCTGATACAGGTATTTGCCGAAATCCATGATTTTTACGACAGGCGGCTTCCCCTCCGGTGCCACCTCGACAAGGTCAAGACCTTTCTCCTGGGCAAGCTCCAGTGCCTTGGTCATGTCGATAATCCCAACCTGCGCCCCTTCATCATCAATCAATCTCACCTCGGATGCGCGAATCTGATCATTAATGCGCACGCGGTTCTTGCCTTGATTCCGATCGTATTTAATAGATTCCTCCTGAAATCAGAATAGTTCGCCCGTAATTTACGGTTTTACGCTTTTACTGTCAATATGGGATTTTACAGTATCAACAAAATGTGCGATTTCCATGCTCCCGAGGTCACCGTCAAAGCGATTGCGCACGGAAATGGCGCCGCTTTCCTGCTCTCTGCCGCCGACGACGATCATGTAGGGGATCTTTTGCAGTTGGGCGTCCCGAATCTTGTAGCCGACTTTTTCGTTTCGGTCATCCAGGTGCACCCGCAAACCGGCGGACTTGAGTTTCCGGGTCACTTCAGCGGCATAGTCGCCAAATTTTTCACTGACGGGAATCACTCGGGCCTGCTCGGGGGTGAGCCAGAGGGGGAAGGCCCCGGCATAATGTTCCACCAGCGTTCCGAAGAAGCGCTCCAGAGAACCCATGATGGCCCGATGGATCATGTACACATGGTGCTCCTGGGAGTCCTTGCCGACATAGGTGATATTGAATCTCTTGGGCAGGTTGAAATCGAACTGCACCGTCGAACACTGCCACTTCCGGCCGATGGCGTCCACCAGCTTGAAATCGATCTTGGGGCCATAAAAGACGGCTTCACCCTCCATCCGCCGGTACGATATCTGGCGCTTGTCCATGGCCTGGACCAACGATTTTTCCGCGAGCTCCCATTCCTCGTCGGAACCCGCATATTTCTCCTTGTTTTGGGGATCTCGGACTGAGAGCTCCACCTCGTACTGATGAAAACCGAATGTCTCCAGCAGGTCCTGGCAAAGATCCAGCACACCGTCGATCTCCTCGATGACCTGATCGGGCGTGCAGAAGATATGGGCGTCGTCCTGGGTAAAACCGCGCACGCGCAAGGTGCCGTGCAGCACCCCACTCTTCTCGTAACGGTAAACCGTCCCCAACTCGGCGTAACGCACCGGCAATTCGCGGTAGCTGTGGAGGTGCGTCTGGTAAATGAGAATGTGGCCCGGGCAGTTCATCGGTTTGACGACGTACTCTTCCTCATCGATGTCCAGGGTGTACATGTTTTCCTTGTAGTACTCGTAATGGCCGGAAGTCCGCCACATGTTGTGACGGGCGACATGGGGAATACTCACCAGCTCGTAGCCGCGCTTGAAGTGCTCCTCTTTCCAGTAGCGCTCGATCACATCCTTGATGAAGGCGCCGCGGGGATGCCAGTACACGAAACCGGAGCCGGCCTCTTCGTGGAAACTGAACAGATCGAGCTCCTTGCCCAGCCGGCGATGGTCGCGTCGTTTGGCCTCCTCCAGAAAGGCCAGATGGTTTTCCAGATCCTCACGACTGAAAAACGCCGTTCCGTAAATCCGTTGCAGCTGCTCCCGGTGCTCGTCGCCCCGCCAATAGGAGCCGGCGATGGAAAGGAGCTTGAAATGTTTCAATTTCCCCGTGGACTCCACATGCGGCCCGGTGCAGAAGTCATACAGCTGACCCAGCCGGTAGCAGGACAACGTCTCCCCTTTCCGTTCATCGATGAGCTCGCATTTCAGGCGTTCACCCATCTCCGCAAACACCCGCTCGGCCTCGTCCACCGTGATGATGGTGGGTTCGAAGGGGATATCGCTCTTGGCCAGCTCCCGCATCTTCTCCTCGATCCGGGGCAGATCCTCGTCGGTAAACCGATGGTCCAGCTCGAAATCGTAGTAAAACCCCTCACTGGTAGCCGGGCCGATACCCAGATGGGTGCCGGGAAACAGCTCCAGCACGGCCAGGGCCATCAGGTGAGAAGTGCTGTGTCGGTAAATATCCAGGGCGCGCTGCAGCTCTTCGATTACACGGCGCTGCCCGTCACGTTCAATAACTTTCAACATTTTTTGGTTTTCCGTGGATGGATTTTTTTCATAAATAAAAAAATGGTAGGTGCGAGCGGAATTGAACCGCTGACCCCTTCCGCGTCAAGGAAGTGCTCTCCCCCTGAGCTACGCACCTACACAGCGGCAGTTACATTAGCAAAAGGCTCAGGGATTGTCAAGATGATCTTTTTCATATATTTCGAGTATTCGGGGCGACAGGAGGGACCGCAGGCGATCCGTCAGCAGGAAACCGGAGGCGCTCCTGGCCTGGCGCAGATTGTCGTGACCCTTTCTCAGCAGCTGCTGATCCTGCATCTGCACGATGAAGTACTGACTCACTTGCGCCGCCCCAAGGAAAAACCGGGCCAGGGACTCTTTTTCGGTGGCGAAGGCCAGGTACTGATTCAGACTGGCTTCGGCCTCGGGGTATTGTCCCAGCAGAAAATGGCGGATTCCCTCCTTGAGCATCCGGACCGCCTCTTCGGTGAGATCCGCCCCGGACATGCGGTCCAGCAGTGTGAGGAACTGCCGGGCCTCGCCGTGGCCCGGCTCCAGGGCCAACACCTGTTCAAAGGCCACCCGGGCCTCATCCCGCCGGTCATTCTGGAGATCACGCCGCCCCTGGGTCAAGAGATCACGGATCCTGCTTTCCCGGGCCAGTTTCTCGTCAATCTGCGTCAGGAAATCGCGAATCTCCCGGGTTTCATCCGACGTCGGTCCCAGGCCCAGGGCATCTTCGAAGCGCCGCTTGGCCCGCGCCCACTGTCCTTCCTGAAACGCGGCCATTCCCTCGCCCATATACTGCACGATGGCGGCCCGCTTGTCGGCCAACTCCTTCTTCCGCTTTTCCTGGGTGATCAACTGGGCCACTTCCGCCAGACCCGGAAACTGGGGGTTTTTCTGACGGATGCCTTCCACGAGTTCCTCGGCTTCCGAAGGCTGAGTCTTGGCCAGGCGGCGGGCTGTCCCCAGCTCCCGGCTCATCTCCACAGCATTCTCCGCCTTCTGTAAATTGGGAAAGACATCGGGATAATCCGGCTTCTTGCGAGAAATCTCCTGATACAGATCGCGGGCCTGCTCAAAATTGCCTTCGGCAAACGCGGCCTGCGCCCGCCGGGCCAGGTCATCGATTTCCTGCTGCAACTGCCGCACCCGTGCCTGTTCGGCTTCGAACGCGGCGATTTTCACCAGCAGATCCGCCGCCTTTCCGGCAAAGGGGCCACCCTGACCCTGCACCTTCTCCAGTAGGGGTTTGGCCTGGGCATACTTTTCCTCGGTAAACAGATCCAGGGCCCGCTCGTAATCCGGATCGACGGACGGCTGGCCCTGTTCCTTCAGTTCGGCGATCCGGGTGGCACATTGCTGTAAGTAGCCGCCGATCTCCTTTCCCTCGTCCAGTTTGAGAGATTCTCCGAACTGCTTCGATTTCCTGAAGTTGTTTTCGGCCAGCTCATACTTGCCGAGATGGAACTGGGCGACACCCAGGTAGAAATAAGGGATATAGGGCCGCCGGATGTTGCCGTACATACGGATGCTACTCTTGGGTTCGGTCCGTTGGGAAATGGTGGTTTCCAGAAACTGGGCCGCCTCCTGGTAACGGCCCTCTTTGATAAAATCCAGGGCGTCCTGGTAATTCAGATACCACTTGCGCTCTTTGTCGGCCATGACGGCCGGCTTCTCTTCCTGGGCCTGCAAAACGGCGCCGGCGGCCGGAAAAACGACGACCAGAAGAATCAGCAGCCACCCGACTCTGCCCCAGCCCGCCATCCTCGTCTCCTTCCCGCTGGTTGAATTCGTGAATATGTCGTATAATTATAGCACAGATCTGCGTTCTTACCATTCCCGGTAAAACACTTTCGGAGGGGAACCATGAAACTTTCCCACATGGCTATGAGTATCTTAACGGCCCTCTGGTTGGCGGTGATCGGCTTTTCGCCTCTGCCGGCCCAGGGGTTTGTCTATATTTATTATGATGAAACGGTAGAAGCGCCGATTTACAAGAATGCATCGTCCCAAATCCTTCCGGCACCCTATCTTCTGTTTCATATCAGTCACGATTCCTTTATGTATGTTTCGCCGGACGATCCCGCCATCATCGAAATTCGGCTGCCGCCGGAAACGTCCTTGTCCCGCACGCTGGCCACCGGTACGCCGAACACCACGTCCCCCTTGCCCAGCGGGGGAGAAGTGGTTCAGGATCTGGCGCTGGTCGGGTACAGAGAGGAAAAATCCTCTTCGGCAAAGGGCCGACAGATGACCGCCAAAGCCATTGACTTCGCCGGACCGCACGCCATCCAACTCTTCCGCTATGTCGCCGGCGAGAACGTGATCCTCATCCGAATCACCGAGAGCACGTCGGACTGGATGCCCAACACAGAGTATGATTTTTATGGCTTCACCATCGGTCTGCCGGCCAATGTCTGGCCCGCCACTCCCGATAGCAACCTGGGGTCGGAAGGGATGTATACCCAGCCCTCGACATTATTCTATCTGGACATGCGGGATTACCCGGCCGCGGAGGCACCGGTCGTCAAACTGAATATCACCACGTATTACCAGTACAGCCTCACACCGATCTATACATTATTCATGCCCGCCCAACTGGCGCTGTTCCATATCTCGGGAGTTCTCGAAGAACAGACCTTTGTCACCTCCACCATCGGCGGCGAACTTACCGACTTCGCTACCGCTGATCTGAACGGCGACGGTTGGGATGATATCGTGAGCATTGACGAAAACGCTAATCGATTGTACTGGTCTTTCGGCCAGCCGGATCAACGTTTCACCGGCCTGGAGTGGCGGGAAACGGTCGGAATCATTCCCGTCACGGTAGACGTCGCCGATGTCTCAGGCGACCGGCTGCCCGACGTGCTCATCGGTGATGATACCGGCAACCTCATCATCTATCTGTGGGAAGACCTTTTTCTCGAAGAAGCCAGATCGACCCGCGTGGCCCTGCCCTCCGGCTGGCTGAAAATGCCGGGCCGGCCGTCCGACTCGCTGGTCAAGGATCTGAACGACGACGGTTTGGCTGACTATATCTTCACCGATGCCGCCGCGGGCCAGCTGAACATTCTTTTCGGCGATTCGTTCACGGCTTCGAATTCCTACCTCACCGGCGCGATGCCCATGGCCCTGACCGACGGTGATTTCAACGGCGACAGCCGCCCCGACATCGCTGTCGCCAATAAGGATTCCAACTCGCTGTCCGTATACCTGAACGAAACGGGAGGCACATTCACCCCCAACTTGTTCATGGGTGTCGGCCGTGATCCGGTAGACCTGGCCGGCGCCGACTTCGACCGGGACGGATTCCACGATCTGGCCTTTCTGCTGGAAGGGGACAAGGCGCTCTCCATTCTCAAGGCATCCAATGACGGGCAGTTCACCATGCAGCTCGCCCAGAATCCCATCTTCTTCATGCACACCCCGGCGTCGTTGCTGGCGGAGAATCTGGACGGACGGAGCGGGCCGGATGTTCTGCTCGGGTACCGCGACCATCACGTGCTCAGTCTCTGTACGTCGGACGATACGGGGAAGCTCAGCCTGACCGATACACTCGACACGCTGGCCGACGTCATCGTGGACCCCGAAAACAACGTGCGCCTGCCCGAGGACAATATCTTGTCCGTGGGCGGGGGGAGCGGTTTTGGCGGTGTAAGTTCACGGGAAGGCGCCGCCGCCGTCAGTCGCAGCGGATTCAATGTAATCCACTTTCCCCGCAGCGCGGAGATCTCTTTTTCAGTGGTGAATCGGGGTGCCGGTGACTGTCTGCTGAATCTGGAACTCTTCAATGACAGCGGGCAGTACTACTCCTCGGCCACCGAATCCATCCCGATTCATTCGCAATTCGCCCGGTATTTTGACGGGCTGCTGGGACCCGAAGCCAACCAATCCCAACGCTGGGTCCGGGCCTTTCTGACCGATCCGGGAACGTACGGGCTATGGCTGATGAACAATTTCGACGAGCATGTGTTTCTTGACGGGACCCAGGCGCCCGATATCCGCCAGGCGCTGTTCGAATTTGTCTTCACCGGAGTGCAGGTCGAAGGCGAAAATTTCACGGAAATTTATCTCATGAACCCCCGCCAGGAGCAGGCCAGCGTCACCGTGGAGCTGTATCACCGCTTCGGCAATTTGAAGGAATCGACCACTTTCTGGCTGGTGGGAAGGGGCCGGGAGGTCATCGACGTCGCCACCACCTTTCCCGGCGCCGCCAACGGCGATTACATCGTCGTCCGATCCGATCCGGCCATCATCGGCGTCGAAGTGTTCGGCACCGCCGACTCCATCGCCTGCCTGCCGGCCATGATCCCCGGACGGACCATGGATCACTACTATTCCGCTCATATCGCCCAGGGCAACCTCGGCGCCGAATATGACTCAATCCTCACCCTCGTCAACACGGGCGAAGAAAACGTCAAGGTCGGCCTGCGCCTGCTGGACGCCGATGGTCACCAGATCGCCGCCACCTTTTCGGGCTATGGGATCGCCCCACACGGCAAACTCGAACGCAACATCGCCGATCTTCTGTTCAATGTGGACGAGCCCTTCACCGGCCACCTGATCATCACCCCGGAAACACCGGCCCCCTTGCTCGGCCACGTCACCTATATCCATCGTGCCGGCGGCGAGTTTTACTCGGCCCTGCCGATCCAGCCGGCGGAACAGGACAAATTCCTGATGGGGCATATCGCCAACGGGACACTGGGCACAGTGAACTACTACACCGGCATGGCCATCGTCAATCCCCGCGTCACGCCCATCAATGTGGGAATCACCGCTTATGCGCAATCCGGCGAGCGACTGGAGTCACAAAACGCCTTTGTCCCCGCCAGCGGCCGATTGATTTTTCTGCTTCACGATCTTCTGCCGAACCTGACTTCCATCTTCGGCGGGTACATTATCGTGGAAAACCGAAATCCCGGGTCCGGCATCGTGGTTTTCCAGTTGTTCGGCGACGACACCGGGCAGTTCATGGCCGCCGTGCCGGCGATTCCCCTCCAATAGGACTCTTATTGTTTAACGCTTGCCTGGTGTCGCCTTTCATTGTAGAATGTTCAGCAGAACGCACTGAGCATCTATTTGTAGATACTGGGATTAGTTTCGGACGAGGGCGTCCGGCCAGATGATGACACGACTCCGACAATCGGACCGGAGGTTCTGGTTTGATCTTTTCGTGTAAATATAGAAACTGCAAGTTGTTTGCAATAACTGGAGGAACAATGAGTGCAAAAAGAGTTGTATTCATCGCTCTGGCGGCCATCTGTGTAGTGAGTCCCATCCTGGCCCAGTCGGACGACCTTTTTACCCCGGCCAGCATTTCCAATTTCCGTTTCAACTTTCTGAACCCGGGCGGTCGGGCCACGGCCATGGGTAACGCCTTCATCGCCCAGGGCAACGACGCTACCGGATCGGAAATCAATCCGGCCGGTCTGCTGTTCATTCCGAAACCGATGCTCTTCGCCGAGTACCGGTATTTCAAGAATACGTCCACCCATGCCTATGACGCGGATGGCAACCAGGTCATCTACCGGGATTTCGAGGACATCGTGCACAGCCCGACGTTCATCAGCTACGTGCATCCCACCAAGAACTGGGCCTTTGCGGTTTACCGGCAGGAACTGGCCAATTTCCAGTCGGAATACAGCAACCAGAGTTTTCAGATACCTGATCCCCCGCCGGGTTACAACGTCTGGGTCATGAACCGCCAGTCAGTGAAACTGGATTTCAAGCTCATCAATTGGGGGGCCACTATTTCCCGGCGGTTGCATGAAACATTCGGCGTCGGTTTCTCCGTTCGGCTGGCCCAGATGGATTTCGAAGCCCGGGAGCAGGTGGATTTTGATTCTGCCGCCTGGCCACCGCAGGTGGATCTGTCGTTCATGCGCACTGATCCCGTGGGTTCCCCGGGTAACTACCTCCTGATGGACGATTCGGACTACCAGGTTTCCTTCGTCGCCGGCTTCCAGTACAAACCGGCCCATTACCTTAGCCTGGGCGGGGTTTACCGTTACGGTGAAAAGCACAAGGTGAGTACCATCTTCTTCGACAACATGTCCCGTTTTAATTTCAGCACGGGTCAGTATGACGATTTGCGGTCCGTCATCGAGGAATTCGAGATCGACGTCCCCGACCGGATCGGTTTCGGCGTATCCCTCACGCCCACCGACACCTTCACCTTCAACCTGGACGTGGTGTACATCACCTACGAGGATCTCAACGATCAATTCCGCGCCGCCATCAATCCCCTCGCCCAGGGTGGCCAGGATAACAGCGGCCGTTTCTTCGGCTGGGAAAACGGTACCGAAATCCGGCTGGGTGGCGAATACACCATTCCCTTCGGCGCCACCGATTCCTTTTCCCTGCGTGCCGGTTACTACCGCGACGCCGATCCATCCATTCATTACCTGGGCGGGGCTGACGCGGCGCCGGACCTGCTTTACAGGGTGTCCAATCCCGCCGTGGGTGATGATGACCACGTCACTTTCGGCGTGGGCATGGTCATTTTCCGCAATCTGCAGATCGACGTGGCCTATGACTGGGGTGAATATCGCAAGTATTTCGCCGCCTCCGTCATGTATAATTTTGGTGATTGACGGCGGCATATTTTTTAAACTGTCCGCTTGACAATCAAGGGATTCACTGTACAATAGTCGCTGCTCCGGATTGGAGCCTGTATTTGACAAGTCGGGGCCGAAGTGGTGGAATTGGCAGACACGCTAGATTCAGGATCTAGTGTCCAATTGCGGACGTGGGGGTTCGAGTCCCCCCTTCGGCACCAGCATATAAGGTAGCCTTCCCATGCGGAAGGCTTTTTTATTCCCGCCGGCCGAGGAGAAGACCCATGGCCCCGAAACCGTTCGCTCTGACCATCTGTACGCTGGCGCTCATTCTGGCCGTTTTCCTTCGCGGCGATACCGCGGACCACTCCTTGCCGTCCGGATCCCAGGCGCTTTGTTTGCAGAACGTCCGATTACGGGACGCACCATCCATCAGTGCCGCTCCCCTGAAAACCGTACCCCGGGGGCAGGTCCTATCCGCCCTGGCCATTCGGGATACGGCCGAACAGGACACCCCGTTCACGCGCTGGTGCCAGGTCGAATCCGTCACGGGTGACGCGGGTTGGATCAGCCTGGATTTCGTCTCGCTGAACCGGCCTGGTCCCTTGAACCCCCGCACCCGCCGGCCCGCCCTGATCCATATGGAATCCCGTTTTCTGGCATACGGCAGCGATTATGCAGCGCTGGGGCTGAGCGGCGTCAACAAAATCAACGGCCGCATCTACCGCCTGCGTTCGCACCGGCTACCCGGCGAGGGGCAATGGATTGGCCCGGCCGTACCCGCCGCCGTGCCCCATGTCCTCCCCTCCGGACTGGAGCTCAACATCCTGGACGACCACCCCGAAGGCTGGCTGGCTTTCTATCGCTCTCCGCCGGGGACGGGGGCGTACGATACATATGAAGCCCGCTTCTACGGACAGGACGGCACATTGCAATGGTCCGTCGGATTAGACCGCTTTCTTCCCGACGGACAGCCTCGAGAAATTCAGGATATCCGCCTTGTGCCGCCTCGTCTGTTCTTCAACGCCGCCTGTGCATCGTACAGCCGCGAATCGGGCGACCGCTGTTCGGAACTGGTGGCCATCCATCCCGACACCGGCGAAGAACTCTGGCGGACGCCCCACCTGGTCAGCAACAATATCTTCATCCCCGCCGGTGCATGGCTCATCTGCGGCTACGGCTTTACCAGCGAGCCTGATTTTCTGTATATTGTGGATCAAATCAGCGGGCAGGTTCTGACCTGGCAAGCGCTCGATTCCGCTGCCGATTACCTTGAGATCAGGGACGATGTCCTTTGGGTAACCACCTACAACTATCTACACAGTTATCGGATGGCTTCCCCGCCATCCCGACAGTGACGGATGCTCTGTCGCATGTCTACCGGCCCATCGTGGCACTGTCCAGAAAGAAACTCTCGTTCAAAATATACAATTCCATGAGGGAGTCAAGGATTAGCAGCCGTCGGCTCAGGCGATGAAACTGCTCCAGGAGGGCGCCGGCCTGGTTTTTGACGAGGGATTCAATTTCAGCGTCTGAGGGCCGTCGCTCGGGCAGCTCCGCCACGAATGCCCGTTGCTCCCGGCGAAGCCGGTTCAGCGCCTCGCGCCCGTCTTCCTCCCGCCGCATCAGGCCGGGATTGATGGCAAAATCGGGTCGCAGCTTCGAACCCAGCAGGATGAGGGAATAAATGGTCCGGGCATAGTCACGGCTGCGCCGTAGGATGTCCGTCTCGGCGCTGTCCTGTCGAAAAAAGTCGCCGGAGCGGATGTACTCATTGCGCGTGCGGATATCCAATCCCAGAGGATCCTCGGGCGGACTCCAGCCGCCGGCCTTGTAAAGTTTGGGCAGCAACTTACGGACCCGCTCCAATTCCCGCCGCAGTTGCCGGCGCAACTCGATGGCCATCTGGTCCGCCAGCATGACGAAGATCCGGGGGCTGCGACCCGTGCTCCGCTGGCCGGCCAGCTTTTTCACCTGGTTGAGCACCAGCCATGATTTTCCGTAGAGCTTCAGTTTGCGCCGGTATTCGAAATTCGGTGCGATGGTGAGCAAACCGCTGATTTTGTCGGCGGCTTTTGCCATGACGGCATAGGCGACCAGGCGTTCGCGCTCCTGGCTCAATTCCGTCACCAGGGTGTCATAACCGGCGGTGAACATACCCAGCTCCGGCTCCCTGGCGATGGCCATCTGGAAATCCATCTCGTAATCCATCAACGGATTCCGGGTGAGCTTGATCACCGCCTCCACACCCCTTACGATTTCCAGGTTGACCGTTTCGTCATCCACGCAAAACTTGGCCAGCAACCGCTTGTTGGCACTCTCCAGAACGGTCTGCCAATTGGGCGGATACGCGGCCAGCTGCCACTCGGCATCGGGCCGGTCCGACGCCAGAAAATAATCCTCCACCAAATCGTGACCTAAGGCGGCCAGAACGGCACCCAAACAGACCGGTTGGACCAGGGCGCACAGAATCTGGGCGGCATGCAGCGAATGCTCCACCAGAAAGTGACGGCCAATGTGCATGCGCAGCGGATCGCCGCCGACATCGGTCAAGCTGCCGAAACAGTCCAGAATGTAGCGAATGATTTTGTCCAGAACCTTGGTATGGAGTCTCCACTTTCGGACATTCTGGCAGTCAAGGACGTGTTTGTGACCCGTATCGGCACTGGAACCGGGCGGCGTTAGAATGGAGTCCCGGATGCCGCGCACCGCCCGGCGACGGGTTGCCACCCCATGGTAGGTGTAATAGGTCTCAGTCCAGCCGGCAAGCGGATTCTGCTTGTCCAACCGGGGCGGATGGAGATCCTTGGCGCTGATGATCTCCTCGATGACGGCGGATAAGGCCTGCTCCTCACCTTCACGTATGAAAAGCTCGGGATCCAGCTCCTCGGCGCGGCGCATCACCGCTTCCTGGTCCGGGGATGACGGCCTAAAGACGTCGGCGTCCATGAAAACGTTCCTGTCTGGAGGATCTCCCTGGCAAACACGTACCTTTGAAATCAGTTTACCCCGGATTCCAGAAAAAGGTCAACCGCTCAGATACGGTGGAATCGATGTTCAGGTAAACAGTCAGACCGGTCCGGACGGCGTTGGGTCGTCGAGGCGTTCGGCAGGAATTTCCGTTCCGTGGATCGAAGGCCTGCCCCTCAGAGGGGAACGCCCGCCAGCTCCAGCAACAGACTGCCCGTCAGATTGCGGGCCAGGGGGAGCTTGAACGCATTTTCGGACAAGGGTTCGGCTCCGGAAAGCAACGTCTTGCACGCGTCGGTGACGCTCCTCTTCGTCAGCCGCAATCCAGACAGTTTGCGGTTAAAGGCCTCATCCTGCCAGGGAACGGGGGCCACTCCGCCGAAGGACACCCGGCCGCCGGTGATGCGGTCGCCGCTTCGGGTGAACACAGCCGCCACACTGACGACGGCGAAATCCCACACGGCCCGCTCCATAAATTTCCGGTATCCGGACAGCATACCCGATGGCGGCGCCGGCACCTCGATCCGGCTCATAATCTCGCCGGGCTTCAGTACATGCTCCCGTTCGTAATCCTCCGCCGGACGTACGAAAAATTCGTTCAGCGGGATCTGTCGCGTTTCTTCCGGCGTGTAAATGGTGACCTTGGCGTCCAGGGCCAGCAGGGCAACCGCCATGTCCGACGGATGAACGATGACGCAGGGATGGCCGCCGATGATGCAATGATATTTGTTGCGGCCCTCCAGCGCGTAGCAAGTGGCGCCCCCTTTGCGCAGACAATCGAAATCGCCCCTGAAATACCAGCAGCGCGGTCGTTGGCAGAGATTGCCGCCCAGGGTTCCCAGATTGCGCAACTGCGGTGAGGCCAGGACATCCGCCGCCTCGGCCAGTACCGGGTAATGCTCCCGAATCGTCGGGTTTTCCTTGATGGCACGGATGGTGACCAACGGCCCCAGGACCAATCCGTTTCCGGGAGTGTAGCGGATGTCATCCAGTCCGGGAATTCCCTTGATATTGATCAGTTTGCGGGGGGCGACGACATCATCCTTCAGCAGGCTCAACATATCCGTGCCCCCGGCGAAAATCATGGCCTCATCCGGTCCATCCCCTAACAGCCGGCTGGCCTCGGCCAGGTCGGTGGGCTGAAGGTATTCGAAATGATTCATCATGCTTCTCCTGTGATGGTTGACATTCCAGCCGCATGCAGCGACGGAAACCCTCGCACCGTATTTGTGATCCCGCCACCTACCCTTTTTGCGCCAATGCCATGAGTATTTTGTCCGGGGTCATGGGCAGGCTGTGAAGCCGAACCCCAATGGCATTGTAAATGGCGTTGGCGATGGCGCCCGGCGTGGGGATCATCGCCGGTTCACCCACCCCCTTGGCGCCCACATTGCTGATCTTCGTATCCGCCTCACTGACGATGATGACTTCAATCTCCGGCATGTCCATGATGGTGGGCATTTTGTAATCGTGCAAGTTCACCGTCAATACTTTCCCCGTCTGCGGATCGATCACCCGCTCCTCCATGAGGGCGAAGCCGATGCCCTGCAGGATGCCACCATGGAACTGGTTTTCCAGCGTCAGGCGGTTGACGGCACGGCCGATGTCATGGGCCGCCACCACCTTGATCACCTTGACATGACCGGTGAGGGTATCCACTTCCACTTCGGCGAACTGGGCGCCGAAAGAATTGATGGCGTACCCTTCCGGATTGGCGTTGCGGGCTCCGTAGGTGAGGAGCGTCTGTTCGCGCATCTCCCGGAGGATTTCAACGATGGTTTTCTTTTTCGATGTGTCGCCGGTATGCCGGACCTCGCCCCGCTGATACACCAGCTCGCCTTGAGGCACCTCGAGAATGGCGGCCGCCGCCGACAGCAGCTTCTCCTTCATTTGGAGCGCGGCATCTGCCACGGCCGGCGTCACTGAAGGCGTCGTCAGGCTGCCCCCGCTCAGGGGACAGTAAGGTCCGACGGCGGTGTCGCCGAGATTGACCTGAATCCGTTCGATGGGGATCTCCAGAATCTCCGCAGCCACCTGGGCCATCACGGTGTACGTGCCTGTTCCGATATCCTGCGTTCCGGCGATCAACCGGACACTCCCGTCCCGGTTCAACTTGAGGATACAACCGGCCGGCGGGGTGCCGGCACCCCACCAGATCTGGCTGGCGAAGCCGAGGCCACGCTGGTAGCGGCCCTTGTCCGCACCGGGCACCTTGCGCCGGCGGTCCCAGCCGATGGCCTTGGCGCCGGCGTCGTAAGCCTCAAGCAATTTTTTGGAGGTATAGGGCAGATTCATGACCTGATCGATGGTGGCGTGGTTCTTTCGACGAAATTCGAGGGGATCCATGGCCAGCTTTTCGGCAACGTCGTCCAGAATGGATTCCAGGGCGAACGTTCCCTGCACGTGGCCGGGTGCACGGAAGGGCCGGCCGGGTCCGGCATTGATAAATACGGAATATTCCTCGGTCTTGACGTTGGGGCATTGATAGATGGTCCGGAGAGGCCAGCTGCAGGCGGCACCGCTGGGGTAAGCGCCCACGGCGCCGTACGACCAGTGGGACATGGCGCTGAGCGTGCCGTCCTTTTTGGCCGCTACCGTCAGCTTCTGTACGGAGTCGGGCCGGTTACCCACCGCCAGGTTCATCTCCTCCCGATCCAGGGTGATCCGCACGGGACGGCCGATCCTTTGGGCCAGCAGGGCGGCCATGACCGTATACTTGCCGGTCGTCAGCTTGGACCCGAAACCGCCGCCCATATATCGTTTGATGACCCGCACCTGACTGGCCGGCAGGCCGAGGCTCTGGGCCACCGTGTCGCGAACGCTGAAGATGGCCTGGGTGGAGTCCCACACCGTCAGGCGATCACCTTCCCAGTTGACGACACTGCAATGGACTTCGGTGGGATTGTGCACCTCCACCTGGGTGGTGAAGGTCTCCTCCACTACGACGTCCGCCTCGGCCAGCCCCGCATCGAAATCACCGCGGGCATATACCGCGGGTTTTCCGCCCTGGATATTACCCCCTTCATGGATGGCCGGCGCATTCTGCTTCATGGCCGCCGCTGCATCGACGACGAAGGGAAGCTCCTCATATTCCACCTTGATCCGTTTCAGGGCGGCGGACGCCGCCGCCTCGGTCTCGGCCGCTACGCAGGCCACTTCGTCCCCCACATACCGCAGATGCGGATCAAACAAGAAACTGCTGCCGTACCAGGGAATCTGGTCAACATTCTGGTAGTGGATGATGCCCAAAACGCCCGGCATTTTCGCCGCCTCCCGTGCATCGATGGCCGTGATCCGGGCATGGGCGTAAGGGCTGCGCAAGGTTCGGGCGTGCGCCAGGTGGGGCAGATTGATGTCAAATGTATAGCGGGCGGTGCCGCTGACCTTGTCGTATCCGTCCAGCCGGGTAACGGGCCGGCCGATGACCTTCATCTCCTGGTTGGTTGGGAGCGGCGAACTTCCTCCCGCGGGCACCTCGGCCAGGACTTCCACGAAATCCTCTTCCACGAAATATTTGGATTTGATAATTTTTCGGGCCATGTTACCTCCCCATGTTCTGTCCAACCCTGCACCATCGTGCGCCCATGTTCAACAACCGTCCACTCACGCTGTGAAACGGAGCGGCGGTCGTCTCACGATTTCCTGATTTTCTCGGCGGCGGCCAGCGCCGACTCGAGAATCTTGGGATAGGCGGCGCAGCGGCAGATATTTCCAGACATCCCTTCCAATACCTGTTCGCGGGTCGGGCGCGGATGCCGCAGCAGCAGCGCCTGGGCGGCCATCACCTGACCGGGTGTGCAGAAGCCGCACTGATAGCCGTCCTTGTCCACGAAGGCTTGCTGAATGGGGTGCAGTTCCTCACCGGTCATCAGCCCTTCAATGGTAGTCACTTCCCGCTCGGCGGCATCCAGGGCCAGCATGTGACAGGAATACACCGCGTGACCATCCAGCAGGACCGTGCAGCCGCCGCAGGCACCCTGGTTGCAGACGATCTTGGTTCCGGTGAGCTGCAGCTTTTCCCGCAGCAGTTCGGCCAGGGTCATCCGCGGTTCCACCAGTACACGCACCGGTTTACCATTGACGGTCAGCGACAGCAATTCCTTCCCACCATGGACCGCATCACCGCCTTCCTTGGCCTGGGCTATGGCGCTTTGCTCCAGCGACGGCAGCACACAACTCCCGGCGATACCGACCCCGACGCCCTTGATGAACTTCCGTCGGGAAATGTTATTGCCATTTTCTTCGTTGCTCATTCGCTGACTCCTTCTTGCAGCAGGTGATATTTCCTTCGGTTTTCGCGATGCCCGTTTTGCCGCTAATGGGAAGGCACCGCAATATCGGGCCTTATTCGAACACGAGGTGCAGACAGGTCCTTCCCTGCTCCGCCAGAACGCCGTCCGCCCCGTGCCGGACTTGGATCAATACCAGGAACAACCCGTCCTCTGTGATTTCCTCGAGGGGAATGAACCGGTCGGGATCGTTCAGGAAGCGGACGCTGCTGACCGTGCGCATACAGACCAGGCGGCCGTCCTGCTCTTCGATATCGTTGAAATGATAATCCGTCTCATCCCGGTAGTACCAGAGCAGGGGAACCGCGTCATCCATCGGCAGGGATCGAAATTGATTGAACGTCGGCTCCTCGAACGGCGCCCCGGTATACCCGGGGATCTCCCCGAGTGGCCGTCCCGACCCGGCGGCCTCACACGCTTTGGGAAGGAAGGACGCGTTGACCAGAAACTCGGCCGGGCCGTCCAGGGTGAATACAAGATCGAATTCCCCGCGGGCGAGCGGAATAACGCCCCCCCGCCGGGGCCGGTCCTCGCCTGACTGTCTCACCGTGATATCCACTTGCACCGGAGCGCCCGCGGTCATCATTCCCGCAAAAAAGGGCACCACCAGGAGTATCATCAGCACACAGATCCCCGTATCTCGAAGATCTGAGCGGTTCCGCCGGGCGGCCGACATCGTTGGGCGGGCTGATACGCGGTTCATCGTACTCCTTGTATCCGGTGCATCAGGAAATCATGAGGTCATATGCAGATTATAAAAGGTGAGCCGTCCCTCTTTCAACAACTTTATCCATCGTCCTTAAGTTAACCGAACTTCTTCACTGATTCCTCCGACCAGATGTTGCATCCAACTTTTTTCGCTCTGATTTGAATCGAACAGGAGAACGACATGTATCGGTATCGACGCTTGTTGATCGGTCTGGATTTTACGGACACCGACCCGTCCACCATTGGCTATGCCGCCAAAGTAACCCGCATGGCCCAATCCGAAAAGGCGTATTTCCTTTACGTGGCCAAATCCCTGGATATACCGGCGAATCTCGCACGGAAGTATCCCGAGCTCACCGAGCCGAAGGATGAAACCGCCCGGCGCCGGGTCGAGGATGTGGTGGAAAAGTATTTTGCAGAGGCCAGTCCGGACACGGAAATCATGATTGAGGTGCGGGAAGGCGATCCGCTGACGGAGCTGCTTCGCGCCGCCAATCAAAAACTCGTTGATCTGCTCGTCATCGGCAAGCGGACCGATTACTCGCTTTCGCGGGATTTACCGGAAAAAGTGGCCCGCAAATCGCCCTGTTCCGTCCTCGTCGTTCCGGCCGGAGCGCCGGCGGTCATCCAGCGAGTATTATTGCCTTCGGATTTTTCCGACTCCTCCGCCTTGGCCCTGGAAGTGGCCGTCGCCTTCGCATCTGAGGCGTCCCGCAAGCCGCCCATCCATTGCCTCCACGTCTATTCCGTTCCGCAGGGCTATCACAAAACCGGCAAATCGTATGAGGAATTCACCGAGCTGATGCGAGCCTCGGCCGAAGAGGAACATGCCGAGTTTAGATCCCGGGTTGACAGCAAAGGGATTCCGGTTGAACCGGCTATTATTCTCGGTGCCGATGTCACCCGGACTATCGAACAATATATCTTGGATAACGGCATCGATTTCCTGGCGCTGGGAGTGCGTGGCAAGAGCGCAGTGGCCGCCATGTTGCTGGGAAGCACTACTGAAAAACTGATCCGCACTACCCGGATTCCCCTGATTGTGGTAAAAAAGAAAGGCGCCAACAAAAATCTGCTGGAAGCGCTCCTGACCGGGTGAGTGGTTCGTCATGCAAGTCGCCTTCGTTGTTTTGCTCGTTTTCGCCGCCGCGATCCTGGCCCCAATGCTGCATCGTCTGCTGGGCCGGCGAACCGGCTGGTGGCTGGCCCTGATCCCGACCACCATATTTTTGTACTATCTGAGCCGCATCACAGAATTTCAGGCCGGCGGGAGCATCCGGTATTCCCTGGAGTGGGTGCCCAGTCTGGGCTTGGACTTTTCCTTCCATGTCGACGGCCTGAGCTATCTTTTCGTGTTGCTGGTATCCGGAATCGGCGCGGCCGTGCTGGTGTTCGGCGGCGGCTATCTGCAGGGCCACCCCCTGCAGGGCCGATTTTACAGCTATCTGCTGCTCTTCATGGGTTCCATGCTCGGTCTGGTCATGGCCGACAACCTGCTGCTTCTCTTCATTTTTTGGGAGATGACCAGCGTTTCGTCCTACCTGCTGATCGGCTTCAATCATCAGGATGACGAAGCCCGCCGGGCGGCCTGGCAGGCGTTGCTCATCACCGGCGCCGGAGGTCTGGTGCTTCTGGCCGGCATCCTGTTGCTGGGTGGAATCACCGGCAGCTTTTCTTTCATCCAGCTACTGGAACAGGCCGAAATCGTCCGTCAGAGTCCGCTCTATCTGCCGATCCTGCTGCTGGTTCTGGGCGGTGTGGTCACCAAATCGGCCCAGGTTCCGTTCCATTTCTGGTTGCCCGGGGCCATGTCCGCCCCGACACCCGTCAGCGCCTACTTGCATTCGGCCACCATGGTCAAAGCCGGTATCTTCCTCTTGGCTCGCCTCAATCCGGTGCTGGGCGGCACGGCCGAGTGGCATTACCTGGTGACCCTGATGGGGGCCGTCACCATGCTGGTCGGCGCCCTCATGGCCCTGCCCCAGACTGATTTGAAGCGTTTCCTGGCCTACTCCACCGTCAGCGCACTGGGCACCATCGTGCTTTTGCTGGGTCTGAGTACCACCCTGGCCACCAAGGCGGCCATCATCTTTCTGCTGGTTCATTCCCTTTACAAGGCGACCCTCTTCATGGTGGCCGGCGCCGTGGATCACGAGACCGGCACGCGGGACGTCCTCTCCCTGGGCGGGCTGGTGCGCGTCATGCCCATCACCTCGGCGGCTGCCGGGCTGGCGGCCCTCTCCATGTCCGGATTCCCGCCCCTGCTGGGCTTTATCAGCAAGGAACTGCTTTATGAAGCCAAGATCCAGACGCCGGACCTCTCCCCCCTGTTGCTGGGCATCGGCGTGTTGGCCAACATGGTCAACGTGGCAGTGGCCGTCAAGGTCGGCATCCGCCCTTTCTGGGGACGACCCGGCCGAGCCTGCTGTGAGGCGCATGAAGCCCCGCTGTCACTCTGGCTGGGACCAATGGTCTTTGCCGTCACCGGCCTGCTTTTCGGCCTCTTCCCCGATTTGGCCACGCCCCTGTTGGAGCCGGCGGTCAGTGCCGTCAAAGCCGAAAATGTGGACTTCACCCTCAAGCTCTGGCACGGAATCAACCCTGTCTTCCTGCTGAGTGTGGCCACGGTGCTGGGAGGTGTGGTCCTTTTCCGGCTGCGGGATCATATTCGTCGTCTGGGGAATGATTTGCGCCGTTTTTCGGGCCTCAATCCCAGCCGACTGTATGATCGCGGCCTGCAATCGTTGATGGCACTGGCCCGCTGGCAAACCCGGCTCATTCAGCATGGCTTTCTGCGGCAATATATCCTGCTGTTGGTGATGATCTTCGGTGGGCTGTTGCTCTTCTCCCTGCTGCAGATGCAAGAGGGTTCCATCCGCTGGAATCTGTCCGGCATTCATCTGCTGGATATCGCTCTGGCGGTGGTGATTCTGTTGGCCACCCTGACCGTCACCCGAACCCGCTCGCGCATGACGGCCGTGGTGGCGTTGGGTGTCGTCGGGTTCGGTATCGCCCTTATTCAGGTCATTTACAGCGCACCGGACCTGGCCATCACCCAGATCCTGGTGGAGATGTTAGCGGTTATCCTTTTCGTGTTCCTGTTTTACAAGATGCCGCGGTTCTCGGATCTCAGCTCCCCGGGCCGCAAGTTGCGTGACGCCCTCATCGCGCTGGCCTGCGGCGGCATTGTAACCGTCCTGGTACTCAAAGCCGTTGCCCTGCAGATCGAAGAGCCCGTCTCCAGCTATTACGCCCAGAACAGCGTCTTGGAGGCCTATGGCCGCAACGTCGTCAATGTCATTTTGGTGGACTTCCGGGCTCTGGACACCCTGGGCGAGATCCTGGTGCTGAGCCTGGCCGCCTTGGGAGTAGTGGCCTTGTTGAAACTAAAACAAAAATCGGAGTCTTCGTCATGAATTCCCTACTCCTGCAGGCCGCGGCGAAAATCGTGGTTCCGATTCAGCTGATCTTTTCCCTGCTGACGCTGCTGCGCGGTCATAACCTGCCGGGCGGGGGATTCATCGGTGGCTTGCTCGCGGCGACGGCGTTCTTGTTGCTGGCTGTAGCTCACGACGTTGACCGGGCCCGCCGGCGGATGTGTGTTCCACCCCGCTGGCTAATGACCGGCGGCCTGCTGGTGGCGTTGAGTAGCGGGTTGTGGGGGACACTCACCGGCGCGGCCTTCATGACCGGACACTGGTGGCCCGACTTTACCTTGCCGGTCATGGGCGGCCTCAAACTGGGTACCCCTTTGTTGTTTGATTGCGGTGTGTTCCTGGTGGTATGGGGGATCACCACCGAAATCGCTTTTCATGTCATGGAAGAGAGTTGATCATGGAAACCGTTTTGGCCTTTATCACCGGCATTTTATTTGCCGGAGGCATCTATCTTCTCCTGCGACGGAGCATGTCCAAGGTGATTCTGGGCCTCCTGCTGGTGGGGCATGCTGTGAATCTGCTGATTTTCACCGCCGCCGGCCTGGTCCGTTCCCGAAGTCCCTTGATTCCACCGGGCTCGGAGCGGTTGTCGCCCCCTTACCCCGACCCCCTGGCCCAGGCCCTGATTTTGACGGCCATCGTCATCGGCTTCGGCATTTTGGCCTTCGCCCTGGTGTTGGCCTATCGCACCTTCGCTGTCACCGGCACGGATGACGTCGATGAATTGCAGGAGAGCGCCCCATGAGCTTGTTGCCCGTTCTGCCCGTCATCATCCCGTTGCTCACAGCCGCGCTCTCCCTGGCGATGGCCCGTCATCGCACCCTGCAACGGGGCCTCAGCCTGGCCGGCAGTGCCGGGCTGGTGGCGGCGGCCGTTACCCTGCTCGCCACGGTGAGGCATGAAGGGATCATCGCCGTGGAGATCGGCTCCTGGCCGGCCCCGTTCGGGATCGTTCTGGTGGCGGACATGCTGAGCGCCATCATGGTACTGGCTTCGTCTTTGCTGGGACTGTCGGTGGTGGTGTATGCCCTGGGCAACGTGGACCAGGCCCGGGTGTCCTTCGGTTTCCATCCACTGTTTCATGCCCTGCTTATGGGTGTCTGCGGCGCCTTTCTCACCGGCGATCTCTTCAACCTGTACGTCTGGTTCGAAGTGATGCTCATGGCCTCCTTCGTGCTCCTGGCCCTTGGCGGCGAAAAGAATCAGCTGGCCGGTGCATTCAAGTATGTGACACTCAACTTCATCGCTTCATCCTTTTTCCTGACGGGGATCGGTCTCCTCTACGGCAAGACCGGGACGCTGAATATGGCCGATCTGGCCCAGAAAACGGCCTCCCAGAGCGACTCCGGCCTGATGCTCACCTCGGCCATGCTGCTCTTTCTGGCCTTCGGGATCAAAGCGGCCGTATTCCCCCTTTTTTCCTGGTTGCCGGCCTCCTATCACACGCCGCCCACGGCCGTCACCGCCATTTTTGCCGCCCTTCTCACCAAAGTGGGGGTGTACGCCCTGATCCGCATGTTTACCCTGGTATTTATACAGAATACGGCCCTGACCCACGGCCTGATTCTCGGTGTTTCGGCGGCGACCATGGTGGTGGGCGTGCTCGGCGCCGCCGCCCACTTCGACATCCGGCGTATCCTTTCCTTCCACATCATCAGCCAGATCGGCTATATGACGCTGGGACTCGGCTTCTTTACCGTCGCGGGAATCGCCGGCGCCATTTTCTATGTCGTACACAACATGATCGTCAAAACCAACCTGTTTCTGGCCGGCGGCATCGTAAACCATCTACGAGGCACGTTCAACCTGAAATACCTGGGCGGACTGTATCGCGCCTACCCGCTGCTGGCCTTTCTGTTTCTGGTTTCCGCCCTTTCCCAGGCAGGCGTACCGCCCCTCTCCGGCTTTTTGGCCAAGCTGATGGTCATCCGGGCCGGGCTGGCCGTCGGCGAGTATGCCCTGGTGGCGGTGGCCCTGGCGGTGGGGATTCTGACCCTGTATTCCATGACCAAGATCTGGACGGAGGCATTCTGGAAGGAGCCGCCCACCGAATATCCGTCGGGCGAGAAAAATACTCCGGCCGGCGTTCCCTGGCTTTTGCTGGCACCGGTGATGGCGCTGACAGCTCTCACCATCGGCCTTGGGCTGTTTCCCGAATCTTTCATCCAGATGACCCAAGAAGCGGCGGAACAATTGATGGACCGCACCGCCTACATCCGGGCGGTATTGGGACCGGTCCCCTGATCCCGGCCGGGCGGCCTCTTCGGGAGACGCACCGGTCAACACCGGAAGGCATTGTACGATGAGCATCCTGATCCGAATCTATCGCCTGCTCGTGCTTTTCCTGTTCTATATGCGAGAGATGCTGGTCTCGAATTTACGGGTAGCCTATGACATACTGACGCCCCGTCATCACATGCGTCCCGGATTTGTTGCCGTGCCGCTGGACGCGCGTTCCGACGTCGAAATCCTGGCCGTGGCCAACCTGATTTCCATGACTCCCGGCTCACTGAGCGTAGAGATATCGGCCGATCGGCGCACGCTGTTCGTCCATGCCATGTACATCAAAGACGTTGCGGAACTGCGCCGGAAAATCAAGGATGACCTGGAGCGGCGTGTGCTGGAGGTGCTGCGATGAACATCGGGGCTGATTTTCTTTTCCTGTCCATCTGGGGGATACTGATCATGGCCGCGCTGCTGGCCCTGATTCGCCTGATCAAGGGCCCCCATCTGCCTGACCGGGTCATGGCCCTCGACATGATCAGCATGCTGTTGGCGGGTGCGGTGCTTGTTCATTCCGTCCTCGCCGGCGAAGCGGTCTATCTGGATGTAGTGGTCATCATTTCCCTGGTAATATTTTTCGCCACGGTATCCTTTGCCTTATACATCCAGCGGCGGGCGCAATCATGATTTCTTGGCTTGCCGGAGTCCTGCTGCTGCTGGGAGCGCTGTTCATGCTCATTGGCGCCATCGGCATTTTCCGTTTTCCCGATTTCTACACCCGGATGCACGCCGCTACCAAGGCCACCTCCCTGGGCATGGGCCTCATGCTGGCAGGGGTGGCCGCCCATTTCGCCGGCTGGGTCGTCCTGGTCAAGGCGTTCCTGGTCATGCTCTTCATTTTTCTGACCACTCCCGTGGCCGCCCATGCCATCAGCCGGGCGGCGCACCGGCAGGGTGTGGAAAAATGGTCGGGGACTGCAATGGACGAAATGGCGGAGCCCGCGTCATCCGACCCGGAAGCCGCCCCCAGGGACCACCCTCCCACCAGCTCCTGATCAAGTCTTGGCCATGCCGGCCCACCGGCGCCCCGGGCCGTGACAAACGGCAGACATCCCTGCAGTGTATCGCAAATTCATCTGATTTGTCGCACCACTAAAAAATTATATCTCACGTAATTTCTATTTTTTATCAGATAATTTTCAGGGATCCTTTCGGATTTTTAAGCTAAATTTCATCCCTTCCGCCCTTCAGGCGTTTATTTAAGCGAACCGATAATAACCGGTCTGTCAGGAACGGACCCGGTCTGGTGATGACACCGACCGCCTTCCGGGAGAGGACCGGACAATCCGAATGGGGAGGTTCGTCATGCACCGTATCCTCGCTGTTTTACTGGGCCTGTCGGTCCTGCTGACGGCGGTTCCAGCCCAGAGTGTGGCCAAGGTAGCCCCATCCCGGGCGCAGCGCCGGAAAAAGGCCCGGATCGTCATCACCGACCGGGATCTGAAAACGCGGCCCCGAACAGACATGACGGGCACGGTCCGGGACTGGTGGCAGGCCAAGCCGGTATCGACGGCGGAGCAAAAGAGCATTCAACGTCTGCAGAAGGAATTTCGGGCCTTGCTCACCGAGCGGGCCAAGCGGGAAACCGTCTTGAAAAACAAACAGGCAAAATTGCGAAGTCTCGAACGGGTGGTGGTTCATCGCGGCAGTCGCGTGGCAGCGCTGCGCCAAGCCCGGGAGCAAATCCGCGAAATGGAAGATCAGATCCGGAATATCGACAAACGGATGTCCGACCTGCAATCCGAAGCCCGGAAACTCAGGATTCCACCGGTGATCTTCCGGCAGGCTCGCAAGGACTGGGAACGGGATCGAAAATAGCTCCACTGGACGGTCGTTCCGGTTTTCGAGCAGTAAATCTGACAGCCCGGTTTTCGAAACCTTACAGGAGGCAAAAAGATGAAGAAGGAATCTGCCCAGACGCCCGGCGCTCCATTACAGGCCACGGTTTTTTCAGCCACGGATCCGCCGGATATTTCACCGGCCAGCAAAGATTGGGAGGCATATACCAATTTTCTATTACAGAATTTTTTGGCCGAATTGAATCTGCAGGAGCAAATTGGAGGCTGCAGTCACCCTGATTCAGTGCTCGAGACTTGTCTGGACCTGCGTCAGGACCGCCCATTCTCGCCGGAGCCGGATCGGGCGGAGGAAGAGGAAAGTTGGCCGACCGTCCGCCTGCGCCGCCATGCGCCGCCGGCTGAGGCGGCGGCGGAGGGCCATGCCCCACCAGCCGAGTCGAAGATTCCCGATGGCCGGACATTTACCTTCCAACTCCTTTGGAGTAGCGGATTTATCGGTCTGGTGTTGCTGGTTTCATTGCTGTTTTTCCCCTGGACCGGAACATCGATCTGGCCGCCCTCGGGCGGCGAGGAGATCGCTCCCGTCGGTCGCTTGCCGCTGGGGCAGGAATTCGCCCTGATCCACTCTGCTGATGATCGTCCATTTTCACGTGTGACCCCATCAGCCAGGGTAAAGCAGGCCGATGCGATGAATCACCCGGCCTCTTCTCCAGCGGCTGAAATGGATCTCGTGGCGATCCGATTCCCATCCTTCACTGCCATACCCTCCCCCACCATCTCCTCCCCGAATGGAATCACTGGCCCGGCGGCGATCCACAGAGCACAACAGACCACCCGTAACGAAATTCCGACCGGCCATGACGATTTGCCATCCCCTCACCGGCCACCCCGGGAATACGTCCCCTCCGCAGATGATGGCAACGCCGGCGATCCGGGCCCGCCGTCATCGCGGGCCAGCGACGAATGCCCCGTCAGCGATCCTCCGCCACAACCTGAGCCGGTCGCAGCGCCAGCGGAGAAGACACCCCTTCGGCCGGTGGGGTCAGCGGCGGAGAAAACTTCACCCATCCCTTCCCCACCCGTCCTCGCCCAGGAAAACGCCCGCCGAGTCGTCGCCTTGAGTGACTGCAGCCGCAAACCCGTCCTCGTGGGGGAAATCCGGCCCGTCCGTCCCTGGAACGCCCAGCGGATGAACAAGAAAGGACGGGTCGTCGTTCGAGTTCTGATCACGGACACCGGGCGGGTGGAAACCGCCACCCTGATCCTGGAGCGCCCCACCGGCTTCGGTTTCGGCGAGGCGGCACTGGAAGCGGCCCGTCGCTGCCGCTATGAACCGGCTCAGAGCGGGGGGCGGTTTGTTCACGTATGGGAGACCCTGATCTTCGACTTTCGCTGAGACAGACGGTCTGGGCCGTACTTCCATTTTTGGCGCGACCTCTAGCTGATGACACCCTGCACGTATTCGCGGGTTAATTCCCGGCGGGGCGCGTTGAACATCTGTTCCGCCGGACCGTGTTCCACGAGTTCCCCCATGTACAGAAACAGGATATAATCGGCCAGCCGCCGGGCCTGACGGAGAATATGCGTCACCATGACGATGGAATACCGGTCCTTGAGATGCCGGAAGCATTCCTCGATCCGCCGGCTCGACTGTGGATCCAGCGCTGACGTAGGCTCGTCCGCCAGGATGACCTCCGGTTCCACAGCCAGCCCGCGGGCCAGACAAAGCCGTTGCTGCTGGCCGATGGAAAGCTCCACGGCCGGGGTGTGCAACCGATCACGTACTTCGGACCACAAACCGGTGAGTTGCAGATTGTCTTCGACGAGCCGGTCCAGGGCGCGCCGGTTCCGGATCCCGTGCAGGCGGGGGCCGAAGGCCACATTCTCATAGATGGACATAGGCAGGGGGAAGGGCCGCTGGGCCAGCAAACCCATCTTTTTCCGGATCAGAGTGACGTCCACCCCCGGCGCATAGACATCTTGCGGCCCCAGCCGCACCGAACCGGCAAGACGGACGTTGTCCATGGTTTCGAGCAGCCGGTTGAAGGAGCGCAACAGGGTGGACTTGCCGCAGCCCGACGGACCGATGATGGCTGTGATCTTGCTGCGGGGAATGGCCACTGTGATGTCTTTGAGCACATGGAGCTGCCCATAATACACATTCAGGTCTCGGGCGTGAATCACATGTTCACCGGTCATACCATACCTCCGCTCAGCGGACGACCTGGCGTGCGTACCGCCGAATCAGCCAGCGGGCCACACCGCTGATAACCAGGATCAGGATCGTCAGCAGTAACGCACTGGCATAGGCCCGTTCCTGCACTTCAGGAAACGGCGTACCCAGCTGGAAAAAGATGGCCAGCGGCAACGTGGCCACCGGTTCCAGCAGGGAGGAGGGGAGGGCATCCGTGTAACCGGCGGTGAACAGCACCGAGGCCGCGTCGCCCATCCCGCGGCCCAACGCGATGAGTACCGTGCTCAGGATGCCCGGCGCCGCTTGCCGAATGACCACCCGGAATGCCGTTTCCATTTTTGTCGCTCCGAGGGCATAGGCCGAATCGTACAACTCCCGCGGCACCAGCCGGATCACCTCGTCCATGCCGCGAATCATGATGGGCAGGATAAGTAACGCCACGGCCAGCATCCCGCCCAGCAGGCTGGCCCGCAGGCCGAGCCAGATCATCAGCACAAAACCAAAGGCGCCATAGACGATGGACGGGATGCCCCACAGCACGTCGAGCACCGTCCGGATGAAGGCCGCGGTTCTCGATGAATCACCCCGAAAACAGGTGAGGTAAAGTGCCACCGGCAAACCGGCAACGAAAGCGGCCAGGGTCGCCCCCAGGGTCAGGAAAAGGGAGCCCAGGATGGCGTTGAGAATACCCCCGCTTTTCCCCAGGTAGAAACCGCCGCGGGGGGTACGGGAGACCATCTCCCAGTCCAGCGCCGGCACCCCCCGGACCAGGATCGTCAACAGAATCCACAACAGGATGAGCATCACCAGCACCACCGCCGCCATCATCAGGCACCGGAAGAATGTCTCTTCCACCTTCCGCCAGGACCACCTCATCTCCACCTCCGTTGCAAACGCTGCAGCACCAGCCGCGACAGCACACTAAAACCCAGAACCACCCCCAGCAGGAGCAGCGCGGCCAGCATGAGGGCCGCATCGTAGCGGGGGACGGACATCATTTCGCCGTAATTGTTGGCGATGAGAGCCGGCAAGGGATAGGCCGGATCAAAGATGGAGCCGGGCACCCGGGCCACATTGCCGGCCACCATGATGACGGCCATGGTCTCGCCGAAGGCCCTGGCGAAGCCGAGGACATTGGCTGCCAGCAGACCAGGTAGAGCCTTGCGCAGAACCACCTTCTTGACCGTCTGCCAGCGCGTCGCCCCCAGGGACAGGGCGGATTCACGTAATTCCCGGGGCACGGCCTGCATGACTTCCAGCGAAACGTGAATGATGACGGGCAGGGTCATGACCGCCAGGACCAGGCTGGCGGAGAGGATACAATAACCCGACGTGAATCGGCCGAACCACGGCGCCACCTCGTTCTTCACCAGCGGCACGATGGTCAGCACCCCCCAAACACCATACACCACCGAAGGAATGCCCGCCAGCAAGTCGATCAGCGGTTTGAAAAGGGTACAGACCCGGTGGGAGGCATATTCGGACAGATAAGTGGCTGTCAGCAGGGCCAGCGGCACGGCCAGCAGCATGGCCCCGCCGGTCACCCAGAGAGTGCCGGCCAGGAAAGGGAAATAGCCGAACTCACCGCGGTGAGGACGCCAATCCCGGGAGACCAACATGGACCACAGATTCTGCTCCTGCAGCAGGGGCCACGATTTCAGCAACAAGCCCAGGATCATCAGCCCGGCCAGCAGAACGCAGCCCAGGGTGATCCCCTGCAGGAGATGTCGTCCGATTCGCTCTTGCCATTGGCGCCAGCGCAACATATGAACCGCTCACCCTGTATTCTTGAGATCCCCGCCGGATTACTGTTCAGCCGGAATCTCCTCGAGTTTGGCCAGCTCGACGCGGATTTTTTCCTCACCCACGCTGATATAGCCCGACTCGGTGATCAGTGTCTGGCCGGCAGTTAGTATCCAGCACAGAAATGCCCGAACCACCGGCCGCCGCGGCGGTCCAGCGGAAACCAGGTGCAAGTCGCGGGCCGGCGGCGATGGGTAACTCCCCGCGCCGATGGCCGCCGTCAGCGAGGCCAGGGTGTCGTACACGTCCTCGTCCGCCGTGATGGAGCCGTTCTCGTCCTGATCCAGCGGCAGCAGCGCCAGGCCCGGCAGCAGCCGCCCCGAGTGCCGGTCGTAGACAAAATTGATATTGTTGTACCCCATGCCCAGCTCGTCCGCCCGCACCGCCTCGGCCAGACCGGGATCACCGTATACGCCTACCCCGGCCAGGTCCTCCTGCTGGCCTCCCAGGTACGCCGCCCAGGTCTGGGCCGCCCCGCAGGCGTCGGAGCGGGTATAGAGCCGGATGGGCAGGTTCGATGATCCCGGCATCAACGGGTTCCAGCTGCGCCATTCACCGGTGATCCAGATCCGGACCAGTTCCCCCCGCCGCACACCGCGCGCCTGCAACGCCGCCCGCCGGGGATGAGCGGCGTTGATGGTCACCACCACGGCGTCCCTGGCGACGGACACCCACCACACGCCCCGGGCCAGTTCCTCGGGTCGGATCTCACGGGAAATCATGCCCAGATCCACTGCGCCCGCCAGGGCGTCCGTCATCCCCTTACCGGCCCCGCCAGCCGATACGTCCACCGCCACAGCGGGGTGAAGCCGCTGATATTCCTCGGCCCACCGCACCACCAGGGGATACAGGGCCCAGGCGCCCGAAATCACCATCCGCCGGGAATCCCTCGCCGCCGATCCGGCCGGCTCCGGTCCACCGCAACCGCTTAGCAACAGACTCACCGCTAGGCTGATCCCCCACCATGGCATAGAGATTGTTTTCACGGTACGCCTCCCCGATGTCTGCCCATCTGTCGTCACTGCACCGGCCGCCATCGTTCCGCTTGTGCAGGTACTGGGAAACTTACTCCTTATTTCCTATAGACTTTATAGAGATTAAGGAAAAAAATTTTAGCTGCCCGGATCTGTCCTTTCCCGGGCCGCCACCATCGCGACAACGTCCTGCAGGGATCTCCCGTCCAGAATGGCGGCCATGGCATCCCGCACGTCCTGCATGACCATGCGGATGCCACAGCGCCGCTCGTCCCGACACTCGTCACAGGGCCGGTAGGCCGTCTGGCTGACGCAGGAGACGGGGGCGAGGGGACCGTCCAGCACCCGGATGATCTGGCCGACGAAGATGAGGTGCGGGGCGCGGCTGAGCAGGTACCCGCCCTGCCGGCCGCGCCGGCTGTGCAGCAGCCCCTGTTTCTTGAGTTCCAGCAGGATGGACTCCAGGAACTTGCGTGGCAGCTCCTCCTCGGTCACCAGATCGGCGATCAGAACCGGTCCCTGGCCGTAGCGCCGGGCCAGGGCCAGCATGGCGAGCAATCCGTACTTGGCTTTGCGGGACAGCATCTCAAACACCCAAAAGTCTATAGATTTTATAGAAATTATACTATATAACATCCGACCCTCATCGTCAAGCAAGATTCCGAGATCGTCATGGAAAGAACAATTCCACCAGGATGAATCCACAGTATATCACCGGGCCGTCGGCATATTTGCCTGTCGGCGAACTGAATGGCAGTGAACCGCAGATTGTCCGGCGGCCACAAGGCTGCTATAATGGCGCGGTAGCCACGCTTCAGAAAAAGGGCCGGAGGCGCCATGAAACCCGTCACCTTTGTGCATACCGCCGACCTGCACCTGGACAGCCCGTTTCAGGGTCTGGGCCAGGTGGCGCCCACCATCGCCGAACAGCTGCGCCGGGCCACCTTTGATGCGTTCGGGAATATCGTCAATCTATGTATCGAGCGGCAGGCCGACTTTCTGCTCATCGCCGGCGACGTGTTCGACGGTGAGGACCGCAGCCTCCGCGCCCAGTTTTTCTTCCGGGACAGCCTGCTCCGTCTGGAAAAGGCCGGCATCCGCACCTTCGTCGCCGTCGGCAACCATGATCCCCTTAACAGCTGGGCGTCCTCACTGGATTTCCCCGCTTCCGCCACCCTGTTTGGACCGGAACTGGAAATCCAACCGGTTCTGCGGGACGGTGAAATGATCGCCGAAATCCGGGGCATCAGCTATCCCACCCGCAACGTCACGGAAAACCTAGCCGGCCGTTACCGGGCCGAAGGGCGTGTGGACGTGCCGCGCATCGGACTCCTCCACGCCAACGTCGGCGACCAGCCGGGGCATGACAATTACGCGCCCTGCAAACTGGAAGACCTTCTGGCCACCGGTCTCGACTATATGGCCCTGGGGCATGTGCACCAGCACCAGGTTCTGCATCGACGGCCGGCCGTCGTCTATCCGGGCACGCCCCAGGGACGGAACATCCGCGAGACGGGATCCCGCGGCTGCGTCGTGGTCCGCGCCCACGCCCCCGACCACATGGTACTGGAATTCGTGGCGACAGACACCGTCCGCTGGCTGGACCTGGCGGTCCCATTGGAAGAAACGGACGACGAAGTGGTGCTGCGCCAGCGCCTCGAGGAACACCTCGACCAGCTCCTGCCGGCGAGCGGCGATCGATCCGTGATCGTTCGGGTCCGGCTGGAAGGCCGCACGGCCCTGCACTATACCCTGCGCCGACCGGATTTTACGGTCGAACTCATGGATACCCTTCATCAGGCATTTGCCACCCGACAACCCTTCATCTGGGTGGAAAAACTGGTGGCCGATACCCGCCCCCTGGTGGATCTCACCCGCCGGGCGGAGGGCGACGATCTGCTCGCCCTGGCTTTGCACCTGGCCGAGGAGTGGCGCCGGGCGGAGAACCAGGACCTCGTGCGGGAGAACCTGGCGGAATTGTATGGCCATGCCCGTATCGGCCGGTATCTGCATCCTCTCGCCGACGAGGTCGTGGAGAACGTCCTGCGTGAAGCCGCCTACCTCTGCCATGACCTGCTGGAGGAACCCTCATGAAGATCCGAAGCGGCATCATCCATGACTTTGGGTTGTTTCACGAGGCCGTCCTGCCGGAGCTGAGCGACCTGGTCCTGTTCCTGGGCGACAACGAGGCCGGCAAATCCACCCTGCTGGCTTTTCTGCGCCAGCTATTCTTCGGTTTTGCCCGGCCGCGCGACGCCGATTATCTGCCGTCCCTCAGTGGGACCCACCGCGCCGGCCAATTGGAACTTCTCACCGCCGCCGGCGAACCATTCACACTAGGGCGGGAGGACGGCGAAAAAACCGCCCGCTTCCGGGACGCCGACGGCCGGGACGTCGGTGAGAGTGCCCTGCAACGCCTGCTAAGGGGTGCAACCGCCGAGGCTTTCCATCAGCTTTTCGCGTTCAGTCTGGACGAATTGCAGTCCATGGACGGCATCCGCAGCGACGAACTGACCACCGCCCTGTATGGTTTGACCCTGGGCACCAGCGTCAAGGCCCTGCCCCGGGCCCGCACCGCCTTGAGCAAACGTCTCGATGAACTTTTCAAAAACCGGGGTCAGAAACCACTGATCAACGATCTGGCTCGTCAGTTCGAGGACGTTCACCGCCGTCTTGCGGAGGCCAAACGCGAGATGGATCGCTTTGAAGAGACGGTGGAGGCTCGGCAGATCCTGGCGAAGGAAATCACTGCCGGGCACGGGCGCCGGAATGAGCTGTCGACGCTCCTTGCCCGCTCCAAACGAATTCAATCGGCCTGGGAGACCTGGCAGGAATGGTTGGTCCTGGAGTCGTTCGGTGAGCCGGTGCCAGACGGCGAAACACCCGTGTGTCTGCCGCACAAGGACCAGATGGATGGGCTGCTTACCCGGCTGGAGTCTCTGGCGGCGGAGCGGCAAGATGCCGATGACGCAATCCGCCGCTTCGAGGATCAGATCCGCCAGATCCGGCCGGAGGAGCCCCTATTGAACCAGCGGGTGGCGGTGATCGAACTGCGCAACGGTCTGCAGAGCTACCAGGAAAAACATCGACGCCGCGTTGCCCTGGAAGTGGAGGCAGCCGAGCTGGCGCAGCAAGCTGAACGCGTCCGGGCACGGCTGGGCCGCGAATGGCCGGGCGAGCGCCTGGCGCAGATCGACCTGGGCCTGTTCACCCGGCAAAGGATCCGGGATTTCGAGGTCCAGCTGAACCGCCTGCGGACAGAGCAGGCAGCGGCCGCCAACCTCCTCGAGCATAACGAGACCAGCGTCCGGGAGCTGGAAGAGGAGATCCGGAGCCTCCGGCAGCAGCTGGACCAGTTTCCAGCGACCGACCCGCCTCCGGATCCGGAGATCCGCCAGTGGTTGCAGCGCGAGCGGCCTAAAATCACGGACACTGTGGAAGAACTGCCGCGGGTGGAGGAACGTTACCGCCACGCGGAGCAGGAGTTTCGGCAGCTGCTCCGGAACATCCAACCCGCCTGGACAGAAGAGGACCTGCGGAATTTCGATACCAGCACCGCCGCCCGCCGCCGGGTCGTGAGTCTGAAGCAAGAGCTCGAACAGGCTCGCCAATCCTGCCTCCAGGGGGAATCGAAACTTGGAGCCACGGCAGCCGAAATCAGGGAGAAAGAGACGGCGGTGCACCGGCTCGGGGAAGAGCTTCAACGATACGATTCCCTGCCCGACGAAAATAGCCTGCAATCCCGCCAATCCACGCTGCGCCGACTGCGGCGACAGCTGTACGAAGCTCGTCAAAGCCGGGAGCGGTGCCTTCATTTGGATCAGCGGGCGGCTGATCTGCAGCACATGCACGCCGCATCCCCCGCCGGCGGTATCCGGCGCAGCCGCCGTTTTCTCACCCGGCTGGCGGTGATCCTCTTGGTGGCCGCACCGGCCGTCGCCAGCGTGCTGCTGGGGCTGGGCCTACCCATGGCCGGTGGCCTGATGGGTGGCGGGTTGCTCGTCGTTTCCCTGCTGTTGTTTACCGGTCGCCGTTTTCTGCCCACTGTTGATCCGTCCTCAATGGAGATGGAAGAACGGCATGCGGCGCTGCAAACGGAGCTGGCCGCAGCACAGGCCCATTTGGCGGCCATGGAAAGTGACATCGGCGCGCTGGTGGAAGACCTGGATCTGCCCGATGCGGAGCCGGATCCGGCGCAACTGGACGAACTGGAGGAAGAGCTGGAGACGGCTCGCGCCCAGTCCGTGGACCGCCGGCGCCTCCAGGCCGAGATGAAACGGGAGGAGAGCCGGCGACAGGAATTGCAAACCGTCATGGCCGAGGGCGAAGCCGCTCTGGCCCGCTACCAGGCGTGCGAAGAACAGGCGACCGCCCGCTGGGACGACTGGACCCGGCACAATCACCTGCCGGCCGAGATCACGCCTGAAATGGCACTGGAGATCATCTCCCGGGCGGAAACAGTCCGGTTAAAGATGAACGACTGGCAGCGCCTGCAGGCCCAACTTCAGGAACTGCAGCGACGAATGGACCAGTTTCGGGGAAAAGCGGCCACCGCCGGTCTCGGCGAACTGGCCGCCCTGGCCCCGTCCATTGACCTTGTGCCGGCCATGAACGAAGTTTTGCAGCGCTTCGACGACCAGTTAGATCTTCTCGAAAAACGGTCTGTTCTGGAGAATGAGCGGAAACGGACCGAGCAGAAACTGACGGAATGGCAAACGCGCCGCGAAGAAATGCAGCGCCGGTCCGACGCCGTGGGGGCGGATTTGAAGAAGCTGCAGGCAGACTGGCGGAACTGGCTTGCCGGACAGGGACTGGATTCCGACCTGGATCCGGTCACCGCCACCGAGGCGTTGGAGCGCATCCTTGAATATCGTCAGGCCGTCGATACCAGAAGCAATTTGATCCAGCAGGATCAACGAATCCGTCAGGAACTGAAGGTATTTGAGGATAAGGCCGTTGCTGTATTCAGCACCCTGGGCCAGCCGGATGTCGATTCGGACCGCCTGCCGGCGGAAATAGAAGTGCTGTTGCAACGCTTGGCGAAGGCTGAACAAGAACGTGAAGATCGTGATCGCCTGGACAAGCAGAAAGAGCTGGAAACGACCCGCCACCGACGGCTGGATCAGAGCCATGCCGCCCTCAATCAGCAGCTGCAGGAACTCTTGTCCACTCTCGGCTGTGGGTCCGTCGAGGAATTCCGTCGCCGCCTGGCCGAAGAGGCCACCGCCCGGGAGAGCGCCCGCCGTCGCGAAATGCTCCTGCAAAAGCTGAAGGCCCTGTCCGGCCTGGAACAGGAGAGCGAAATCCGCGAACTTTTTGGCAACACGGACCCGGACCGGCTGGCGACTGGCATCCTTGACCTGCAGCAGGAGGAAAGGGAGCTGCAAGAGCTGTTGGAACGACAACGCGAGGAAAAGGTTCGCCTGGGAGAGATCATTCGCCGGTTGAGTGACGCCGGCACCGTGGCGGAATTGCGTAGTGAAGAGGAGGCGATCCTGGCGGAACTGAACGAACAGGCCCGCCAATGGGCGGTGATCAGGGTGGCGGACACTCTCATCGACCAGGCCCGCCAGGAATTCGAGCGCAAACACCAGCCGGCGGTCATCCAGCAGGCATCCGCCCTGTTCGGGGAAATTACCGGCGGCCGCTACCCGGCCGTCAAAATCCCCATCGGTGAGTCCCGGCAACAAATCCACGTCATCAGCCGGACCGGCGCCTGGAAAGAACCCCACCAGCTGAGCCGCGGCACGCGGGAACAGCTCTATTTGGCGATCCGCTTCGGGTATATCGCCAACCACGGCCGGCACAACGAGCCGTTGCCCGTGATCATGGACGACATCCTGGTCAATTTCGATCCTCCGCGGGCGCAGGCGACAGCCGCCGCCATCGCCCGGTTATCCATACACAACCAGGTCCTGTTCTTTACGTGTCACCCCCATATCCTTGAACTGTTCGGGGATCTTTCTCCACCCGCCCGGATCATCCGGATCGTCGACGGTACATTCCAGCCGCCGTCGACAGGGTGACCTGCCGCTCACGCCGTTTATTCCGCAGGAAGGTCGAGACCGTACCGGTCGCTGATGTTCAGGGGCGGCATGGGGCCGTCCAGCGGTTTCCGATCGCGCACATACCAGTCGTACCATTGCAGCGTCCGGTACAAGACGTCGATTCGCCCCGGCTGGCGGCGGTTGCCATGCCCCTCGCCCGGATACTGCACCAGCCGAACCGCCGGGTGGTCGTTCATCTTCAGGCGCCGGTAGTACTCGAAGCTCTGGGACGGATGCACCCGGGTGTCCTCGGTCCCACCCAGGATCAGGACGGCGGTCTTGCTCTGATGGGCATAGTACACCGGGCTGCGTTCCAGGCTCAGCCGCCACATTTTCTCCAGTTTTTCACCCGAATGCACATACAGCTCTTCGTACGGGATATCCGTCGTGCCCCGCTTGCTGGCCACGTTGCTGATGCCGACAAACATGCAGACGGCCCGCACCAGCCGGGTGTAGTAGGAGGAGAACCAGGCCGCGGCGTAGCCACCATAGGAACCGCCGCCCAGTCCGACCCGTTGCTCGTCGGCGAGGCCCTGGTCGATGAGATAAGTGATCCCGTCGGCCACGTCGTCGAATTCCGTCCCGGCCGGATCAGCGTAGGTCGACATGACCCGTTCCACACCGTATCCGGTGCTGCTGCGGTAATTGGGGTGGAAGACCAGGTAGCCTTTGCCGGCCAGGACCTGGGCCGGATTGAGGTAGCGGTTCAACCACCCGTTGGAATAGTGGGCCTCCGGTCCGCCATGGACCGTCACCACCAACGGATAACGGGTACCTGGCTGATAATCCACCGGATAGACCAGAAGTCCCTCGATCTCTAATCCGTCGCGCGCCCTATAGCGGATAACCTCCTGGCGGCCCAGGTTCTTTTCTTTCAGCCACGGATTCAGCTCGGTCAGTCGCTGCGGCTCACCGCCCGGTTGCCACAGAAAGATATCACCCGGTATTTCCGGTGTCTCGCCGATCATCACGAAACATTTGAAATCAGTGGCAAATGACGGGAAATGGACCACCAGCCCGGTCGTCCGGCCGTCGAAAATCACCGTCCGATCCCCGCCGCCGGCCGGCATGGTACTCAGGGTATTCCACACGCCCTCGCCCGCCAGGACCAGGAGAGTTTCGTCGTCCCGCCAGGTCATCCGTTCGAGGTGCCCCAAAAAATCCGGCGGGGTGAGGTTGCGTGGTTCTCCGCCGTCCAGCGGCATGACATAGACCTGGCTGACGGCATGATCCCGAATGTCCCGGGCGGCGGTGAACGCCACCCGCCGGCCGTCCGGACTCAACTCGGCCCGGCCGAGTTTGCGGGGATCGTCCCAGATGAGGCGGCGCTGCCCCGTCGCCAGGTCCAGCAGGGCCATCTTCTTGAACATGTAACGGTAATCCACCAGGTTCTTCTCGATAAACTGGAGCAGCATCTGCTGCCCGGACGCATCCAGGGCCATATCCACCACGGTGATATTCTCGGTGAGTGGCTCCGCCTCCCCCGCGGGACCGTCCACGTTCACCGTCTGCCGATACAAATTGTTGTGACGGAAATCCTCTTCATAATACACGAAGTCGTACCCTTTCTTCTGAAGGGCCATTTCCCGCGGTGACGGCGGCGCAGCGGCGACGTAGAAAAGTCGCCGGCCGGCCGGATGCCACAGATAGTCCCGTATGTTTTCCGGCGCATGGGTCAGCGCCACGGCCTCCCCGCCATCCACTGGTATGGCCCAAACCTGCGTTTTGGCCTTGTCGCCCCGGCTGCTCAGAAAGGTGATCCGCCGGGAATCGGGACGCCATTGCACCGCCGAGACGTTCACTTCGCCGGTGACAAAAGGCCGCGATTCACCGGTGGCCCGATTGATCACATGGAGTTCCGTGTAATTCCCGCCTGCCTGATCGGTCGCCGGGCGCTGGCGGGTAACGGTGTAGGCGATCCAACGTCCATCCGGACTGATGGCGGCGTCATTGACCTGCCGAACCCGGCCGACATCCTCGGGAGTGAACACCGCCGCGGTGGCTTCGGGCAGCGACATCCAGAGCCAGCCCAGACAAAGCAGCAGACACATCAGTCGGAGCAAGGCCCGGCCGCGGACCGGCGGGATGAGATCGTGACGTTGACCCATAATCAGGGCATACGTGGTGGTACACATCATGGTTTACCTCCTGGAGGACCATTATACCCCTTCCGGGCGCCAAACAAAGCCCCTCTCCCGATGCCGGCCGATTTCCCGTTTCAATCTCCTGCGGCCTGTAGTATATTTCTATTTTCACGCCGTGCGGTCGGCTGATTTCAGGCCGGGCGGCGGATTCACCGAGGTCAGGAATGCGCATAATCGTCACCGGCGGTGCAGGATTCATCGGCGCCAACTTTCTCCGCCTGATGGTGCCGCGCTATCCCCAGCATCATTTTTATAACCTGGACAAACTGACGTACGCCGCCAACCTGCTCAGCCTCCAGGATATCGAATCTTGCCCCAACTACAGCTTCCACCGGGTGGATCTAGCCGAAAGCGACGCCGTCACGGCTCTGCTACAGCAGATCAATCCCGACCAGGTGGTACATTTCGCCGCCGAAAGCCATGTGGATCGCAGCATTCTGGGGCCGGCCGATTTCATTCAGTCCAACGTAGTGGGCACATTCAACCTGCTGGAGGCCTGCCGGGCGATCTGGACGGTTTCCACCGGAAAACTTTTCCATCACATCAGCACAGACGAGGTCTTCGGCTCCCTCGGCCCGGCCGGGTATTTCATCGAAACCAGCCGCTACGCCCCCAGCAGTCCCTACTCGGCGTCCAAGGCGGCCAGCGATCACCTGGTCAACGCCTATGGCAAAACCTACGGTCTGCCCATCAAGATATCCAACTGCTCCAACAATTTCGGTCCCTACCAGTTTCCCGAAAAACT
Source organism: Acidobacteriota bacterium (assembly GCA_016935015.1). Taxonomy (GTDB): domain Bacteria; phylum Acidobacteriota; class JAAYUB01; order JAAYUB01; family JAAYUB01; genus JAFGRT01. The sequence continues at coordinate 18,252 of JAFGRT010000219.1, read as the reverse complement.
GATCCCCCTCATGATTCTGAACGCGCTGGAAGGGAAGCCGCTGCCCGTTTACGGCGATGGCCGGAATGTCCGGGATTGGCTGTATGTAACCGACCATTGCGAGGCCGTCTGGCTGATAATGGAACGCGGCCGCCTGGGCGAGACCTACAATATCGGCGGCTTCGGCGAACGGGAAAACAACGAGGTGGTTCGGCTCATCTGCCGGGAAGTGGCGGCCCAGACCGGGCGTGCGGCAGGGGAACTGGAAGCGCTCGTCACCTATGTGACCGACCGGCCCGGACACGACCGGCGTTATGCCATCGATTCGCGCAAACTGCAGACGGAGCTCGGCTGGCGACCGCGCGAGAGTTTTGAAAGCGGTCTGCGGCGGACGGTGCGCTGGTACATGGGAAACAGAACCTGGGTGGACATGGTCCGGTCCGGCGAATATCGACAATGGATCACCCGCAACTACGACCAGCGTCCCGGTGGCCATTAATCCCCGCCAGGGCGGTCCGCCCGATTTCAGCACCCATCACTCCCCGGCGGGCCCAGGAGAGGAACGAGGAACATGATCAGAAAAGGCATCATTCTGGCCGGCGGCGCCGGCACCCGACTCTACCCCGTAACCACAGCCATCAGCAAGCAACTGTTGCCGGTCTACGACAAACCCATGATTTATTACCCCCTATGCACGCTGATGCTGGCCGGCATCCGCCACATGCTGGTCATTACCACGCCGCAAGATCAGGAACTGTTCCGGAAGTTGCTCGCCGACGGGCAGCAGTGGGGGGTGGAGATCCATTATGCCGTACAACCGGCGCCGGAAGGGATCGCCCAGGCGTTCCTCATCGGCCGGGACTTTATCGGTAGCGACGGATGCGCCTTGATCCTGGGGGATAATATCTTCTACGGGCACGGCCTGCCGCTTCATCTCCAGCGGGCCGTCGCTCGGACGCGCGGCGCCACCATCTTCGCCTACTGGGTCAAGGATCCGGAACGGTACGGCGTCGTTGAGTTCGACGGCCAGGGAAAACCCTTGGCCATCGTGGAAAAACCAACCCAGCCACAGTCCAACTGGGCGGTGACGGGTCTTTACTTTTTCGACGCCCGGGTCACGGAACTGGCCGCTGACCTGCGTCCTTCGGCCCGCGGCGAACTGGAAATCACCGATTTAAATAACCTCTATCTCCGGCAGGGGGAGATCCACGTGGAGCGACTGGGGCGGGGCTATGCCTGGCTGGATACCGGCACCCAGGAATCTCTGCTGCAGGCATCCAATTTTATCGAGACCATCGAACAACGCCAGGGCCTCAAGATTTCGTGTCCCGAGGAAATCGCTTTTGCCCACGGTTGGCTGCCGGCCGACGACCTGCGCCGCCAGGCCGAAGCATGCCGCAACAGCCACTACGGCCACTATCTCTTGAATCTGCTGGCTCAGAGGAAACAGACATGAAACTCCAGACCACCGCCCTGCCCGGCGTCGTGTTGCTGGAACCCGTCATTCATGCCGACTCGCGCGGTTTCTTCATGGAAACATGGCACCGCCTCACCTTCGCCGGTCTCGGACTTGATGTGACTTTCGTCCAGGACAACCTGGCGGAGTCCCGCCCCCATGTGCTGCGAGGCCTCCATTACCAATATCCCCGTCAGCAGGGAAAACTGGTGCAAACCTTGCGAGGAGAGATCTTCGACGTGGCAGTGGACATCCGGACCGGTTCCCCCACCTTTGGGAAGTGGGAGGCTTTCCGTCTATCGGCCCAAAACCGGCGGCTGCTGTATATTCCGGAAGGGTTTGCGCATGGCTATTGCGTTCTCGGCGACACGGCCCTGGTCAGTTACAAATGCACCGAATTCTATGCCCCCGGTGACGAAGGTGGCATCGTCTGGAACGATCCGGCGCTTGCCATCCAATGGCCGATCCGGCAATCCTTTCTTTCAGCAAAAGATCAGAATTTGCCCCGCCTGCGCGACATCCCGGCGGATCGGCTGCCGCGATTCCCCGCGACCGGCTGAGACATCCCCGGCCGGAAGGCCCCGTTGGTTCATCCGCCGGTTAGTCGACGTAGGTGATCCCTTCGCGAACAAACCAGTCCACAAACAGTGTAAGTCCTTCTTTCAGGGAAATCTGCGGCTCATATCCCAACTTTGCCCGGGCCCGGGTGATATCGGCCCAGGTGGCCGGGACGTCGCCCGGCTGCATGGGCAGCATTTCCTTGCGGGCCGGCACGGCCAGAAGTTCTTCCAGCAAATCCACCATGTCCAGCAGGTTCTCCGGATGATTGTTGCCCAAGTTGATCAGTTCGTACGGCTCCAGCCCGGTAGTATCCAGTGCCGCCAGCACACCGGCGAGGATGTCCTCGATGTAGGTAAAATCGCGGTGCATCCGGCCGTAATTGAAAATCCGAATGGGTTCATTTTGCAGGATGGCGCGGGCAAACAGCCAGACGGCCATATCCGGCCGGCCCCACGGACCATACACCGTAAAAAACCGCAAGCCGATGGTGGGCATTCCATACAGATGGGTATAGGTATGCGCCATCAGTTCGTTGGCTTTCTTGGTGGCGGCGTAGAGGCTGACCGGCCGGTCCACCGGATCGCTTTCGGCGAAAGGCACTTTTGGCTGGCCGCCGTAAACGGATGAACTGGAAGCGTAGACAAATCGTTCCACCTGGTGCCGGCGGGCCATCTCCATGATGTTGAGGAAACCTTCCAGGTTCGATCTCTGGTAGGCGCCCGGATTGACCAGCGAATATCGAACACCGGCCTGGGCGGCCAGATGGCATACCTGGCGGATCTCGTGGGCACCGAAGAGAGATGCCAGGCGATCCGCGTCACACAGGTCTGCCTCCACCGCCGTGAAACGGTCCCACTCGGTCAGGCGGCCGTGTCGGTCCCGCTTCAGACGGACACTGTAATAATCATTGAGATTGTCGTAACCGATCACCTGCCGGCCGCGTTCGAGAAGAACGCGGGCTACGTGATAACCGATAAATCCGGCTGTGCCGGTCACCAGGATGGTCATGGCTTCACCTCCGCCCAGCCGGCCGCGCCCCACCGTATCTCCACCGCGGGCACACCCATCCGTTGCAACGCCGCCGCGGCACCGATAACCATGGGGTCCACCAGTGGCACACCTACCCGTTCCGAACGGAGAATGAGCGGGATTTCGGTGCAACCCATGAGCAGGACTTGAGGCCGGGCTGTTATGAGCCGGTCCACCGCCGGGGCCAGCAGGCTGGCCGCTTCCCGGAGATCACCTGACTTGGCTCCTCGCTCGCCGTATATGGCCGCCATGACACTGTTTTCCTGCAAATCCGCCGGGGGGAAGGTCAAATAAAACCGCTGGAAATAACGTTGAAAGATCCCCGATTCGCGGGAGCCGGTGGTGGTCAGCACACCGACGTGCTGGTACTGACGCTCATCGAGCCAACGGGCAGTTTCTTCCAGCAGGTCCACAAAGTCCACCGCCGCCTGGCGCCGCACCTCAGGCAGAAAAAAATGTGCCGTGATGCACGGCATGACGACCCAGCGCACGCCGGCGACCGCCAGTCGTCTGGCGGAATCGAGCATGGCCGGTACCGGCGATGGCCCCTGTCCCAGTATGGCACGGGTCCGGTCCGGAATGGCGCTGTGGCAGTCGATCAGAATCCGGGGATATTGCTGGTCGGTCCGAGCCGGCACCATATTCAGCAACGTTTGGAAGAAATAGGCCGTGGCATGCGGCCCCATGCCGCCCAGAATGCCAAGAATGTCTTCGCCATCGTTCATCGCCTCACCCCATCGATGAAAAACCGTCACCGCGCGGACCGGTTCAGAACCTACCGATTTTCATGGCCTTCGGAGCTGTCGTCCGGCGCGCTGCCGGCGCCGGGCGGCAGGCGGCGATCCCAGCCGATCACGCCATACCGCCGACAGATTTCCAGCACTTTTTGAATGGGCAGGGCCTCGACGGTCCGGCCGGAAACGCCGCGGGTGGTTTCCGCCCGGAACAGGGAATTCAGCACCGCCTCCTCCGTGGCTTCCACCACCGCCAGAAACAGAGGCGAAAGTTCGTGATTGGGCAGCTCTTTCCGGGTCTGGACGCCGGTAGCCGTCACGGCAATCCTGTTGTCCCGAAATGTGGAAAATGCGATGACATAATCGCCGCTGCCGTTGCTGCCGAAGCCGCCGGTGCGCGTTAATCCCTGGAGGGCGCGGGCGGCCAGCCGTTGCAGGTTGCGATGCAACAACGGCGCATCTGTAGCCACCACCACCATGCAGGACCCGGATTCCTGGCTGAAAAGTTCCGTCTGCATGTAATATTCACCCAATTCCCGTCCGACGGGCGCCCCGTTAACCTGCAAGACACCGCCGAAATTGGTCTGCACGATTACACCGACGGTCCATCCGCCGCGAGTGCCGGGCAGACGGCGCGAGGCGGTCCCGATGCCGCCCTTGAAGCCGAAACAGACGGTCCCCGTACCGGCGCCGACACAGCCTTCGGCCGCCGGTCCAGCCGAAGCGGCGCTGATGGCCTGGACGACATGTTCTTTGGTGACGGGCATACTCCGGATGTCGTTCAGCCAGCGGTCGTTGGTCTCACCCACCACCGCGTTGACGGAATGGACCCCTTCGTTGCCGGAGCGGGCAAGGGTGTATGTCACCACCCCCTCCACCGCCCGTCCCACCGCCAGGGTGTTGGTCAGGACAACCGGCGTTTCCAGTTCACCGAGCTCGTTCACCTGGGACAAACCGGCCAGCTTGCCGAAGCCGTTGCCCACATGAATGGCCGCCGGCACCTTTGCTCGAAAGATATTCCCGTCATGCGGCAGCACCGCCGTCACCCCGGTTCGCACCGTCTCGCCCTGGCGAAGAGTGACGTGGCCCACTTTGACCCCAGTGACATCGGTGATGCTGTTGGCGGGTCCCGGCGATAAAATCCCCACCACAATCCCGAAATCCCGGGCACGGCCGCGCTCCGCCGCCGTACCCTCCGCCGGCGTGGCCCGACTGCTGCCCACGAGGAAGAGTCCCGCCAGCAGCACCAGCCGGCACCACCGTTGCCGCTGAGGCTGATGGATTTTTCTGCCCGTGTTCATTGCCGCCTCCCCGAAGCCGATGCGATGATTCGCCGTGCCGGCACGAGCGAATCGCCTTCTGTCGCCCAAGCGGAAGGAAAATTGTAGCACACCTTCCCGCCAAAAAACATGATCCCGTCGACCGGAGAGAATCCAGGTCATCATACCTGCATCCAAAATAATTATCCTAATTGTAATCAATTCATTGAAGCGGCTCCAATCCGCATCAGGTTTAATGGAAGACCGCAATCGAAGATAAGGAGAAATACGATGGAGATGGAGAAACTTCTGGCCACGGCTTGGGAGATCCTGCCGGAATTCGGCTTGAAAATTCTGGCAGCCCTGGTGATTCTGCTCATCGGTCGCTGGCTGGCCAAAATGCTCCGGAAACTAATGGAGCGAGTCATGGCGCGCGGCCAGGCGGACCCGATCATCATCTCTTTTGTGGCCAATCTGTCCTACATCGCCCTGCTGACCTTCGCGGTTCTGGCTGCCTTGAACCAGCTGGGCGTCCAAACCACTTCCTTCATCGCCGTAATCGGTGCCGCCGGACTGGCCATCGGCCTGGCCCTGCAAGGATCCCTGTCCAACTTTGCCGCCGGTTTCATGATGATCATCTTCCGGCCGTTCGTCGTGGGTGATTACGTCGAAGCCGCAGGGATGAGCGGGACAGTGGAAGAGGTCAAACTGTTCACTACCCAACTCAACACCCCCGACAACCGGACGGTCATCATCCCCAATTCCAACCTGATGAACAACACCATTATCAACTACACCAGCAAGGGCACCCGCCGTGTGGATATGGTCTTCGGCATCGCATACGCCGACGATATCGACCGGGCCAAAGCCGTCCTCACCGAAATCCTGGAGCAGGACGATCGCGTGCTGAAAGATCCGCCTTTCACCATCGGGGTACTGGCACTGGCCGAGAGTTGCGTGAATATCGCCGTCCGGCCGTGGGTAAACGCTTCGGAATATTTCAACGTGCTGATGGATGTCACCGAGACCGTCAAGAAACGCTTCGACGCGGCCGGCATCCATATTCCTTTCCCGCAACATGATGTGCATATTTATCGGCACGCCGGCTGACATCCACCGCCAACGGCCGACCCAAGGGAACGCGGAATACATTGCCGGCGGAGCGGCGTGCCGCTGTTGTTTTTTTTCGTTCGTGAATCTGAATGACAGGAAGGTGAATGATGACGATCCACAGATTGATGGCCTTGCTGCTGGCACTGCTGGTGCTCGCGGGGAGCTGCTTCTCCCAGGACGAAAACAAAAGAAAATGGAGCGACGAGGCGGAATTCTCTTTCGTGGACACGGCCGGTAATACCGACGTTCTGACCCTGGCGTTTAAGAACCTGTTCACGTATACATTCTCCGAAAAGATAAACGCCTCTTGGAAAATCGGTGCCCTCTACGGCACCAGCGACGGCGAGACCAACGCCGAAAGTTACTTCACGGATCTCCGGCTGAATTACAATGTCAGTGAGCGTTTCTATGTCAGCATCGGCGGCGGCTGGCTGAAGGATGAATTCGCCGGTTTCAATTCCCGTTATTATCTCGGGCCTACGGCTGGCTACAAGATTCTCATCGGTCCCCGTCATTTTCTCAACGCCGAGGGGGGTGTCGATTATGTCCGGGAAAATTATGTGACGGATACCCAGGACAGCTTTGCCGGTGGTCGCGCCGGGGGCCACTACGAACTGGCCATCACGGAAACCAGCAAGTTCACCCAACAGGTTACCTTCATGATCGATTTCGAGAACAGCGATAAGTATTACGTCCATTCGGTGACCGCCATCATCTCCGCCCTGAACAATTACCTCTCACTCAAAGGGAGTTACGAGGTAAAATTCAACAACCGCCCCATCCCGGACACACTGGAAAAAACGGACACCGTGCTTGCCCTGGCCCTGGTCGTCAATATCCAATAAGGCCGCCGGGCATAAAAAAACCCGGTTGTTGAACCGGGATCCCTGCTGCTCCTATGTCTTGACGAACGGTCAGTTTTCGATGGCGTATTTACGGCCGGCCTGCAGGGCGGCAATATTGCTGGCCACGATGGCCTCACCCTTGCCTCTGAAGATGAAGCGGATACCTTCCTCCATCTTTTCAAAGGGGATATCGATGAATCGGGACGCCGCCCCGGCCATCACCATGTTCATCCCCCGCGGATTGCCCACTTCCCGTGCAATCTCATCGGCCGGCAACAGGAGATGATGGGTTTGTTTACGGATCTCGGCTAGGACCTGTTCTTCGGGGGGATAATCCGGAATATTCACAAAAGGTGTGGTGTTGCTGATCAGCCAGCCGTTTTTCGCCAGGTATGGCAGGTAGCGCAGGGATTCCATGGGCTCCACCGACAGGATCATGTCGGCGTTGCCGGCGGGAATCAGATCGGAATAGATGTCCCGGTCGGCGATCCGCAGATGGGACTGCACATCACCACCGCGCTGCGACATGCCGTGCACTTCGGCCTGTTTCAGGAAGAGACCGGATTCTACCGCCGCATACCCGATCACCGTGGCGATGGAGAGAATGCCTTGCCCGCCGACGCCTGCCAGGATGATATCGATTTTCATGTTCGTTGCCTCCTATTGCTCTTTCTTCGCCTTGGCTTTCTTGCGAAAAGTCTGGATGCACTCTCGGGTGGGGATGATCACCGAAACCCCCTTGTACTCGATCTCCTGTTTGATGATCCGCACGAATTCCTCGTGGTTCTTGCGCAAGGGCACGATGACATGAATGTGTTCCTCAGGCACGCCCAGACCTCGGCAAATCTGCGCCAGCCGGCCTTCGGCGTGTGATTTCTGACCGCCGGTCATGGCCGTGGTGGAGTTGTCCAGAATGAAGACCACGATGTTGGCGTTTTCTACCACCGCGTCCAGCAGACCGGTCATGCCGCTGTGGGTGAAGGTTGAATCACCGATGACGGCGATGGCGGGGAACAATCCGGCGTCGGCCGCCCCTTTCGCCATGGTGATGGAGGCGCCCATGTCCACGCAGCTGTTGATGGCCTGGTAAGGCGAAAGAGCACCCAGGGTATAGCAGCCGATATCGGAGAACACGTGCCCGTCGCCAAAGACCGCCTTGATGGCCGCGTTCATGGCATCGTACGTATCGGCGTGACCGCATCCCTGGCACAGCGCCGGCGGCCGGCCGGCCACGATTTCGGGCACCGCTGGACCGGCCTCGTCATTCATGCCCAACGCCAGCCGGACCAGGTTGGGATTCAGTTCGCCGTCACGCGGCAAGGTGCCGTCCATCCGGCCTCTCACTCGGATACCCCGATCCAGCAGACCGCGCAGATATTCCTCCACGAAGGGCATGCCTTCCTCGATCACCAGGACCTCGGCCACCTCATCCACCAGGCGCGCCACCATCGAACGCGGTGCGGGGTATTGGCCGATCTTCAGCACCGGATGGGGACATGGGCCATCCAAGAAATTTTCCATCAGATAGTTGTAGGCGATGCCGCAGACGATGAGGCCGCGGCTCTTGTCCGGACCGTCCACATACTGGTTGAAAAGTGAATTTTCGGACTCCGCCAGCAAGGCGTGCTGTGTTTCCAGCAATTTTTTGTACCGCCGCCGGGAGATGGCCGGCAGCAGCACGAATTGGCGCATGTCCTGCGGCAGCTGCAAGGAGTTCTCCGGCAGCGGTTCCCGCCGGACCACGCCGGCGCGGCTGTGGGCCAGGCGAGTGGTGATGCGCAGCATGACGGGAAGCCGGTATTTTTCCGAAAGCTCGAACCCGCGGAAGCACATGTCGTAGGCCTCCTGCTGGTTGGCCGGCTCGAGCATGGGTACCAGCGCAAACTTGCCGTAAAAACGCGAATCCTGTTCGTCCTGGGATGAATGCATGGATGGATCATCGGCGACGGTGATGAGGAGTCCGCCATTGGCGCCGGTAATGCCAGAGTTGATGAACGGATCCGCCGCCACGTTCAGGCCCACATGCTTCATGCAGGCCATGGCGCGCTTGCCACCGTACGACATGCCAAGGGCCGCCTCCACCGCCGTTTTCTCGTTGGCCGACCAGCGGCAGTGAATGTAGCGCGCCGCCGATTCGGCCGAACGCTGGACATATTCGGTGATCTCCGTCGACGGCGTACCCGGATAGGCGTAAATGCCCGACAAGCCGGCGTCCAGCGCTCCCTGGGCGATGGCTTCGTCACCTAACAATAATAGCTTTTGGTTACGCAAATCAACCTCCCATGGTTGAAAATCGTTCCTATGGATCGGAAATGGATTACTATACTGCATCACAGACGCAAATTCAATATGCCCGGCGGGGAATTTTCCCGAATCACAGAGCACGCCGCCGCCAGGGTGGCATTGGTCAAACCGGGGCTCCCGTGGTAAGATATTCATGATCGCGTCAGCAGTGATGATCCCAGGGGAGATACCATGAGAATCACCATGTTCCAAGTGGATGCATTCACCGATCGGCTTTTCGCAGGGAACCCGGCCGCGGTTTGTCCGCTGGACGAGTGGCTGCCCGATGAAATCCTGCGGCAGATCGCCGCCGAGAACAACCTGTCGGAAACCGCTTTTTTTGTGCCGGCGGATCAAGAGTTTGAACTGCGCTGGTTCACGCCGGTCAGCGAAGTGGATCTCTGTGGCCACGCCACCCTGGCCACCGCCCATGTTCTGTTCCGGCATCTCGGTTTCGACCGGGACCTTATCCCCTTCCGCACCCGGCAGCGGGGCCGGGTTCATGTCGAGCGCAGCGGTGACCGGCTGGTGTTGGACTTTCCGGCCTGGGCGCCCGTGGCGACGAAACCGCCGGCCTCCCTGCTGGCGGGTCTGGCGCCGAAACCACGCCAGGTGTTCCTGTCCCGGGATTATCTCGCCCTGTACGACCATGAAGACCAGATCGCAACCCTGGTACCGGATTATGGGGCCCTGTCCCGCGTGGATGTGACGGGCATCATCGTCACCGCACCCGGACGCGAGTCTGATTTCGTTTCCCGCTTTTTCGCTCCCCGGGAAGGGATTCCCGAAGATCCCGTCACTGGATCGGCCCACTGCACCCTGGCCCCCTTCTGGGCGGAGCGGTTGGGGAAGACCGAACTGTACGCCCGTCAGCTGTCGCCCCGCGGCGGAGAGCTGTTCTGCCGGCTGTCGGGTGACCGGGTGAAAATCGGTGGCCGGGCGGTCACCTATCTCGAAGGAAAGATAGAAGTACCTGTTCCTTGACGACGACAGTTCCTCCACCGCCGGAAGATGGAAAAACAACATCGGCCGGTCAACGTTCAGACCGGCGGACGGATAAAATGATTGGATTGGTCAGGATTGGAAGGATGCGGAGGGAAGACCGGTAACCCCATCCGTTCGGAAGAAATACGTCTTCATTTCATTACCCTGACGGCGCCGGCTGTTCACTCGGATGTATTGGCCAGTGAATGGAGCAAGTGGTCGAACATTTCCTGCAACGAGGGATCGCTTTCCACAAACTCGCGAAACGTGTCCAGCATGGTTTCCATGTCCAGTCCCTGCAAAAAAGACTCGCCGAATACCGACAGCAATGTTTCGCGCATGACCAGCAAGCTCACTTCCAGCTTCTCCTTGGGATCATCCAGATTCTTGTTCCGGATCATCTCGGTCAACCGGGACTGCAGCGGATCGACTTCCACCTGCATCCCGCCTTCGGTACCGGTTTGAACCTTTTCCGAGAAAGCGGCGGTTTGAGCGGAACGGTCGGTTTCCGGCGCCGAGTCGATTCGCGGCTGGTCCGGGGGCACTTGAAATGAATGGTGCTTCGGATCAATCTTCATGAGCCATCTATACGAAAATAGGGTTCGCCGTGTTTACGCCTTCATGTTCCGAATGGCCGACATGGCCGCATCGTGCTTGGTCTTGGAGACATTGGTCATCATATTGAACATCTGGGTCTCCTGCTGGATCTGGTACTGTTGCTGCAGCAACTCCCACTGCTGGTTGGAGCCGGTTCCGCCGACTCCGCCGCCGCCCAGCAGACCGCTGATAATCCCGGCCCCGGGAATAAATGATGAGGCCGCGCCGGCGATGCCGCCCAGCACGCTCTTGAACTTGCTCCAGCCGCTGGGCTTCGGCTGGGTAATGTTGGAGATGTCCTGCAGTGAAAAAGTCTGGCTGACATTATTTACATTCTGAATGGTCATGTCATTTCTCCTTGTTTGAACTCATCTCAATTATCGGGAGATCCCCGCGTTTGTTGTTCGCTTTTTTATTCTCCGGCGTCTTCATAGGCCGCCACCACGATGGACGGATCCATATTGGTCCCGTTCTGGTCGATGTAGGCAAAATTGAAATTACGCCCGTCCCGCAGTTTAATATGAAAACAGGAATACCCGCCAATGGGCCAGACGTTGGTTTCAAATTCCTTGATCTGCCCGCGACTGACATCGAAACCATGTTGCTGCCCGTCGTTTGTCTGGATGACCTGGAAGACCAACCGGTCCGGGTAGATGTGAAGGTATCCCACGCAGAAGCCCATGAAACTGCCCGTGTGATCATGGCTCACCAGGAAAGTCTCGGCCTCCTCGGTTTGAGCGGCCTGTTCCTCCATCCCCTGCAAGGAATTGTAAGCCTCACGCAAGTCAGGGTCATTGGGAAAGTAGGTCAGCACCGCGCCCACCAGATTTCGTGCCCCGGCATAATCGCCCCGGCTGACCAGCGTATTCATTTGCGATTCCAGCAGGGGTACCATCTGTTGGAACAGGTTGGCGGCCGTCGCATTCCCCGGATCCCGCTTCAGGATTTCCGCCACGTAGTAGAAGGCGCAGTCGTTCTGCGGAAACGCGTAATTCCCCTGATTGAAGGCCGCCTGGGCCCGGCGCTCCAGTTCCCGCACCTGTTCCGTCGCCGGATCGCTCGGACTGCCGCCGCCACCCGGCAGTACAATGGCGCCGCCGGGATCGGCGCTCTTGCCTTGTTCCTCCGCCCAGGGGTCAGACTCTTCCTTTTTCGGCGGGGACGGAGTCTCGACCTGCTTCTCGCCGGCCGGCTTGGAACTGGGTCGGGATTCCTTCGGTTGGGTGCGGGTGGATGATGGCGGTTCAGGTTCCGACTTCTTGGTTTCCAGCCCGGGGATATTTTTCCCGCCAAGATCCACCTTGGATTTGGACGGTCCAACGACATCCCGCGGTGCCGGCGTCGACGGCGTGCCGCTGGTGGTCGTACTCGTAACGGAGCTGGCGTCAGCAAGGGTCGAACCGGAGGATGGGAGGTCTTTCTTGCCGCTGAAAAGAACCAGTCCCAGGATAATGATCAGACCGATGGCGATCACCCCGAAGACACTGCCGCCAATCATTAGCAGCTGCTTTTTGGTCAATCCCAGCCAGCCCGGGCTCGGCATAACCACGGGAGCCATGGTCGTCTGGGCCACCGTCTGCCCGAGCGGGGCGGCGGTGGGCGTGGCCACCGTCTGCCCCAGGGTTGTCTGGGGTGCCGCTCGCATGGCTTCCTGCATGGCCTGTCCCAGTGCCTGGGAGAATTCCTCCACAGTCTGGTATCGCCGGGCCGGGTCTTTTTCCAGCGCCCGCAGAACGACCTTGTCGAATACCTTGGGCAAGTAAGGATAAACCTTGGAGGGGGGCTTTGGAATTTCCTTGACGTGGGCCTGCATGATTTCGAATTCCGTGGTGGCCCGGAACGGCAGTGTGCCCGTCAGCAGCTCGTAAATGGTCAGTCCGAGGGCATAAATGTCGGCGCGATAGTCCACCTCCTTGCCTTGAATTTGTTCCGGCGGCATGTAGAACAAGGTACCCACCGCCAGTCCGGTGCGGGTCAGCCGTGACTCACCCACCACGCGGGCGATGCCGAAATCCATCACTTTGACCACACCTTCCCGGTTGACGATGACATTGGCCGGCTTGATATCGCGGTGGATGATGCCCATGCGATGGGCCCGACTCAGCCCGAACAGCGCCTGCTGAAAGAGCGGAACGATCTCCTGAAAGGGGAGTGGCCCGCGCGATTTGATCAGCTGCTCGAAGGTTTGCCCTTCCACGAACTCCATGACCATAAAAAGGTTGTCCTGGTGTTTGAGGAGGCTGTAGAGGGTACAGATATTGGGGTGATTCAGCTGTGCCTGAGTCTTGGCCTCGGAGCGGAAACGTTGGATCAGGGTCTCATCTTGGGTAAGATCCTTGGACAGCATCTTGATGGCCACGACCCGATCCAGGTTGACATCGACGGCCTTGTAGACCTCACCCATGCCGCCCTGGCCGATTTTCTCCAAGATGCGATACTGACCGATCACTTGTCCGATCATGGTCGACTCCCATTACAGTCGGCGGAATTTTAAATAGGTTGTGCCCACCCGGATCAGGTCCTCATCCTTGAGCACTACCCGGGAAATCCTGTCCGGATCGTTGTTGATGAACGTACCGTTCGTGGAATCCAAATCCGTCAGCAAAAGGCCCTCGGGGGCACGGCGCAGACTGGCGTGACGGGTGGAGACGGCATCGTCCGGAATCCGGATTTCGCATTCCTCTCCCTGACCGATGGTCAGCCGCTCGGTGTCGATGCGAAAATCCTGCCACTTCCTGTCACCGTTCATGATGACCAGCCAGCCCATGAGGGGCAATTGCTGGCGGGGCTTTCGACCCGCGGGAACATCCGCGCCCATCACCTTTGTCGCCTTGACAGCGACGCCGTCCACTACCGTCGCTTTCAGGGGCGTTTCGTAGAATTCCGTGTACCCGTCCACTACCGTCGCCTTCAGCCCCGCCATCGCCTCCGCCTCCGTTTTGGCCGCGGTTTCCGCTTCGGTCTGATCGCCCAGTACCTTGCGCACGCCCTCGCCGGCCCGGGTACAGAACGGGCACTCCGTCATCCAGTCTTCCATGGGATGACCATTGGGGCAATATTTGGTCATGGGAGTCACATCCCTTCTTCAACCGAATATTATTCGATGCGGAAAATAGCCGCCTGTTTGCTACCCAGGATAATTCGATCCCCACTCTTGACAACCTGCTGGCGGATACTCTGGGCACCGACCTCGTTGATAAACGTGCCGTTGGTGGAATTTTTGTCCTCGATCATCAATCCCTGGGACGTCGGCGTCACAATCGCATGCACTTTGGACACATGATCATCGGGCACTACCACATTGTTTTGTGATGGATCCCGGCCGATACTCAGGCCGGTCTGGGGCACTTCCCAGGTCTTGCCCTGTATCGGTCCCTTTTCACAAACCAGACGACCGAAGCTTCCCACCCGCTGTCGGGAAGCATGGACATCCACCGTTGTCGCCTTGAGATCACCCCCGGCCGCCCGTTGCGGCGGGGCCGCCTTGCCGCGGCCGGCCTTGCCTACCATGACAACGGCGAGGATCAGACCCAGGACGACGATAGCGGCAATCAGCAGGATCCACCAGTAACGACCGATTTTTTTGAGGACGGAGGGCGGATTGGTCAGCAGCTCCTTCTGCGCCTTGACCTGGATGCGCCGGACATCCGGCTGATTGGGATACAACCGCAGAATCTCGTCGCACTTGGTGACCAGCGCTTCGTAATCCTCGTCAAAATACAAATCCAGGGCATCCCGCCACAAATTGTTGAAATGTCCGCTGTTGGGCACGACGCCGGCTGAACGGATGAATTCCTTGGCGGTGTTGATGGGCACGGCAAAATTGAAACCCTGGATGGGCATGGCTCCCTGGCCGGAGGACTTGAGACTGATGAACGTGGCAATACCGATGACCTCGCCCCGATCATTGAACACCGGACCGCCGGAGTTGCCCCAGGTGACCGACGCGTCGAACTGGATGACGGGCGTGCCCTTGACATCCACTTTCAGACTGGACACATGTCCGGAGGTAAAGGATGATTCCAGCATCGTGGACGAGCTGAGATAATTGTGCTCGGTCACTACCCCGGGATAGCCGGCCGGAAACGCCGGTTCCTGGAGCCGGACGTCATCCGAATCACCCAGCGTCACCGTGGGTAGATCGCCTTTCTCGATTTTGAGAATGGCGATATCCTTACCGGCCTCCTCCTCCTCGTAGCTGACGATGCCTTCCGTTTTCCCCGACATGAACGTGATGGGCGGGCTGAACTGCTTGATCTCAGCGGGGTATTTTTCCCAGTTGGACAGAAAAACAAAGAGCTGTTTGGCGATCTTGAAAGAAAAGTTAGGGAGCAGGTTCTGGTAGATTTGAACCATTTCCTCCTGAGTGGGCGGTCGCCCATTTTTACGGGCAAATTCAGGGAAAATATACTGCTCCAGGATGAAGACGACGGCTTCCTGTTTCAGCTTGTTGTTATCCTTGCTGTGGTAGCGCTCCACCACATGCCCGTTGGTAACGATGTACCCGTCCGAATTGACGATGAAACCCGACCCCATGCTGTTCATGGGGACCGGATCGAATTCAATGGGGCCGTCCGTGGTGTGCAAAGTCACCCCGACCTGGATGTCGGAATAAACGAACACGACCGCCGGTTTGACCAGAAGGGTCATGCGTTCCCGGTTGGGGTCCACAGCCAACGAATGTACCAGCCCCAGGCAGACCAGGATAATGCACAACACAGGATAAAACTTTCTGCTCATAGCGCCTCCCTATGGTTCATGCGTCGGTGGAATGATACTTCAGTTTAGCATAACCCTTGGTCGATGAGAATGTATTTTGTCGTTGTTTGTTGGATGCAGCGGGCTGTGGCCGGGAGGCCGTATTTTCAGGGTGGCAGGCGAAATAATGTTCGCCCGGCCTTCCGGCGGCACGACTCTGGAGAAAGCAGTTGAATTTATAACCTGGGAATCGGTAAGATACGATTTCCCATTCCGTTGGCGGCCGGCCCGGTGCCCGGTTTTCTCCGGCAGCGGGACCGGGTCAGGATAATCAGGGCGACACGAGGTGAAGAGATGATTCCAGCAATTGACACGGTGGTCATACTGAACGTCACGCCGGAGATCGACGGCGGGCGCTTTCCCGTGAAACGGATTGTCGGCGACATTCTGGCGGTGGAGGCCGACATCCTGACGCACGGCCACGACATCGTGCGGGCGGTGGTCCGGTATCGTCGCCACGGGGAAGACTCCTGGCAGGAATCCCCGCTGCAGCCGCTGGAGAATGACCGCTGGGCCGGGTCCTTCCCCCTGGAAGCCAACACGGTGTATGAATACACCATCTTCGGCTGGCGTGACAAGTTCCTGTCTTGGGCCCAGGACCTGGCCAAGAAACACGCCGCCGGCATGGATCTGAGCAGCGACCTGCTGGAAGGCCGTCAGCTGATTGACCACTTGCTGTGCGATGCTTCGGAGACGGATCGTCGTCGCTGGGCCGAGATCCGGCGAACCTTCGAAGGGCGACCCAATCCGGACGAACGTCTCGACCACGCGGTGGAACTGGTGGACGACATCGTGGTCAAGGCCCAAGACCGGTCACCGGTGGAGAAACTGGTGACCGAGCTGAAAGACATTTTGCACCAGCTGGGAACCGCCGCCCGGATGCGAACCTGGGCCGGGGATGTTGTCGAAGAGGTGATACTCGGCCCCGAGTTGCGAGCTCTGCTAGCCAAATACCCGGATCGGACCGCTTGCGGGCAATACCAGCGAATCCTGGAAGTTGTCGTGGATCGGCCTCAGGCCGAGTTCGGCGCCTGGTACGAAATGTGGCCGCGTTCCCAAGGCACAAGGGAGGGCCGCAGTGCCACGTTCGCCGACATGGAGAAGCGGCTGCCCGAGATTCAGGATCTGGGCTTCGATGTAGTGTATCTGGCCCCCATTCATCCCATCGGTCGCACCAACCGCAAGGGACCCAACAACAGTCTCATCTGCCCGCCGGGCAGCCCCGGCTGTCCCTATGCCATCGGCAACGAACAGGGCGGCCACACCGCCATCGAACCCGGACTGGGCACCCTGGAGGATTTTCATCGCTTCGAGCGGGCGTGCCGGGCGCAGGGCATGGAAGTGGCGTTGGATCTGGCCCTCCAGACGTCTCCGGATCACCCCTGGGTCACTGAACACCCCGAATGGTTCTGCAAACGACCCGACGGCTCCGTCAAATTCGCGGAAAACCCCCCCAAAAAGTACGAGGACATCTATCCATTGGATTTCAATACTACGGATCGAACCGGGCTGTGGCAGGAGATCGAGCGGGTGATTCGCTTCTGGATGGACCAGGGCGTGCGGATTTTCCGCGTCGACAATCCCCATACCAAACCCGTGTTTTTTTGGGAGTGGCTGCTCCGCCGCATTCAGGCCACCGATCCGGATGTGCTCTTTCTTTCCGAAGCCTTTACCCGGCCCAAGATGATGAAGGCACTGGCCAAGGCAGGATTCAGCCAGAGCTACACCTATTTCACCTGGCGAAATTTCAAGCAGGAGATCACTGATTATTTTACCGAATTGACGCAGACGGACGTGGCCGAATACATGCGCGGGAACCTGTTCACCAATACTCCCGATATCCTACCCAAGGTCCTGCAAAACGCGCCGCGCCAGGCGTTCAAGATGCGGGCGGCACTGGCCGCGACGCTCAGTTCCGTCTGGGGGATGTATAACGGCTTCGAGTTGTGTGAAGGCACGCCGGTACCGGGTACGGAGGAATATCTCCATTCGGAGAAATACGAGCACAAGGTGTGGGACTGGAACCGCCCTGGTAACATCAAGGATTTCATCCGTCGTCTCAACCAGATCCGCCGCGAGCAACCGGCCCTGCAACAATACCGCAATCTCCGATTCTACACGGCCGACAACGACAATCTCCTGTTTTACGGCAAGCATACCGCCGATCTGAAAAACATCATCCTGATGGCTGTCAACCTCGATCCCTTCGAGGCGCACGAAGCCACCGTGGAGTTGCCGCTGGCCGAGCTCGGCCTCAAACCGGACGAGACGTACCAAATGCACGAACTCATCAGCGGTCGCTACTTTTTCTGGACCGGTGCGCGCAACTATATTCGGGTCGACCCCGAATACCAGCCGGCCCAGATTTTTCGACTGGGCCGCTGGTCCTACCGGGAGCAGGATTTCGATTATTTTATTTAAGGTGGAACGAATTCCGGCGCGCGGATTTCCCCGCGGTGCGCCATCACTTCACTGGAAATAACGGACAGCGTTAGAGAAGATGATCCGGCCCTCTCCCGCCTCGGGAGTCGCTTTGCCCTGACGACGGGCCTTTTCCCGGCGCAGAGTCCAGTCATCGCCTTGAGTGAAAAAAAAATGTCGCTCCGGATGGGGCATCATGCCCATGAGACGGCCGGTGGCATCACAGGCGGCGG
>JAFGRT010000218.1 GCA_016935015.1 Acidobacteriota bacterium | reverse complement strand
GTTCCAGGCCGCCGGCGATCCGGATTGTTTCCCCGAACAGCTCGAGTACGTGTCGACATGGCAGCCCCGCCGCCTGTTCTGGAACGACTGGCGCCCCAACTGGACAGCGGAAGAGGTGGATCTCTCGCAGCTGCTGTCCGTGGACCCGGGCGAGTACAACCCACTGCTGGGAGAGTCCTACGCGGAATTGGCCGCCCGCAGCCGGACCATGCATAAGAGCCAGGGTTTCGGCTCCATGGCCCGTCGCGGCGAATACAGGGAATACTTTCAGCAGCTGAACGGCGAACCGGCCCGCGACGACCTCTTCGACGGAATCGATACAACCTGGGGCCGGGTGTCCGGCGCCGACCGCCTGCACGACTTGCTGGCCCGGGCCCTGGAGCAGTACAACCCCCGCCGACCGGCCGACTCCCTGCCCCTTCTGCTCGACGCCTGGCAGGAGTTGTCACGGCTGCCCGACAGCCATTGGCGGCGGGTCAAGCGGGACGAGTTGCGGGAAGTGATCCGCGGCTGTGCCGGCCTCTGGCTGGAAGCCATCGCCGCCGACCATGCCGTAGCGGCCGGGGAAACGCTGGCCGTGACCGTCAACATCATCAATCGCAGCTCCTTCCCGCTGCAGCTGGCGGGCATCCGCCGGGCGGGAGCGCCGCTGGGTGAAATCCCCGCGACACCCCTGGCGGCCAATCAGGTCGTTAGCCTCAGCGTGAATCTGTCTCTTCCCGACGACGCACCTGTATCCCAGCCGTTCTGGCTGCCGACACCGCCCACGGATGGGACCTATGCCTTCCCCGGCTGGCCCCGGGCCGGACTGCCGGGCGGCGACGCGCCCCTCCAGCTGGAAGTGACCCTCACCGCGGGAGATGTCGCCATCCCCTTCCCCCTGCCGCTTCTGTACCGCTGGCGGGATCCGGTGGACGGAGAAAAATATCGGCCGGTAACCATCGTACCGCCGGTGATGGTGCGTTTGAGTGACCGGATCATTCTGTTCCCCGACGAAGAGCCTCAGACGGTCACTCTGACCGTCATCAGCGGCCGGCAAAAACTGAACAGCCGGATTCGCCTGCAGGTCCCAGCCGGCTGGAAGGTGTCCCCCGCCGTTATATCCCTGTCCCTGGAAGATCGTTTTGCCGAACAGGAAATTCGTGTCGACCTGCAGCCCCTGAGCGGTGCCGGCGGCGGTGTGCTGACCATTCTGGACGGCGATAACGGTAAGACGCAGACAACGGGCCTGGTCCGCATCGAATACGATCATATTCCGCTGCAGACCCTGTTCCCGCCTGCAGAAATCCGCCTGGTCCGCCTCGACCTCCACCGCCCGGCCATCCGCATCGGTTACATCATGGGAGCCGGCGACGACATCCCGCTCTTCCTGAACCGGCTGGGGCTCAGCGTAGACCTGCTGCCGCCGGAACAGCTGGAGAGCGCGGACCTGCACGTATACGACACCCTGATCACCGGGGTGCGGGCCTTCAACACGCGCCCCGACTTGCCACGGCTGCACCCGCGCCTGCTGGAATTCGTCCATCACGGTGGCAACCTGGTGGTCCAGTACAACGTCAGCCGCGGACTGGTGACCGAAACCATCGGGCCCTATCCCATCCGGATCAGCGGGGATCGCGTCACCGTGGAAACGGCTCCCGTCACCCTGCTGCTGCCGGATCACCCGCTGCTGAACACACCCAACCGGATCGAGGCGGGCGATTTCGCCGGCTGGGTCCAGGAGCGGGGTCTCTATTTCGCCGACCAGTGGGACGAGCGCTATGAACCGCTGCTGGCCATGGCCGACCCGGACGAAGAGCCGGTCCGCGGCGCGCTGCTCTTTGCCCGTTACGGCAAGGGCACATTCATTTACACCGGTCTGGCCTTTTTTCGCCAGCTGCCGGCCGGCGTGCCGGGGGCGTGCCGCCTGTTCTTGAACCTGCTGTCCGGAGGGCGTCATGAAAAGTGATCCCCGGCCGCCCGTCGGCGAGGAGCCGGCGGAAGGTCCGCCGCCCTTTCTGAAGACCTGGCCCCGCCTGTACGCCCTGGTACTGGGCGAGCTGGCCCTGTGCATCGTGCTCTTCTACATCTTCACGCGGGCGTTCGCATGAGCATCATCGACTGGATCGTCCTCACCACCACTCTGGTCGCCATCGTCGTGTACGGCGTATGGAAGGGCCGCGGCAGCCACGACATGCAGGGCTACCTGCTGGCCGGCCGCGAGATGCGCTGGACCACCATCACCCTGTCCATCATGGCCACCCAGGCCAGCGCCATCACCTTCCTGTCCACGCCGGGCCAGGCCTATGCTGACGGCATGCGCTTCGTGCAGTTCTACCTGGGTCTCCCCCTGGCCATGGTCATCCTGTCGGCCACGGCCGTCCCCATCTACCATCGCCTGAAGGTGTTCACCGCCTACGAATACCTGGAGAGCCGCTTCGATCTCAAGACCCGCGCCCTGGCCGCCTTCCTGTTCCTCATCCAGCGCGGCCTGGCCTGCGGCTTCACCATCTTCGCCCCGTCCCTGGTGCTGTCGGTGCTGTTCGGCTGGAACATCTACATCACCAACCTGGTTATCGGCATCCTGGTCATCATCTATACCACCAGCGGCGGCACGCGGGCCGTCAGCTGGACGCAGTTCCAGCAGATGCTGGTCATCACCGGCGGGATGGTCGGGGCATTCCTGGTCATCCTCTACCTGCTCCCCGACACGGTCTCCTTCACCGATGCCTTCACCGTGGCCGGCCGGCTAGGCCGCCTTAACGCCATCGACTTCTCCTTCGATCTGTCCAACCGCTACAACATCTGGTCGGGGCTCATCGGCGGCTTCTTTCTGGCGCTCTCCTATTTCGGCACCGACCAGTCCCAGGTGCAGCGCTACCTCACCGGCAAGTCCGTCACCCACAGTCGTATGGGCCTGCTGGCCAACGGCATGGTGAAAGTGCCCATGCAGTTCTTCATCCTGCTCATCGGCGCCATGGTGTTCGTGTTCTACCTGTTCGTGGCCCCGCCCCTCTTCTTCAACCCGGTGGTGATGGAGAAAGTGCAGCAGGGCCCCCTGGCCCCCGAATACTCGGCCTTGCAGGAGGAATACCAGAGCGCCTTCATGGAGCGGCGAGTGGCCATCGAAATGATGCTCATGCACGAGGAGACGGGCAACACCGCCCTGGCGCAGCGCGCCGAAGAGCGGATGCACCGGGCCAACGACCGAATCACCCGCTATCGACAGGCGGCCACCGACATCATCCGCGACACCGACCCCGGCGCCGACACCAACGACGTCAATTACATCTTCCTCACGTTCGTCATCCACTTTTTGCCCGTCGGCCTGGTGGGGCTGGTCATCGCCGCTATCTTCTCCGCCTCCATGTCCTCCACTTCGTCGGAGCTGAACGCCCTGGCCTCCACTACCGTCGTTGATATCATCCACCGACTGACAGGGCGCCGCGGCACGGACCGGCAGCAGGTGCGGCTCTCCAGGGTGGTCACCGTCTTCTGGGGCGGGCTGGCCATCCTCTTCGCCCAGTACGCCAACCGCATGGGCACCCTGGTGGAGGCCATCAACATCCTCGGCTCCCTCTTCTACGGCACCATCCTCGGTATTTTCCTGGTGGCCTTTTACCTGAAGCGGGTCCGCGGCGCGGCGGCCTTCTACGCCGCCATCGTCGCCGAAGTGGCGGTCCTGGCCTGCTTCCTGTTCACCGACATTTCCTTCCTGTGGTACAACGTGGTGGGGTGTGCGGTGGTGATCGGCCTGTCCCTGCCCGTCAATGCCCTGCTGCAGCGGGCCGGTCGCTAGTCCCGGCCGAGGATAACCATGGGGCCGTCGGGCACCACGGCCCAGCGGGCCATCGGGCCATACATCCCCAGCAATTCCGTCACCGCCTCGGAAATGGAGTCCACCGGCCGCAGATGCAGCCGCCGGACAGTCTCCGCCGAAATGCCATCGGTATAGAGCCAGACAGGATACTCCCGCACAATCTGGTAGGTTTCCTGGGCGCACCACTGGTCGGGGATGAACCAGCGGCCGGCCATGAGCTCGTCCAGGAAGCGGCCGGGATCGGTCACCTTGTCCAGCACCCGGCAATAGTCGTCGCTGCCCAGTCCCTCGGCGCAGGCGCTGGCGATGAGGATGGTGCCGCCGGGCCGCAGCGCCGGGATCGCCGCCGCCATCCCCTTGACGGTCTGATACAGGTTGCAGTCCAGGGGCGCGCCGGCATTGGTGGTGACGATGAAATCCAGCGGCTCCGTTACCCGCTGGGTACATCGCGGGGCCAGGAAATCACACCCCGCCCGGTGCGCCTCCACCGGGTGGCCGGTGAAGATCCCGGTAATCTGATGGGCGGCATCCAGCGTGACGTTGATCAAAAAATCGGCCCCGCAGCGCGCCAGGACCGCCAGGCCAGCCTCGTGAAAGGGATTCCCTTCCAGCCGCCCATACACCGTTCCGGGGTGGGCGATCATGGCCGGACCGTGCATGTACTGCAGGGTATCCACGGCGCAGATACCGGGCAGCACGGATTTGCGCCCGCCCGAGTAACCGGCCCACATGTGGGGTTCGATGAAACCGGTCAGGATCTTCAGGTCGGCGGCCAGGTAGTGTCGATTGACCCATACCGGCACGTCGCCGTGGATATCCATGACATGCCGCATGTCCGTCGTGTTGCGGGAGTCGTGGTTGATGACGGCGTAACGCCCGGCGATCTCCGCGCCCACCAGGCGCTCGATCTCCGCCGGCGTGCACGGCCGGTGGATGCCGGTGGCGATGAGAATTTGTACTCTCTCCGGCGAGAGTCCCGCCGCGTGGAGGGTGTCGAGAACGGGGGGCAGCAGCCGCCGGTTGGGGACCGGCCGGGTGATGTCACTGATGACGATGACGGCGTTGCGCCGGCCGGCGGCGACTCCAGCCAGGGATGGGCCCAACGTGGGCTCCACCAGCAGCCGGTACAGCTGTTGTTCCGGATCACGGATTGCCGGAACCGGCAGCGGCTCAATCACGCCCCGGAAACCCTCTCCGGCAGGCAGATCCACCTCCAGGCCGGTGGTACCGTATCGCAAGCTGACGTTCACTGTCACCACCCCCACAGCGTGAAGTGTGCCGGTTTACCGCCACCCCCCATTATACCCCGGAACCGCCGGCCACGCACCGCCCGTCACATCCGCGCCACTTCCCCGCCACAAAAAAGGCCGCCCCCGGGACGGCCTTGCTTTAGGATGACCTGTTGTCCGGGTGACTACCTGGTCCACTCGGCCAGCATCTTTTCCATGTCCGCCAGGTTGTAGGGCGGCTGATCGGCGCTCTTGCCCATGGCGATGGCTTCCCTGAGAGTGGCCACGGCGTCGTCTTTCTGACCCATCTTCTCCTGCAGGCGGGCCTTCAGCAGCATGTTCCAGTAGGTCTTCTGGTTGGCGATGGACAGGTTGACCCATTCCAGGCCTTTTTCCAGGTTGTTGCCCGACTCGAAACAGTAATTGGCGGCCCGGTAGGGCATGACCCAGTAGCGGCCCATGGCCTGCTGGGCCTGCTTCATGACCTTGCCGGTGGTGTTGACGGTCACGGTGAACGGCACGCGGACCTTCTCCCACTGCAGCTCCACCACGGCCGAATTGTCGGTGACGTCGTTCACCACGAAGCGCATCCGTTCCACAAAATCGCCGCTCATCGGCTTGGCCATAATCCGCAGGGCGTCCTCGGCCTCCTGGTAACCGCCGGTGCCCCACAGGCCGGTGTTGTTGTTGAAGACGAGGGTCCACTTGTCCGGTTCGGGAATGGCGAAAAAGGAGTACGAGCCGGCCGGCAATTCCTTTCCCTCGATCATCACCGGATCGCTGAACGTGAAGACCGTGGCCTCGTTGGCCCCGGCGCGCCACAGTTCACCATAGGCCACCAGCCCGCCCCAGATCTCCCGGCCCTTGACACCGGGGCGGCAATACTTGATGGTCATGACGGTGGTACCGATATCCTGGGACAGGCCGGCATTGGGGCTTGGCCGCGGAAATTCCATTTCCTGGGCCGAAACGTTCAGCCCGGCCAACCCCAGCAACAGCATCAGCGCCAGCAGTACGGATTTCATTTTCGTCATGGGTAACCTCCAATTGTTGAGTTTTTCTATCATGTTTATGGATATACCCGTTCTAGAACCACCAACGGTGGTTTTTCCTGTTCAGATGAAATGGACGAAAAAAGGATGCAAAACCAGTCGCTCGCCGTTCGCGGGGAACGAAGGGGCGAGGCGGAGCGGGAACGTCGATCACGCGACAGTACGACATCACATTTTCATGAACTGAACCAGCATCCGCCGTCCGGCAGACGGCGGCCACGGACGTCGGCGCGGGCCGGGCGCGGGGGAGAAGCGGCGGTGTATAAACGGCCGATGGAAGCGCGTGTATGGACTGCGGCGCGGAGCGCCGCTTTGTTTGGGCGAGCCGGCGATGGGCCGAACCGGCG
>JAFGRT010000041.1 GCA_016935015.1 Acidobacteriota bacterium | reverse complement strand
GGCCTCGATTACCCCGGCGTGGGGCCGCAGCATGCCCACCTGCTGGCGATGGGGCGGGCCCGCTACGTTTCCGTCACCGACGAGGAGGCCCGGGAGGCATTCCGCCTGTTGTCCCGGACGGAAGGGATCATTCCAGCCCTGGAGTCGTCCCACGCCCTGGCCTATGTCCTCAAGATGGACCTCACACCCGACCAGGTGGTCCTGGTCAATTTGTCCGGCCGGGGGGACAAGGACCTGGCCGCCATGGAGGAAAGCGCATGAACATCCTCGACCGACAACTCCAACACGCCCGCCGGGAAAACCGGCTGGCCTTCATGGCCCATGTGTACGCCGGCGATCCCGATCTGAATTTCACCCGCCGGCTGGTGGACACCCTGGCCGATGCCATCGACATCCTGGAGCTGGGCATCCCCTTCGCCGACCCCCTGGCCGACGGCGCCACGTTCCAGCTGGCCTGCCGGCGGGCCCTGGCCGGCGGGGTGCGGGTGGCCGACGTCTTCCGCCTGGCGGGCGAACTCCGTCGGGACGGCTTCCCGCGGCCGATGGTTCTGACTACCTACATGAACATCGTCGCCCGCCAGGGGGTGGACCATTTTGCCCGCCGGCTGCAGGAAAACGATATCCAGGGACTTATCGTCCCCGACCTGCCCCTGGAGGAGGCCGACGAGCTGGACGACGCCTGCCGCGCGGAAGGCATTCACCTGATCCACCTGGTCACGCCCACCGCCCCGCACCGGCGGATTACCGAAATCGCTCGACGGGCCGCCGGTTTTCTCTACGTGGTCTCACGCACGGGTGTGACGGGCGGGGGCGAAGCCGACGCCGAGATCCGCCGGCTGCTGGAGCAGCTGCGGCAGCACACCGACGTACCGCTCCTGCTGGGCTTCGGCATCTCCCAACCGGAGCAGTTGCAAGGATTTTCTTATTTGGACGGCTTCATCATCGGCAGCGCCATCTGCCGGATTTACCAGGGGGAGGGCACCGTGGCGGAGCGGTTGCGGCGGGTGGGTGAATTTGCCGCCCGTTTCCGTCACCTGCCGCGGACGGCGGCGGCGCCGGTGACCGACTGACGCCGCCGCCCCTGTCCGCCTGCCCCAGATGCGCTCTGTGCGACGGGCCGGCCTTCCCTGTCCATGCCGGCCATTGACAAACGCAGGACCAGCCTTCACAATCTCCGGTATCGAGGTAACCGCTTCATGGAATGCACCGTCCATCCATCCACCGTCAGCGGGACTGTCGGCGCACCGGCCTCCAAGAGCGTGCTGCTGCGCGCCCTGGCCGCCGGCCTGCTGGCCGACGGCCGAACCACCCTGTCGGGCGTCTCCTGCTGTGACGACGTGCGGGCCGGATTGGGCATCCTCCGCGGCCTGGGGGCCGTGGTGATGGAGGACGAGGCCGTCTGGACCGTCCGTGGTCCCCTGGATCCCCGCGAGCAGGAGCTGGATTGCCGCGAGTCGGGTCTATGCCTGCGCATGTTCGCCCCCCTTGCCGCCCTGAGTGAAAGGGAGATCACACTGACGGTGCGCGGCTCCCTGGCCTCACGACCGGTGACTATGCTGGAGCGCCCCCTGGCCGGCCTGGGCGTCCGCTGCACGACCAACGAAGGCTTGCCGCCCGTCCGCGTCCGGGGGCCGCTCCGCAGCGGCACCGTCGCGGTGGACGGCCGCCTCTCCTCCCAGTTCCTCACCGGGATGCTCATGGCGCTCCCCCTGGCCGGGGGTCGTTCCATCCTCCGGGTGCGCCAGCTGCGCAGCCGCCCCTACATCGACCTCACCCTGAACCTGTTGCGCGATTTCGGGATACAGGTCAGCCATGAGAAGTACGAAACCTTCGACATCCCCGGCGGGCAACGTTACCAGCCCCGGGCGTACGCCGTGGAAGGGGACTGGAGCGGCGCTGCCTTCCCCCTGGTGGCCGGCGCCCTGGCCGGTGACGTCACGGTCACGGGGCTGGACGCCGCATCGGTCCAGGCCGACCGGGCCATCGCGGCGGCACTCACCGCCGCCGGGGCCCTCATCCGGGTCACGCCGGCCTCCGTCCGCGCGGCGCAGGGGGATCGGCGGGCCTTCTCTTTCGACGCCACCGACTGCCCCGACCTGTTCCCGCCGCTGGTGGCCCTGGCCGTACATTGCCCGGGGGTGACCATCCTGCACGGCGTGCATCGTCTGCGCCACAAGGAGAGCGACCGCGCCGCCGCGTTGCACGACGAATTCCGCCGGCTGGGCGCCGCCATCGCCATCGACGGCGACGTCATGACGGTCCGCGGCGGGCCCCTGACGGGCGGAACAGTCCACTCGCGGCACGATCACCGCATCGCCATGGCCGCCGCCGTGGCCGCCCTGGCCGGCGGGGGACCCGTCACCATCGGCGGCGCCCGGGCCGTCGAAAAGTCCTACCCCGCCTTCTACCGCGATCTGGAGCGGTTGGGGGCCACCGTCAACACTCCGGATGACTAAAACCTGCTTCCAATATTCTGTTTGCACGCAAATGCTCACGGAGCGGAGTAAGAATACCCGCAGATCCGGAAAAAGACGAAAGGATACACGACGAAGGATGACGGTGGAGGGGATCATCCACTCTCGCCGCATGCACTTAGCTGCAGGGATTACGTTTATGGACTGCGCGGCGGCAGCCGCGCTTTGTTTTCGAACGCGGATTGCGGTGGATTTCCACAAATGTGTGGAACGCAGCGGCTGCAGGTCAATGTCTGAAGGCCGAGGGGCTACAACGCAGCAGCCTCGCCGAAGGAAATACTCTCTTGCGCTGAATCGGCCGCAGTGCTATGCTTCGCTCATCGATATTCACCCCATGAAATGACTTTCGCCGGAAGCCGCCGGAAAGACGGCTTCGACAACGCTATGAATGAATTCATCCGAAAGGAACTGACATGGCCAAGCGCTTTGTGGACTTGTTCGATGTCCGGACCGAGGGAATCAATTTCCTGGCCGCTGTCGGCCTTATTCTGGCGGTGATCCCCGCCAAACTGTTGAGCTATCTTTATTATTACTTTTTGCTTGTGACAGAGAACATACCCGAGGAAATCCTCAGCCAGGTGACCAGCCCGCCCGCCCTGGTCAGCAGCCTGTCCCGATATGTGCTTTTCGCCGTCATGTTCATGGTGCTGGTGCACGTGTTGCGGCGGGACTGGCCCGTGCCGCTGCTCATGACCGTCGTCTTTTTCATCTATGACATCGTTTTCTGGATGTGGGTGCGACCAGCCCTCTTTTCCGGCGATGATCCTTCCATGGCCATGTCCTTTGACTGGCACCTGGTGCTGAATTTCACCAGTGAAGCCCTGCTGCTTACTTCCGCCTGGATCCTCTTCTACCGCCTGAGCCGGCGGCCGGGCGTCGCCTTGCTTCTGGGCGCCTTTGCCGCCGGGATTCTGCAAGGGATTCTCCATGGGTGCATCTACTGGTTTCCCCGACTGTTTGAAGATTATTACTCATTCGAATTCAAGGATCTGCTGGATCCGGCTCTTTCCGCGTTGTACTGGATGCTGCCGTGGGTGGCCGGCGCCGGGCTTTTCTGGGCCGGCTATTGGCTGCACCACCTCCTGCGGCGGCGACCCTCCGCGGCCCTGACCCGCGACTACACTCCGTCCCGGCGGATTTCGCGCGGGGGCTTTTACGGCTCGCTGTCCATCCTGGTCACCCTGAACGTTCTGCTGGCCATCGTCGAACTGGCGTTTCTCCGCGTGGGGCAGGATCAGTCCGAGCTGCTGCTGGTGGCGTTTCTCGCCGTCGGCGGGATGCTCCTCGTGACCATGGTGGCTGTCGTCCTGGTTCCGATCCTGTTCTATAAAATCTGGGACAATCTGCCATCCGATCAGCGCCGCATGTCGCCGGGCCAGGCGGTGGGCTTCCTGTTCATCCCCTTCTTCAATGTGTATTGGATTTTCCAGGTCCTGGCCGGATTTGCCCGGGATTACAACCGGCTGTTGCAGCGGCTGGACCTGGAGCGGCCGCGCCTGTC
The DNA here is from genome assembly GCA_016935015.1 of Acidobacteriota bacterium. Classification (GTDB taxonomy): domain Bacteria; phylum Acidobacteriota; class JAAYUB01; order JAAYUB01; family JAAYUB01; genus JAFGRT01. Next base: position 40,576 of record JAFGRT010000041.1, on the reverse strand, counting down.
CGCCGGCTGGATGATCACCTACTGCATCCTGGTCCTCCTGCTGGGCGGCCTGTCGTTCATCCCGATGGTGGGCTTGCCGCTGGCCATCCTGCTGCAGGCCTTCGTCCTGGTGACGATATCCATGTTGATCGATGCCGTCAACGCCCTGCCTGACCCATTGCCGTTGCCGCCCATCGAAGCGGTGCCCGATCTGGCCCCGATTCCGCCGGTGCCGTAGGCGCCGCCCCCGGATCGCGACCCAGATTACATTCGCGCGCCCCGGGCAGGGGCGGGGGAACGGCTGGCCTTTCATGCCTGTCAAATGCTTGATATACAATATCATTGCCGCCGTCACAGGTGGATTATAAACGGCTAGCCAGGAGGGCCGGCTGATATTGGCGGCATATATTGGCCGGGATGGCTCATTCACGGCCGCCCCTTCGGTGGGCGGGCCAATCTGGCCGCCCCTGCCCGGGGCGGCGTCCCCCTGACGTCTTCTTTCCCGGGGGCCGCGCCTCCGGCGCCGCCCCCGGCTACTCTCCTTCCACCCCTGCCCGGAGTGGGGGGAGAGGCACGTTCTTCACAACACCACCATGATCAAAGACGGATTCCGCACCCATCGCTGTTTCGTTCATTCCGCGCCCGGCAGGCAGGGACGACGGTCGCCGGCCACCGCCGGCCTGGCGCCGGCGGAGCCGTGACTGACAGCCAGCTGAACGCCCTTTGTTTCAATCGCCACCACCGGCCTCGCGCCGGTGGAGCGGTGCTCGACTGATACATTCCGCATACGGTGAACAGGTTGGTGGCCAAAGATTTCCGCAAGGAACGACCGTTTGTCCATTAACCGCTCATCATCTGAACAAAATGACATGGCCCCACCGGCGCCAGGCCGGTGGTGGCCATTCCCTTGCCATACCCTTTTTCTGGCTTTCAGTCCTCGCTCCCGCCGGGGCAATCCCGGCGGGGGCGGTATTCAAAATTCACCCTTTCGCCTTTCCGTACCCGCGCCCATCGAATCGCGGTAAGCGGGATCATCCGCCGCAGACGATGGTGTGCACCTTCAACTCATCGCCGTCCTGTGGCTGGACGTCTTCGAAATCCTCCGGCTGCACGATCCGGCCGTTCAGCTCCACCAGGGTCTGGCCGGGTTCCAGCCGACGCGCCCGCAGGATGTCCACGACGGTGGTGTCGCACGCGACGGTCTGCTCCCGGTCATTGATCATCACCTTCACGGGCTGTCCTTTCCCGACAAAAATACTCCAGCCAGACGGCAACGTTTTCCCATAACTATCGATTATACCCCTGCAGTCAATCCAACGGACAGTCTGCACCGAAGCCTTCCGCTGCGGAATTCCTGTTTCAGGCAGAGGCTCCTGAAGCTTTACGATAAAAGAAAAATATGATAGGAATAGGACCAGATTCCCAATCAAAACGAGTCCGAAAGGGAGAAAACCATGAAAAACGCCTTGTGCCTGGCCGGCTGCCTGTTGCTGGCCACGGGATCCCTCACCGCTGCCATCCCCCAGAGCGAGCGGGACGCCCTCATCGCCATCTACAACACCACCGGCGGCGCCGACTGGGTCCACAGCGACAACTGGCTCGGTGCGCCGGGCACGGAGTGCACGTGGTACGGCGTGGTCTGCGATCCGTCTGAATCGCACGTTATCGAGCTGGACCTCAGCAACTACCCCGACGGCAACAACCTCACCGGCCCCTTCCCGGTATCGGTCACGGCCCTGACCGAGCTGACGGTTTTGACCTTCTACAAAAACAACCTTACCGGGCCCATCCCCCCGGAAATCGGGAATCTGTCCCAGCTGGAAATCCTGACACTCTCCAGCAATGACCTGAGCGGCCCCCTGCCGACGGAACTCGGGCAACTGTCCCAGCTGGACAGCCTGGTCCTCTCCAACAACCGGTTCAGCGGCCCCCTGCCCACCGAACTGGGCAATCTGCCCACCCTGCGCAGCCTGCGGGCCAACAACAACGACCTGAGCGGCTCCATTCCCACACAGCTGGGCAACATCGCCACGCTGGATCTGCTCAATCTGAGCAACAATGAGCTGACAGGGATCATTCCGTCGGAACTCAGCCTCACAATCATCTACCGGTTGTATCTTGACGGCAACAATCTCAGCGGCCCCATTCCCCCGGAACTGGGCAACCTGGCGGGGCTCCAGTACCTCTATCTCTCCTACAACGAACTGACGGGCAAGATCCCATCGCAGCTGGGGCAGTTACCGAATCTGTACATCCTGGCGCTGCAGTACAACCAGCTCAGCGGCGCCATCCCGCCCGAGATGGGCCAGTGCGATAATCTCTGGTACTGGGATGCCGATCACAACGAGCTGACGGGCAGCCTGCCGCCCGAACTGGGCGACATGGCCGAAATCCGCAGCCTCGATTTCGCCATGAACCGCCTCAGCGGACCCATACCGCCGGAAGTCGGCAGCCTGGCCACCCTGGAATCCCTGCGGCTGCAAGGCAACCGTTTGTCCGGCCAACTCCCCGCCGAGCTGACCGGCCTGACCGCCATGCAGCAGGGCACTTCCTCTTATGGCTTCAACATCGATTATAACGCCCTGTACACCCACGACGACACCCTGCGCCAGTTCGTCAACGGCCTGGACCGCTATGGCGACTTCGAGGCCCGCCAGACCGTCGCCCCGGCGGACGTTACCTGGACCTTCAGCAAGGCCGACGGCGTCCTCAGCTGGCAGATCATCCCGTTCTCCAGCTATCTCGGCCAATACGAAATCTGGGGTTCCCCCATCCAGGGCGGGCCCTACGAACGCCTGGCCACCACCGCTTCCCTGCAGGAAGACTCCGTCCCCCTCTCGGGGCTCGATCCCGCCGGCACCTACTACCTGCGCGTCCGCTCCATCACCTTCGATCATTCGGCCAACAAAAACGATGTCACCAGCGAATTCTGCCCCGAACTCCCGGTCGGCCAGGAGCATGCCTTGCGCAAATACTACGCCGCCCACGTGGCCGACGACGACGGCTGGTGGTCGCGCCTGACGGTGGTCAACATCGGCAGCGAATCCACGCCCCTTCTGCTGGCGGCCGTCGACGAGGCGGGCGCCATGGTGGAGATGTACGCCCTGGCCGACCTGGCGCCGGGCGAGGTGCTCGACGAAACGGTGGACGCCTTCTTCTCCCCAGAGGCCTTCGCCGCCGGCGTGTGGGTCGTTCTGGCGGCCGACGCGCCCCTGGCCGGGGTGGCCTCGTTCGGCACCCGCGACGACCAGACCACGGTCACCATCCCCATCAGCGAAACCAAAAGTCGCACCCTCGTCTACCCCTATGTCATCTCCAGCCAGGCCCTGGGCTATTTCACGGGAATCACCCTGGTGAATCCCGAGGACCAGGAGACGGTGGCCACCCTGTGGGCGTATTCGGAAACGGGCGAACTCCTGGACCGCACCCAGGTGGTCATTCCGCCCTTCGCCAAATATGTCCGCCTGCTGGAGTGGATGTTCGACGTGCCGGATCTGGCGGCCATCCGCTTCGTGAAGGTGGAAGCGCCCCGGCCGCTGCTGGGCTTCGAACTGTTCGGCAATTACGTGGACGCCGGCCTGGCCGGGCTGCCCTCCTTCATCCCGCGGCCCGTCGCCCAGAAGCCGGCCGAGAAGGACGGTTACTCGGTCTTCTATAACGAGATACCCGATCCCGGCACCTATTACACCGGTATCACCGTCTCCAATATGGGCGATGCCGACGCCCAGCTGCAGATGACCTTGTACGACGCTGACGGCGACATCCTCAGCCAGATGGATTGGCCGGATCCCGTAGCCCCGGGCGAGCAGGTCACCCGCGAGATCTGGAACATGCTGGACGGCACCGTCCACCGGGACGCCGCTTACCTAAAGATCTTCTCCATGGATGAGCCCATCATGGGCTTCGAACTTTTTCTCAGCGAAAGCGGCCCGTTCCGGTTCGACGGCGCCAGCGGCAACACCTGGACCTGGGGCGATCTGGTGTTTCCGCTGGTGGCCGATCCCGCGACGTGGGACAACTACCTGCGGATCGCCAACTCCGGCGGCACCCGCCAGGACGTCTTCATCTCGGCCTATGACGCCGGCGGCACGCTCCTGGACACGGAAGTCGTCCATCTGGCCGCCGGGGCCCAGCTGCAGGCCGACGTGGCCCAGTTTTTCAGCGGCCTGAACGTCGCCTGGCTGCGGTTGAAAGCAGCGCAGCCGACCCTGGTGGGCGATCTGCTGTACGTGGCCCATGATCTGAGCCGTATGAGTTGCTATCTCGGTATCGAGATTCCGCGGGCCAAGGACTGAAAGCAGTGTTTCTCCATCGCCACAGCGAAGACGGCGACAGCGTCACCCAGCCAGCGGCCCAACGGAAGCCGGGAATCCCCTCCCCCACCCCGGCGGGCGATGATCTGCCGTGCCGGCATCAACTCTCGCCGGTATATCTGCTCCCGGATTATCATTTTGCAATCTCAGGCAACCTTTTTGCTTCTGGCTGAGTAAAAAGCCTGGTTCGAATGCAGTGATGGCCGCGGCTGAACGCCACAATCATCCGCCGATCCAGAGAGCCTCACACCGAAAGGTAGCGCCATCCATGAAATCAGACTCGACGCCCAACGGCCTGCAGCGTAAAATCGGCCCCTTCTCCCTGACCAGCATCGTCGTCGCCAACATGATCGGCGCCGGGATCTTCACCACGTCCGGTTTGCTGATGCAGGATCTCCGCCATCCCTGGCTGATGCTGGGTTTGTGGCTGGCGGGCGGCGTCATCGCCCTGTGCGGCGCCCTGAGTTACGGCGAACTGGGCGCCGCCATCCCCCGCGCGGGGGGAGAATATGCGTTTCTGTCGCAGCTCTTTCATCCGCTGGCCGGTTTTCTGAGCGGCTGGGTCTCGTTTTTCGTGGGATTCTCCGCGCCCATCGCCGCCTCGGCCATCGGTTTCAGTGAATACCTGTCCCGGGCCTGTCCATCCCTGCTCCTTTGGGGTGTGCTGGCGCCGGAAACAGAGACCGTGCTCGTCAAGAAGGCCATCGCCATGCTGGTCATTGCCGCCTTCACCCTGATCCACATGCGCGGCATCGATTTCGGGACCGCCGTGCAGAACCTGCTCACTCTGCTCAAGGTCGGTCTGATCGTGGGTCTCATTACCAGCGGTTTCCTGCTGGGGAACGGCGACTTCCGTCATTTTTCCCAAGGCGAGACCTTCCGCTTCGATTTCAGCGGCTGGAAAACCATCGGGCTGTCCCTCATGTGGATCATGTTTGCCTACAGCGGCTGGAACGCCTCCGCCTACATCGGCTCGGAAGTCCGCGAACCGCGGCGCAACCTGCCCCGCTCCCTGCTGCTGGGCACCAGCGTGGTGCTGCTCCTTTACATCCTGCTGAACATCTTCTACCTTTATGCCGCCCCGCCGGCGGAGATGGCGGGCGTCATCTCCATCGGCGGCCTGGCCGTGGGCAACCTGTTCGGACCGGCTTTCGAGAGCATCCTCTCCCTCCTCATCGCCTTCGCTTTGTTCTCCTCCCTAAGCGCCTTCATCATCCTCGGGCCGCGGGTCTATTTTTCCATGGCGGTGGACGGTTACTTCTTCCGGTTCGCCGGCGAGGTTCATCCCTGTTACGGAGTCCCCCACAAGTCCATTCTGATGCAGGGGGGCATCGCCCTGGTCATGGTGCTGTTCGGCACCTTCGACCAGCTGCTGACCTACATGGGCTTTTCCCTGGGCATCTTCCCCATCCTGGCCGTGCTGGGCGTATTCAAGTTGCGGCGCCGCGGTGAATCCCTCACGCCCATGCCCGGCTTCCCCTTCGTGCCGCTGTTCTATATTGTCACCGGGGTCCTCATCCTCGGCCTGGCTTTTTTTGAACGACCGCTGGAATCCGGCATCGCCGTTCTCACGGTGCTGGTTGGGATTCCGGTCTACCTGGTGTTTCGACGCAAGGCAGCAGACCGACATGTCGCCGGGCACGCCGACGACATGTCGCCCGGCAGCCACCCCGGCGGGAAGAACGCCTGATCCGGGCGGATGATTCGTCGGTGTTCTCCGCCGTACATCCGCCCCCTGGCCCGTTCATCCCGGATACTGAACAAAGGTCGTCGACCTGCGTACCTAAGGCGAGTCACTTGCCCCAGCCATTCATCCTACGACCGGAGCACGAAATGATCAGAACGGTTTTGATTTCAAGAAATTATCGATTGCTTTGGCTCGGCTGTGTGACTGCGGCCCTGTTCGCATTGAGCCCGACGGTACTGTGGGCCCAGGAACAGGACAAACCGGCAGACCTGACAACCTTGCGCCAAAAATACAACGCTGCGGTGCAGGACGACCGACTGGACGACGCCGTCCGCATCGCCGAAGAAATAAACTGGCTCGTCCAGGAGCCGCACACCGCCGTCCTGCTGGACATCGCCCGACTGCACGCGCGCCGGGGTGACAAGGTCAAGTGCTTCCAATCATTGAAACGTCTCCAGGGCGCCGGTTACTGGGATGTTCGGTCCATCATGGGGGATGAGGCTTTTGCCGCCTATCGGCAAGACACCATCTTCAAGGAGCTGACCCGGGCCATCTGGGCCAACGGCTACCTCTTCATGCTGGAGCGGGATGAACGCCGCGATTTTCAGAAACCGGAAGAGGTCATGCAGGCCCTGGCGCTGAAGCCGGGCGAGCGGGTGGCCGACATCGGCGCCGGCTCGGGCTATTTCACCGTGCCCGTCGCCAAGGCCGTCGGGCCAACCGGGCGGGTTCTGGCGGTGGATATCCGTCAGGAAATGCTGGATTATCTGGATTTCCGCCTGCGCGCCGAGGGACTGGCCAACGTGCAGCTCAAGAAGGTGGAACCGGATGATCCCCTGCTGCCCCGGGGTGAGGTGGACACCATCCTGATGGTGGACGTGCTGCACTACATCAAGGAACGAACCGCCTATGCCCGCAAGCTGCGCGACGCCCTGACACCGGGTGGCCGCCTGGTGGTTATCGACTACCGTCCCAGACCCTTCGCGGAACGCCCTTGGGGCCCGCCGCCCGAGCAGCAGATGTCCAAGGAATCCGTGGACCAGGACATGGCCGGCGCCGGATTCAAGCCTGTGGAGGTGTATGAATTCCTGCCGGAGCAATACTTCGTCGTGTACCAGATTTCCGAATAGATCCCTCGCTGGATCAAGGGGTAATTTGCTCTTTCATATTTTGCACCGCCGGGTATTCGGCATGCTCCCTTACCAGACCCTCGCCGCGTCTGGTTCGTGCCGGATAGTATCCCACCCGTCGTAAACGAAACCTTCCACCAGAAACCAAGCCAATTCCGGCGGTGCTTTTTCCCTCTATTGCCACTGAGACGGCCATACGGTGAGACGAATCCGCCCGAAGAGTAACAGCCGGCCGCCTCACCAGAGCCATTCCAGACGGTAATCGGCGGCGCTATTTGGTCGGTTCACCCGCAGGACGACGGTCGCGTCATTTTCGCGGTACGAAACGTTGTACAGATCACGGCGCGCCCCCTTCTCCACCCGTACCCCGCGGACTTCTCGCGGTCGGCGGTCGGGAGGGAAACGGACCCAGATCTCCAGATAATCCATTTCGTTTCGCGGTCGCCAGGAATGGTGTTCGGCCGTGTCGGTGTAGGCATCCTCCATCTCCAGCGTCAGGTCTTTGACCACCTCCTGCCCGCTGGGCATGGGCGGCCGCAGGCGGGTTCGGACCGCGACGTTGCCCGGAGCATGACGGCGCAAGCGGACATCCCCGTTGGACGACATGGCGCTGAGGAACCGCCCGCTGCAGGTGAGGCGGCCATCATCGAAACGGGTCAGGCGGCGGCGGGGTGTGAGACAGGCGATGATGCGCCAGGTGGCGCGACGGCCGGCGGCGTCATGGATCACCAGTTCGTGCCGCAACCACTGATACTGGAAGTAGATCGACGGCAGGTGACGTCGAATCAGTATCACCAAGCCGGCGCTGATCCCGGCCAGGATCAGCGCCGCAACGAACTGGCCGCGGAAGAGGCAGAACACTGCGCCCGCCGCACCGATGCCCAGGCCGATAAGATCCACGACAATGATCAGCAGACGGGTATGTGGCATGGATTCAATCGTCTCCGGACCGGTTTCGTCATCAGCAAGCTCAAATCCCGGGCGTGAGGCCATGACGGAGATATAAGATCCCGGGTCGACCATCCGGTTCCACGACACCATCGAAGGCTGCCGGAAAGAACCGCTGCCGGCATCCCCGGCCCAGCGGAGCAGACCATGCAGACGAACCGGCCGTTCAACGCTGAACGGCCAGGACGGCCTCACCGTCGATCACAAACACCCGGTCACCTGGTTGGAGACGGATCACCGAGGCACTGGCATTCTCGTTGAACGCCGGCAGCAGGGCCTGCTTGCGGCCGAACCAGAAGCAGGAAAAACGAAGCCGCTGCCGGCCTGGTCCGGCCAACACCACCGCCGGATGAAGATGCCCGGCGATGGCATATCCGGCATTTTCTACCGGCGGATAATGACAAAAGGCAAGAGGAGCCTGCGCCAGCGGTTCGTCCACGCATCGAATCCGCCAGTTTTCCGGCGGATCGCCCGTCAGCCGGTCATGATTGCCCCGGATAAGGGTAATGGCCAGTGACGGCCGGGATGCCCGCCATTGGGCAAATACCGCCGCTGCTTCCGTCCAGTCGCCCGAGCGGGCGTGCAGCAGATCACCCAGAATCAGCAGCTGCCGGACCGAGGTTCGCCTCACCACCCGGTCAAGACGTTCCAGATCAGCGATCGAGGTATCGACCGGAACAGTGGCGGCGGCTCCCCGGGCCGGTGTCGTCTTGCCGAGGTGCAGGTCCGTGACAATCACCACATCCTGCCGCGGCCAGTATACCGCCCTTTCCGGCAGCAGGTGAAACTGTTCACCGGCAATGACGATCTGCTGATCCGCGCTGGACGGAAACACAAGCACCACCTGTTCTTCTATACGCTGCTGCCCGATCGAGCCGTTACCGTTTCAGAGCCACGATTTGCGGAGAAGGCCGCAGTATGGACCGCCCGCCTTCCGGGCGTAGACGAGGAAAAGAGCCGGGCGTCACAGACTGGCCCCTTTTGACTCTTTGTCGACGAGACCGGTTCATTGGCACGAAGCATCAGTCGCGCGGCCGCGTCATCTCTCCCGGGCCGGCCGGCGACAGATCATTATACCATTTGTGCGATTGGAGGGCTCATTTGTTGTCTGCGCGGGCCGGTAATACGCCGAATGCTCACGGGTGACGCCTATATCCGGAAGAGACGGGACATCCAAAAAATGAAGGCCTGCCCCCAAACCAGGTGTCCTTGATCGGGGTGTGGAGCAGGCCTTCACCGCAATTACTTCCCCCAAGGAACGACGAATCACCGTATTCATCGCTCACTCATCCAAATGCAAATTATCTGCCACATTATTTTCATGGCCTCTACCGCAGGGTATCCCCATCCGTCATTAGACCGGAAACCCCTATAATTTCAACAGATTCAGCCCGCAATAAACGCCCGTGCCCTGTTGGGGAATCATCGGTCCAGGCGGCCGGCGGTGTGATATGTGTCACGTTTTTGCATCAAACTGACAAAATTTGTTACTTCCCGCGGACCCGCCCCTCGCCTGTGGTCCAGACAACCGACGGAAAGGGGGGGGCGGGCCACCGATATCCGAAGTGTGCCATGCGACACGCCGCCGCTGAAGGGCAGGGTCGATGCGGATATCTCCGCGGCCCGCGCGATGCCGGTTCCGTGCCCTTGCTGTCGGGCGGCTCGCCGGACGGCGCAGCGCCGGATGGGCCAGCCCCGGGCAGGAAAACCGGTGCAAAACTAAAAATTTGGAACAAATCTTTTCCGGCCGCCGTATGAATATTTGTTCCAATTTTTGAGTTTCGTTCACAGGAGACGATCCATGCCTTTACTGACCCGCACCGAAGAGCTCATCATGCTGGCCGTCTGGCAGCTGGGGCAGCTGGCCTACTCGCTGCCCATCCGCCAGCGGCTGGAGGAAATCACGGGCGACCCGTATTCCCTGGGCTCGGTCTACATGCCCTTGGACCGTCTGGTCAAGAAGGGCTTCCTCGACTCCTCTCTGTCCGAGGCCACTCCCGAGCGGGGCGGCCGTCACAAGCGGATCTACCGCCTCACCGAGGCCGGGCGGGCCGAGTTACACCGGGTCCAGCAAGTGCAGCAGGCCATGTGGTCCATAACGCTGGATATCCCAGCCGAACCGGAGAGTCAACGATGAACAGGAATACGCCCCCCCGCCCGCCGCAATTTGCCCAGTGGCTCTTGCGCAGAATTCTCACGGACAAAAAATGGGACACGCCTCTCGGCGATTTCGAGGAATATTATGGCGAACTGGCCCGCACGAAGGGGCCGTCCGCCGCTACCCGCTGGTACTGGAAACAGGTGTTGGGCCTGATCCCCCGCCGAGTTCTCAATTCCACTTACTGGAGCGCAATGATGCTGACGAACTATCTCAAGACCGCCTGGCGTAATCTATGGCGCTACCGGATCTACTCCCTCATCAACATCCTGGGCCTGGCCGTGGGGATGGCCTGCTTCATCCTCATCATGATCTGGATTCAGGAAGAGATCAGTTATGACCGCTATCACCCCCGGCCTGACTCCCTGTACCGTGTCTGCAGCGTGTACCACACTCCCTCTGGGGACAGCCGGGTGTCGGCGCCGCAGCCCGCCCCCCTGGCCGGCCTTCTGAAGACGGAATTCCCCGAAGTGGTTCGCTCGACTCTCTATTTCACGCCGGTTCTGTCGCTGGTATCGGCCGATAAGCGGTTCAGCGAACGGTTCGCCATGGTGGATCCCGATTTTCTGGAGATGTTCACCCTGCCCGGTTTCCGCGGAGACCCGGACACGGCCCTGGACGACCCCAATTCCGTCATCATTCCCCAGCGGATAGCCGAGCGGTTTTTCGGCGAGGAGAATCCGCTGGGCCGGTTGTTGTTCCTGGAGGGCCGGGCCATGGTCACCGTCACCGGCGTCTTCCGGGACCTGCCGGCCAACACACACCATCGCTTTACCTGCCTCTGCCCCATCCAGATGCTGGCCAAGTTCGGCCGCGATCTGAACAACTGGCGGGATGTCAGCTTCAAGGTGTACGTGGAGTTGGCGGAATCCACCTCGGCGACGGAACTGGAGGAAAAGCTGAAGCCGCTCATCGCCAAAATCGCGCCCGGCCAGCCCATCACCGCGCAGCTGCAGCCCGTTCCCGACATCCACCTGCGCGACCTGAACGGCGGCGGCCTCATCGTCTACATTTACATCTTCCTGGCCATGGGCCTGTTCACCCTCATCATCGCCTGGATCAACTACATCAACCTGGCCACCGCCCGGGCGTCGCGGCGATTCCGGGAGATCAGCATGCGGCGCATTCTGGGGGCCGGCCGCCGGCAGCTCATCCGCCAGTTCATGGGCGAATCCCTGCTCATGGCGTGCCTGGCCATGGTCGTGGCCCTGCTTCTGGTCAAGCTGGCCCTGCCATTCTTCAGCCTGCTGGCCGGCAAAACCCTGGCACCGGATGTTTCGCCCCTGTTTTTCCTGATGATCGGCGGCGTGACGTATCTGACGGGCGTCATCACCGGCCTATATCCAGCCTTCATCCTCTCCTCGTCAAAACCGGTCCGGACCCTCAAGGGCGACATCGCCCAGCCGGGTGGATATCGTAACCTGCGCCGGGCCCTGGTGGTCTTTCAGTTTTCCCTGTCCATCATCCTCATCATCGGCAGCATCGTCATCTACCGGCAGCTGTCTTTCATGCGGTCCCGGAACCTGGGCTACAACCCGGACAGCGTGTTCTCGGTCCAAATGAACCGTGAGCTGTACAAAAACTACTCCGCCATCCGCACGGCCCTGCTGCGCAATCCCGCCGTCCTCAACGTCACCCTCACCAACACGTCCCTGGATCAGCTGGAATCCAGCGTGAGCGGTAACCAGGTGCACTGGGAGGGGAAGACTTCCGACGACCAGTTGCCGACCCTGGCCCTGATGGGCGTCGGACCCGAGTTCCTGGAGACCTTCCGGGCATCTATGCGCGAAGGACGGTTCTTCGACCCCAAGCGACCCGGGGATGCCCGAACGGCTGCCATTCTCAACGAGGCCGCCGGGCGGGCCATCGGCTGGGACCAACCCGTCGGCCGCCAGATCGAAGTCGCGGGGAATCCCCTTTCCGTCATCGGCGTGATCCGTGATTTCAACTTCCGGTCACTGCATCATGATGTGGAACCGATGATTATCCTGCTGAACTGGGGGATCGATGTCATCGACGTCCGGATCCGTCCCGAGAACAAGCCGCAGACCCTGGCCGCCATCCAGCAGACCATCCGGTCCATCATCCCCGGCTATACCCTGGATTACGAATTCCTGGAAGATCAGCTGGACGAGCTGTACGGCGCCGAGCAGCGCATGGCCCACTTCAGCCAGATCATGACCCTGCTGGCTGTGTTCATCTCCTGCCTGGGCCTGCTGGGGCTGGCCGCCTTCACCGTGGAGGTCCGGATCAAGGAGATCGGCATCCGCCGGGTACTCGGTTCGTCCACGGCCGGCGTGGTCTTCCTGCTCGGCCGCGATTTCAGCGGGTGGATCATCGCAGCCAACCTCGTCGCCTGGCCGGCGGCGTATCTTCTGCTCAGCCGTTGGCTGGAAGGCTTCGCCTACCGGGTCCACCTGGATATCTGGACATTTGCTCTCTCCGGCCTCCTGGCCTTCCTGCTGGCCATGGCCACCGTCGGCTACCAGACGATCAAGGCGGCCCGAACGAATCCCGTGGAGACACTCCGTTACGAATAGGACCGGCCCCGCCATCCGGCGCGGCCTGGGCCGGCCCTCGCCCATCCCCGCGCTGGTATTATCCACCCTGGATATGCTAAGCTGTGATTCCGGCCGGTCGCACTGCCCAACGCCGTAAGGCGCCTCCGGCCCATCCGGCAACCCTGGCGAGGGACCACCATGCACTGCCAAGGCAACCTGCTGAAGATGAAAACCCGGCTGGAGCACGTCACGGCGTACACCCTGCTACTGGGTGCGGTGGACGTGGCCCTGAACCCCCTGGTCGGCCGGGAGATCAGCCTGACCTACCTGAATCAGATCAACTGCATCCATTGCGGGCGGGTCACCAGGAATTCCTTTGGCCAGGGATACTGCTACCCGTGTTTCATTTCCGTTCCCCAGACGGAGGAGTGCGTGCTGCATCCGGAAAAATGCCGGGCCCATGAAGGCATCGCCCGGGACATGGACTACGCCCGGGAGCATTGTCTGAAGGATCACTTTGTATACTTGGCCGTGACCAGCGACCTCAAGGTGGGTGTCACCCGCGAGAGCCAGATCCCCACCCGCTGGCTCGACCAGGGCGCCAGCCGGGCCGTTGTCCTGGCCCGCACGCCCAACCGCTACCTGGCCGGCTGCGTCGAAGTGGCCCTCAAAGCCCATCTGGCGGACAAGACCAACTGGCGCCGCATGCTGACCCGGGAACCGGCCCCGGAGATCAACCTGGCGGCGGAAAAGGGACGGGCGGCGGAGCTCCTACCGGCGGAGCTGCAGGCCTATGTGACCCCCGACGACGGTGTGCTGGAGATCCGTTATCCGGTCCTGGACTACCCGGCGAAGCTGAAAAGCGTAAATTTCGACCGGGCCGGGTCGCTGGCCGGCCGCCTGGCGGGCGTCAAGGGCCAGTACCTCCTCTTCGACGACGGGCAGGTGTTCAACATCCGCCGCCACAACGGCTATCTGGTGGCTTTGGATACCTAAGCTCCGCCACGGCCACCGAAAGGAACGGTGTGACCGTCACCCGATTCACCCTGACCAATGACCTGCACCTCGACCTGCTGCATCTGTGGGGCGAATCCCTGGACCATTTTCTGGAACGCCTGGCCGGGGAGAAGTCCTTGCGCTGGATCCTGGTGGGCGACGTGGTCTCGTTTGCCGCGGAAAACCTGGGTCCGGCCTTCGAGTCCCTGAGCCGCTTTGCCGGTCTGCTCCTCTATGTTCCGGGCAATCATGACCTCTGGACGGAAAAGGGGGATTCCTACACCACGTACACCGAGATCATCCCCGCACTGTGCGACAAGTACGGCGTTCACCTCCTGGACCGCGAACCCTACATCACCGGCTCCCTGGCCGTGGTGGGCAATGTGGGCTGGTACGATTATTCGTTCCGCGATCCGTCCTTTCCTTTCACTCACCGGCAGTATGTGGAGAAGAAACTGCCTTCGGGCTTCGAATGGATGGACGGCCGCTACATCCGCTGGCCCCTGTCCGACGAGGAGTTCACCGAATTCTGCTGCGCCCGCCTGGCCGGGCAGCTGGAGGACCTGCCGGCCACCGTCCGGCAAGTCATCGTGGTCACCCATCACATCCCGTTTGAGGCATTGCTGTTGCGCAAGGCGGATCCTGAGTGGACCTTCGGCAACGCCTTCATGGGCAGCCGGCGACTGGGCGAACTCATCGCCGCCGATCCGCGGGTGACTCACACCTTCTGCGGTCATTCCCACGTCGGGCGGACGGCCCGGATCGGCGATCTGGACGCCTGGTGCCTGGCCGGCAACTATCGTCACAAAATTCTGCATACCATCGAAGTGGACAGCTGACAGCGTCCTGCAAGCGTCCCCCTGCCCGCCACCCGGCTGCCCCGCAGTCACGTCACTGACCCTGCCGTCAGCGATCGGCCGCCGCCATCGGCCTTTTTGGGGTCGACCCCGCCCGACGCGTCGGTTATGATGGGCCGAACCATCACCCGCGGAGGGAAATATGTTGACGCATCGCACCACACTGCGCGTCCGCTATGCCGACACGGACAAAATGCAGTTCGTTTACAACGGCAAGTACCTCGAGTACTTTGAAGTGGGCCGGACCGAGCTGCTGCGCCACTGCGGCCTGGCCTATCGCCAGGTCGAGGAGCGGGGCTACCAGCTGCCCGTCATCGAGGCCGGTCTTATCTTCCGTCAGCCGGCCCATTACGACGACCTGCTGGAGATCGAGGCCACGGTGCGTGCCCTGCGTACGCCCCGGCTGCGCATCGAATATGCCGTGCGCCGGTCTGGCGAGGAAGCCATTCTCGTACAAGGTTTTACCGTTCATATTTTCATGAACGTGAGAACCCGTCGCGCCACGCGCCCGCCGGCCTTCTTCCTGGCGGAGCTGGCCCCCTATTTCGCCGGCGGCGGGGTGCACCATTCGTCCTGATGCCGACGCCGGCTTCTCCATCAGCCTTATGGCGACGCATATTGGCGACTCTTTTCTGAATCCCCAAAAAAATAAAATTTAAAATGTAAAATTATTGTATTTTTTTAATCTCTAGCCTAGAATACAGATTCTTTTTATTTGGAGTCGGCCACCGAGGAGGTTCAATGCTGTTCGAGGAGTACATGGTTTTCACGTTCATCGCTCTGGGGATGGGCTTCGTGCTTATGGCGCTGGCGGCCGGCGCCCTGATCCGTCCCAAGCGGATGGACCTGGACAAGCGCAATACCACCTACGAGTGCGGCGAGGAAGCCCTGGGACAGGCCTGGTACAACTTCAATCCTCGCTTCTACCTGCTGGCCCTGGTGTTTCTCATCTTCGACGTAGAAGTGGTCGTCACCTTCCCCGTTATCGTCGCCTTGCGCCAATGGACCGAACTCGGCACTGGCGCCATCGCCTTCATCGAGATTTTGCTGTTCGTCATCATCCTGGTCATCGGCCTGATTTTTCTCTGGGTTCGCGGCGATCTCGAATGGTTCAAGCACATCATCGATCCCACCCCCGAAGAGGAGGTCTGACATGTATCACTGGGGAGAAGGATTCGCCATGCCCACCAAGCTGGACTGGCTTTTGAATACCCCCCGCAAGAATTCCATCTGGTACCTGCTTTTCGCCACAGCCTGCTGCGGCATCGAGTTGATGCAGACCGGCGGACCGCGCACCGATCTGGATCGCTTCGGGGCCGTATTCCGCGCCACGCCCCGCCAGGCGGACTTGCTCCTGGTGGCCGGCTCCGTCACCTACAAAATGGCCGACCGCGTGCGCCGCTTGTACGACCAGATGCCCGAACCGAAATATGTCCTGGCCATGGGGTCCTGTGCCAACAGCGGCGGTCTTTTCGCGCGCAGTTACTCCGTGGTCAAGGGTGTGGACAAGATCATTCCGGTGGATGTGTACCTGCCTGGTTGCGCGCCCCGTCCTGAAGCGCTGAACCATGCCCTGCTCACCATCCAAAAGCGGATGATGAAGGACAAGTGGAGCGTTCGCCGCACCACCAGTTCGGAGAAACTGCTATGAGCGACGTCAAGCGGATGCATGAAACCCTTTCCCGTGCGCTGCCCGACATTCCTCTTGAAGTAGAGTCGGCCCAGGCGGGGATGTCCTGGATCCACGTGCCGGCGGAGCACATCGCCGCCGTAATCGGCCACCTCCGCCACACGGAGGGCTTCGATTACCTGGCCTGCCTGACCGGCATCGATACCGGCGAGGAGCTCCAGATCGCCTACACCCTTCGTTCTTTACCGGATAAAACCGAGTGTGCCCTGAAGATCTCCCTGCCGCGGGATGAAGCCGTCGTCCCCACCATCAGCCATCTCTACGGCGTGGCCGACTGGTTCGAGCGCGAAGTGTTCGATCTGTACGGCGTCCACTTCGACGGCCACCCGGATCTTCGCCGGATCATGATGCCCGATGATTGGGAGGGACATCCGCTTCGCAAGGATTACGTCTTCCCCTCGGAGTATCACGGCATTTCTGCGGAGCGGCCTGATCCGCATGACTTGCTGGATCCCGAATACGAAGCCTGCGCCGTGGACCCGGCGCCCAAATCCGATTCCAAGGAAGGATCCACCTCATGACCCAACTCATCCTGGAAGATCAGCACGGCGAGACCACCATGGTCAACATGGGGCCGCAGCACCCCTCCACCCACGGCGTCATCAATCTGCGGTTGCTGCTGCAGGGTGAAGTGATTGCCAAGATTGATCCGATTGTGGGTTTCCTGCACCGGAGCATTGAAAAGCTCGGTGAAATGACGCCCTACCCCGGTTTCTTGCCCTACACCGACCGGGTGGACTACCTTTCGGCCATGTTCGGCAACCAGGTATACTGCATGGCGGTGGAAGAGCTGCTGGGCGTGGAAGTACCGCGGCGGGCCGAATATCTCCGCGTCATTGCCTGCGAGCTGAACCGCATCATCAGCCATCTGATCGCCGTGGGCACCATGGCCATGGACCTGGGCGCCTTCACCCCCTTCCTGCACGCCATCCGCGAGCGTGAAACCGTCAACGACTTCATGGAGCGCATCTGCGGCGCTCGCATCAACTACAGCTACATGCGCATCGGCGGCGTGCCCCGTGACCTGGAACCCGGCCTGGACAAGGACATCCTGAAATTTCTCGATCGTTTCGAAAAATTCATACCCGAGTTCAACCGCCTCATCACCGGCAACGAGATCTTCGTGCGGCGGCTGATCGACCTGGCCGTCATCCCCGCCGCCGACGCCATCTCCTGTGGCCTGTCCGGCCCCAATTTACGGTCGTCGGGCGTTGATTACGACCTGCGGCGCGATCGTCCCTACAGCGCCTATCCCGAATTCGAGTTCCGCGTGGTGACCGGCGAGGGCTATCGCGGCCAGACCGGTGACTGTTATGCCCGCTACTGGGTTCGGATCGATGAAATGCTGGAATCCGCCAAGATCGTGCGCCAAGCCCTCCTGGGACTGCCCGAAGGCGATGTCAAGGCCAAGGTGCCGCGCAAGATCACGCCCCCCAAAGGCGAGGTGTATTCCGCCGTGGAGAGCTCCCGTGGCGAAATGGGTTGTTACCTGGTGAGCGACGGCGGCGAGCAACCGCTGCGGGTTCGCTTCCGCACCGGCTCCTTCACGGCCATGACCGTCCTCCCCAAAATCGTGCCCGGGCTGATGGTGGCCGACCTGACGGCCTTTTTCGGCAGCCTGGACGTGGTAGCACCGGAAATAGACAGGTAGGCATCATGAAAGAACTGTTCTTCGAGTTATCCCAAAGCTGGCAACTGGAACCGTTGGAAATGACGGGCGCCATCGCCCTGTGGCTGGTGGTGGTGAGCGCCATCGTCCTCTCTTTCGTGGCCACGTTCGCCGGGGTGACTTCCTGGGTGGAACGTCGCGTCGCCGGGCGCATGATGTCCCGCATCGGCCCCAACCGGGTAGGTCCCCAGGGCTTCCTGCAATGGATGGCCGACGGCTTGAAGTGCTTCCTCAAGGAGGACGTCATCCCCAACGAGGTGGACAAGCCCCTGTTCCGCTTCGCCCCGTATCTCGTCTTTACCGGCACGTTCGCCGCTTTCGCCGCCCTGCCCTTCGGCTACGGCATCGTCGCCGCCGATCTGAACATCGGCATCTTCTATGTCACCGCCATCACCGCCCTGGTGGTGATCGGTATTCTCATGGCCGGCTGGTCCAGCAACAACAAGTGGTCCCTGTTGGGCGGGGTGCGCAGTGCCGCCCAGATCGTCTCCTATGAAATCCCCAGCGGACTGGCCATTCTGAGCGTCGTGGTGCTGGCCGGCACCCTCAACCTGCAGGCGATCATCGCCGGCCAGGGCGGCTTCCCGTGGGACTGGTACATTTTTAACAATCCTTTCACCCTCATGGCGTTCTTCATCTTTTTCGCCTCCATCCTGGCCGAGGGCAACCGGACGCCCTTTGACTTGCCCGAGGCTGAAAGCGAGCTGGTGGCCGGTTACCTGACCGAGTATTCGGGAATGCGTTTTGTTTTCTTCTTTTTCGGTGAATGGGCCAACCTGTGGGTCATGTCCGCCCTGATCACCACACTTTTCCTGGGCGGCTGGCAGATCCCCGGCGTCGCCGATCTGGCCGGCGTGGTGGCCGGCGTCCAGGGAGCCGCTAAAACCCTGTGGATTCTGCTCAGCGTGGTGGTCTTCTTCGCCAAAACCCTCGTGCTGGTCTTCGTGGTCATCTGGATCCGCTGGACCCTGCCGCGGCTGCGCGTGGACCAACTCATGGTCATGTGCTGGAAATATTTCGTGCCTTTCGGTTTTCTATGCATGATGGGCTCGGCCCTCTTCGTACTGATCGCACAGTCGCCCCTGGGCGAGACCGTGCACCTCGTCGTCCGTCTGGCCCTGACCGGCCTGGGCGGACTGGTGCTGCTCCTGTTCGTCCGCCGCACCATCCTCAACGTGCGGGAACTGCAGGATCCCTTCTATTTCAAAGTGTTGGAGTAAGCTATCGTGTCATCAACCGTTTTTGACTATTTCACCAATATCAGGAACGCGTTCACCTCCATCTTCCACGGCCTGGCGGTAACCTTCTCCTACCTGTTTCGAAAGCCCACCACCATCCAGTACCCCGACCGCATCGATACCCCGGTCCAGCAGATGCTCCCGCCCCTGTTCCGGGGCATCCTGGAAGTGGACGTCGGCCTCTGCATCGGTTGCAACCTGTGTGAAAAGACATGTCCCCTCGGCTGCCTGCGAACGGCCGTAGTCCGGGACCCCGAGACGAACCAGCGCTACATCACCCGTTTTGACGTGGATATATCCAAGTGCATGGTGTGCGGTCTCTGTTCAGAAAACTGTCCCACCGGCGCCGTGCGCCACAGCACCGAGTTCGAGGCCAGCACGGCCAACATGGTGAACCTGGTCATCCGCTATGTCAAGCCGGGGGAGCGTATTCCCGTCCACAAACCCGTCAAGGGCGAGGAATCGCCGGGCCTGCCCCAGAACGAGCCCATCGCCCGGGCCCACAAGGAGTGGGATGAGCCGCCGCCCGTCGATCCGGACCAGGTGCGGGGCCGGGTGCGCTGGAAAAATGACGGAGCTCCGGAGGAGGAACAGTCATCATGACGCTTTTGACAGCTATCGGCCTAAGCGACATCGCCTTTTTCATCTTTGCCCTGCTGATCATCGGCTGCGGCGCCGTCGTGGCCTTTTCACGCAATATCGTGCACTCGGGCTTCGCCCTCATGGGCACGTTCGCCGGTGTAGCCGGGCTGTATGCCCTGGCGTTCGCCCAGTTTATTGCCGCTGTGCAGATCATGGTCTACGTGGGTGGCGTACTGGTGGTCATCCTGTTCGCGATCATGATGACCCGTGAAATCGGCCGGGCCGAATCCTCCAACCCGGCCGTCGGGCGCTTTCCGGCTGTCCTGTTGGGCGTTGTCATCGGCGCGGTGTTGGTTTTCATCGCCCTGCAGTTTCCGTGGACGATCAATCCCTCAACCGATTTCGATCCGACGGTAAATGATCTCGGCGATGCACTCCTGAGCCGGTTTTTGATCCCCTTCGAGGTGCTCTCGCTGTTGCTGCTGGCCGTGCTGGTCGGGGCGGTCATGCTGGTCAAGAAAGAAATCAAGGCCCTGCCGCCGGAGGAGAAATCATCATGATCATCGGCCTGCCCCATTACCTGATCGTCGCCGCGGTCCTGTTCAGCCTGGGCATCATTTGCGTGGTCTCGCGGCGTAACGCCATCGGCCTGCTCATGGGCGTGGAACTAATCCTCAATTCCGCCAACATCAACCTGGTCGCCTTCGCCCGTTACGTGGAGAGCGGCATTTCCGGCCAGGTGTTCGCCCTGTTCGTCATTGTCCTGGCCGCTGCTGAAGCCGCCGTGGCCATGGCCATCGTCATGGCCATTTACCGCCACCTGAGGAACATCGACACCGCCGCCGCTGTGAATCTGAAGGAGTAGGAGCATGGAACACATCGGAACCGCAGACTGGATCTGGCTCATCCCCGTTCTACCGCTGCTGGGAGCGGCCATCAACGGCTTCTTCGGCACCCGGCTGCAACGCCGTTTCGGCGAAAAGGCCGTCCACGCGGTGGCTATTCTCATGCCCAGTCTCTCTTTCTTCATCACGCTGGGCTACTTCATCCGCCTCATGGGACTGCCCGAGGCCGAGCGACAGCTGCTCTGCCATCTGTTCGACTGGATTCACATCGACACCTTCACGGTGCCGCTGGCCTTCTGGTTCGACACCCTGTCGGCCGTAATGGCGCTGATGGTCACTTTAGTCGGCACACTCATCCATATCTACAGCACGGCCTACATGCACAAGGACACCAGTTACTGGCGGTTCTTCAGTTTCATGAATCTCTTCATGTTCGCCATGCTGACACTGGTGCTGGGCGACAACTTCCTGCTCATGTTCATCGGCTGGGAAGGAGTCGGACTCTGTTCCTACCTGCTCATCGCCTTCTGGTATCAAGACATCGACAAGGCCCAGGCCGGCATGAAAGCCTTCATCACCAACCGGATCGGCGACTTCGGATTCATCGTGGGCATCTTCGCCCTGATGTGGGCCCTGGGCGGCGGCTGGTCCGACAGCGGCTTCACACTGGTGAATCCCGGGCAGCTGACGGTTGTCTTCCGCGAGGTGCAGCAGTACGTCGGCAGCCTGGAAGGCGCCACCATCTTCGGCATGAGCGTGGCTACCTTCGCCTGTCTCTGCTTCTTCTGGGGCGCCACGGCCAAGAGCGCCCAGATCCCCCTCTATGTCTGGCTGCCCGACGCCATGGCCGGCCCGACGCCCGTTTCCGCTCTCATCCATGCCGCCACCATGGTGACGGCTGGCGTGTACATGGTGGCCCGCCTCAATTTTCTCTTCGCCATGTCGGCCACGGCCATGACGGCGGTGGCGCTGGTGGGCGCCCTGACCGCCCTGTTCGCCGCCACCATCGGCCTGTTCCAGAACGACATCAAGAAGGTGCTGGCCTACTCCACCGTCAGCCAGCTGGGCTACATGTTCCTGGGCGTGGGTGTGGGCGCTTACTGGGCCGGCATTTTTCATCTGCTGACCCATGCCTTTTTCAAGGCCTGTCTCTTCCTGGGCTCGGGCAGCGTCATCCACGCCATGCACCACGCCTACCACAAGGCGCACAATCACGACGACGACCCGCAGGACATGCGCAATATGGGTGGGCTGGGCCGCCACATGCCCACCACCCGCTGGACCTACCTGGCGGCCTGCGTGGCCATCGCCGGCTTCCCCTTCATGTCCGGCTTCTTCTCCAAGGACGAAATCCTCTGGAAGGCCTTTTCCAACGCCAACACCCTGGTACCGGGCTGGATCCTGTGGGCTATCGGCGCCACGGGCGCCGTCCTGACGGCATTCTACATGTTCCGGTCCTACTATATGACTTTCAGCGGCACCTTCCGCGGCGGCGCCGAGACCGAACGGCATCTGCACGAATCCCCCAAAGCCATCACCGTAGTCCTCTCCATCCTGGGCGTGCTCTCCATCGTCGGCGGCGTCATGGGACTGCCGCACCTGTGGCACCTGCCCAACTGGCTGGAGCACTGGCTGGCGCCGGTTTTTCACGGCAGCCAAGCGCTGGTGAAGTGGGGCGAGTTCACCCATTCCACCGAGTGGACCCTCATGCTGGTCTCGGTGCTGGTCGCTGTCACGGGCTTCCTGTTCGCCCGCATGCTCTACCGGGACAACCGTTCGGAGATCCCGGCCCGCATGCTGAAGCGCTTCCCGGCCATCCACCGGGTGCTCTACCACAAATACTATGTGGACGAACTGTACGACGCCACGGCCATCGCCGGCAGCGTCGGCCTGGCCAAGGTGTCCGACTGGTTCGACAAGTATATTATTGACGGCATAGTCAACCTGACCGGCTATTTCGCCCGTTTCATCAGCTGGCTCCACGGCCTGAGCGATATCTACCTGGTGGATGGTCTCGTCAACGGCCTGGCCCATGCCAGCGGCGCCATCGGCCGCTGGTTGCGCGGCTGGCAGACGGGGCGCATCCAAACCTATCTCTACGGAGTGCTGGGCGGCGGCCTGGTGCTGATTCTGATTCGATTTATCTTATTTGACTGAGGGAATAGCAGCCATGACTGAATCAACACTTCTGTCCTGGATCGTATTTACACCCCTGCTGGGGATCCCGGTGATCCTGGCCCTGCCGAAAGAGAAGAAGCAGCTCATTCGGTATGTCGCCGCCATCACCTGTGCCATCCCCCTGCTGTTGGGCGTGTACCTGTACCTGATCTTCGATCCGTCCAACACCGGCATCCAGTTAGCCCATCACTTCGTCTGGATCCGCTCGTTCCACATCGAGTACTACCTGGGGGTGGACGGGCTGTCCATCCTGATGATCCTGTTGACGGTACTCATCTCTTTCATCGCCTGCATCGCCTCCTTCGGTATAGAGAAATACTTGCGCGGCTATTTCGCCCTGTTCCTGCTCCTGGAAACAGGCATGCTGGGCACATTCTGCGCCCTGGATTTCTTCCTGTTTTATGTGTTCTGGGAAGTGATGCTGCTACCCATGTACTTCCTCATCGGCATCTGGGGCGGCCCCCGTAAAGAGTATGCCGCCATCAAGTTCTTCCTGTACACCTTGTTCGGCTCCCTGCTCATGCTGCTGGCCATCATCGCCCTCTATTTCAACTCCAATCCCGCCACCCTGGTGGACGGAACGCCGGTGCCGCACACCTTTAACATGATCAAGCTCATCACCGAGAACGATTTCGCCAATGCGCCGGCCCTGCTGGGCTTCGCCTTCTCCAAGATCGTGTTCATCGCGCTGTTCATCGGCTTCGCCATCAAGGTGCCCATCGTACCGTTCCATACGTGGCTGCCCGACGCCCACGTCGAGGCGCCCACGCCCATCTCCGTCATCCTGGCCGGCGTCCTGCTGAAGATGGGCGGCTACGGCATCCTGCGCGTCAATTTCGGCATCCTGCCCGAGGCCACCGTGTGGTTTGCCCCGGCCATGGCCCTCATCGGCGGCGTCAGCATCGTCTATGCCGCCTTCGTGTGCCTGGCCCAGAAGGACCTCAAGAAGCTCATCGCCTACTCGTCGGTAAGCCACATGGGCTTCGTGCTGCTGGGTATCGCCTCCTTCACCGAACAAGGGATCACCGGCGGTGTGTTTCAGATGTGGACCCACGGACTGATCAGCCCCATGCTCTTCCTTCTGGCCGGCGTCATCTACGACCGAGCCCATCACCGCGAGATCGAAGGCTTCGGCGGCCTGGCCTACCGGATGCCCGAGTATACCGGGGCCATAGGCCTGGCCTTCATGGCCTCGCTGGGCCTGCCCGGGTTGTGCGGCTTCATTTCCGAGGTGCTCGTCTTCCTGGGCGCCTTCCCCGTGTTCCGCACCCTGACCATCATTTCGGCCATGGCCGTCATCATTACCGCGGCGTACTACTTGTGGACCATCCAGCGCATGTTCTTAGGCAAGCTCAACGAAAAGTACAAGGACCTGCCGGATCTGACCTGGCGCGAGCGATTCACCCTGTACCCCCTGGGTGCTCTCATTGTTTTGCTGGGCATCTACCCGGCTCCGGCCATGAGCCTGATCACCGACAAACTCATGAACATCCTACAGATGTTTCACGGCTAAAGGAGTACCTTCATGACTTGGGATAACCTGCCGTCCCTCTACCCGGTTCTGGTTCTGGCCTTGGGCATGCTGGTGGTGCTGGTCGCCGGACTGACCCGCGCCGGACAGCGGCGCGAGACCCGTCTCATTCTCTTCATCGGAATGGCGACTCTGGCTCTGGCCGGCGTCGCCGGGGCGGGACTGTCGGGCGCCACGGAGATTTCCGGCCTGTTCCGCAGCGACGCCTTCAGCCGTTTTGTCCTCTTTTTCGGCCTCATCAGCACCGCCCTGACTCTGGTGTTGGCCAACAATTCCCGGGAGGTGGCCGGCCGCCGGATGGCCGAATTCACGGCCATTATACTGGCGCTCTGCACCGGCCTGTTTCTCATGTCCGCCGCCAAAGATCTGCTGATGGCCTACCTGGCCATGGAGCTGGTCAGCCTTTCCTCCTATATTCTGACCGGTTTCCGTCGCGCCGACCGCTTATCGCATGAGGCGGCGCTGAAGTATGTCATCTACGGCGGGGTGGCCTCAGGCGTCATGGTCTTCGGCATGTCGCTGCTGTATGGCCTGACTGGCACGACCTCCTTCAGCGGCATTTCCAAGGCACTCACGGGCGCATCAACGGTGGCCGGCGCCGGCCAGGTGGGGGAGCTGGCCGTGGTGGTGGCCGGCGTGTTCGTCTTTGCCGGCTTCTGCTTCAAGATCGCCGCCGTGCCCTTCCACCAGTGGTGTCCCGACGTGTACCAGGGCGCGCCCACGCCTTTCACCGGATTTCTGTCCGTGGCGCCCAAGGCCGCCGGATTCGCCCTGATCCTCCGCTTTCTGGCCGACATCTTCCCCGCCACCGGCGCCCATGAGGCCAAGTGGCCCCTGGTGACGCTGCTGGGTATCATCTCGGCGGTGACCATGACCCTCGGCAACTTCACCGCCCTTCATCAGCTGAACGTCAAGCGATTGCTGGCTTACTCCTCCATCGCCCACGCCGGCTACATGCTCATGGGCGTTATCGTGCTGGACACGGACGGCTCCGCCGCCGTGATACTCTACCTCATCGTATACCTCTTCATGAACCTGGGCGCCTTCGCCATCATCCAGCTGGTGTCCGACAGCAGCGGCAGCTCCGACCTGCCGGCCTTCACCGGCCTGGGCACCCGCGCGCCCCTGCTGGCCGTGTTCATGGGCGTGTTCCTGTTCTCCCTGGCCGGTCTGCCCCCCTTGGCCGGCTTCATCGGCAAGTTCTACCTGTTCGCCGCCCTGTTGAAATCCAACCAGTTCTGGTTCATCATCTTGGCGGTCATCGGCATCCTCAACAGCGTCGTGGCCCTCTTCTATTACGTGAGGATCCTGCGGGAGATGTTCCTGCGTGCTCCCGCGGGCGAAGCGCCGGCCGCGCCGGCGGTGCCGGCCGTCGTCATGGCCGTGCTGGCCCTGCTGGTGGTGCCGACGCTGATCTTCGGAGTCTACTGGGAGCCGATCCGCAGCCTGGCCGTCTATGCCGCCTCGGCCCTTAACCTGATGTAAACCCCGGCTGTTTTGAATGCTGTCTCCTTCGGCGCCCGCCCCCCCCGGCGGGCGTCTTCATTTCCGCCGGAGAAGCCGTCATCCGGCCGGCGACAGACAGCCCTGGGATCTTCACCGGCGATGGCTCGTCGCATATGAAACACCAGGCCATCGCACACTGGCCGTTTATCACCGGATTTTGCTACCCTGACGCCCGGATCAGCAGCCATACATTCATATGATGCAGAGGCATAACTTGTTCCTGAAGAACATCTTCGATTGAAGCAGATCCGTTCATCGCCGCAAAATTCGCCGCCATGTTCCATATTTTCCAAACATTTTTACATGCCGCCCGTATACTATGATCAGTATTATTCGTTTCGTATTATTTATACCCCATCTGCTTTCGGAGGTAGACCATGGAAATCCTTTCCCGCATTGAGGAAATCCTGCTGCTGGCCATCTGGAAACTGGGTGATAACGCCTTTGGAATTTCCATTCGTGAACAAATCGAGCGGGATACCGGGATGAGATGGCTGTCGGGCGCCATCTATGCCCCCTTGAGCCGGCTGAAAAAGAACGGGTATGTCTACAGCGTACCGGCCGGCGAATCCACAGCCAAAGGCGGCCGGCCTCGTATATATTACCGTTTGACCTCGTTGGGCGAGGAAAGACTGGCCACGATCCAGGCGGTCAATCAGGCCATCTGGTCCGGCGTTCCCGACTTGAAAAGAGAGTTCGATCGATGAGTGAGCCTGCCCCCCGTCTTGCCCGACCCATTCGCTGGTTCCTCCGTCACACGGCAGATCCTGACGTGCTGGCCTCCGTTGAGGAGGATCTGGCCGCCGGTTTTCGATCGCGTCTTGTCCAGAGCGGCCGAATCCGTGCCTTCCTCTGGCGGGCCGGACAGATCCTGTTGCTGCTCACCACGTGTGCCGGTGAAGCCCTGGTATGGAGAATGAACATGATCCACAACTACATCCGATCAGCCGGCCGTTATCTCCTGCGCCGGAAATTGTATTCGTTCATCAATATCGCCGGACTCGCCCTGGGGTTGACCTGCTTCATCCTCATCGGCCTGTGGATCCGGGATGAACTGACGTTTGATCAGTTCCATGTCAAGCGAGATCGGATTTTTCGGGTATTGAATCACATGCCCGATGGCCGCCAGTATAAGGACATCACCTGTGCCTTGGGTCCGGCCCTGCGGGCAGAGTACAGCGAAGTGGAGGAAGTGAGTCGCCTCGTTACATGGGCGGCCTCCATAGTCCGTTACAAGGACAGGCAACTGGACGAACGAGGGATTTACCTGGCCGATCCGGGCTTCTTCCGGATTTTTTCCTTCCCGTTTGTCCGTGGCAATCCTGAAACCGCCCTGGATGACAAATACTCCGTTGTCCTGACGGAACCGGCCGCCCGGCGAATCTTCGGTGATGAAGATGCCCTGGGCAAAGTGATCCACTGCGACCGGATGGAAGGTGATTTCCGGGTGACAGGCGTTATCGGCCGCTATCCGGAGACATCCCACTTGCGTTTTGATATTCTCGCCCGCATCGATTTCCTGGGCGAGGATCGCCTGGCCCGCTGGTCGGAATGGACCGGCCCGACATACATCCTTTTAAAAACCGGTGTTACACGGAGTGATTTCGAGGCCAAAATCGCCGACATCTACCAGCGCCACCTGGATCCGGAGGAACCGTACCGACCGGTTCTTCAACCGTTGCGGGAAGTTTATCTATACGAGGACGGCCAGGCAAGCCGTGTGTGGCAAGTGACGCTATTTTCCGGGATTGCCCTCTTCATTCTCCTCATGGCCTGCATCAACTACATGAACCTCTCCACCGCCCAATTCACCAGAAGAGCCCGGGAGGTCGGAATTCGGAAGGTCGTCGGCGCCCAACGCGGCCAGATCATCCGGCAATACCTGGGGGAAGCATTTCTGATCGCCGGCGTGGCGCTGAGCCTGTCCGTGATCCTGGCCCTGGCGGTTCTGCCAGTCTTCAACCGTTTTTGCGGCAAGCAGCTGTCACTGTGGGGGGATATCACCTTCGGCACCCTTTCAGTACTGGGAATAACCTTCTTCGGCACAGGTCTGCTGGCGGGATCGTATCCCGCCTTCTTCCTCTCCTCCTTCCAGCCCTTGGTCATCCTGCGGGAACGGATCACCGGCCGGCGGAGGGAAGCCGGTCTGCGCAGGCTGCTTATCGTCGTTCAATTCGCTATCGCCATCGGCCTGATGGTCTGCACCCTGGTGGTCTCCGACCAATTGCGCTACATCAGCACCCGGGACCTGGGCCTCGACCGGGACAACATCGTGGTCCTGAACAACAATGTCGCCCTGAAATCCAACTACGAGACATTCAAGTCCCGTTTGCTTCAGGAGCCGGACATCCGGCATGTTACCACCAGTGCAACCTTGCCCTTGAGTGTCGGCCAATCCATTCCCATCGACTGGGAGGGGAACGACGCCGCGGCGGTGTCCATGGACTACACGGTGGTGGATTACGATTTTTTCGAAACATTCGACATGGAGATCCTGCAGGGGCGCAGTTTTTCCCGGAAACTTCCGTCCGACGAATCATCGGCCTGCATTCTGACCGAAAGCGCCGTTCGCCGCATGGGGCTGACGAATCCACTCGGCCACACAGTCTATCTCAACCATCCCGGTTGGGAGGATTCGCTGCGCACCACGACGGTCATCGGCGTGGTGAACGATTTTCACGCCCGCTCCCTGCACACCCCCATCCGGCCGTTTGTCTTCCGGATGTACCGGCCGTATTATGAATATGTCTTCATCAAGCTCGACGGTCATCAAATCCGGCGAGCACTGGATCGTATCGAGAACGTCTATCATGAAATTATACCCGTGCACCCTTTCCAGTTTCAATTCCTAGAAGATACGTTTCAGCAGCAATACCTCGTCGAGCGCCAAACCGGGAAGCTGTTCAACACCTTCGCCTGGATTGCGGTGATGATTGCCTGTCTGGGGATGTACGGGCTGTCCGCCTTCATCGTCGAACAGCGAACCAAGGAAATCGGCATCCGCAAAACACTGGGTGCCTCCACATCGCGAATCGTCGCCCTGGTCTCCCGGGATTTCCTGTACTGGGTGGCACTTGCCAACCTGCTGGCCTGGCCGTTGGCCTGGCTGGTGATGAATAAATGGCTGCAAGATTTCGCCTACAAGGTAACCCCGGGGATCCAGGCGTTTGTCATTGCCCTGGGCATGACGCTACTCATTGCCATTCTGGCGCTCGCCTATCATGTCACGCGAGCGGCACGGGCCGACCCGGTGGATGCCCTTCGATACGAATGACCGGCGGATGCCATCATCCGCCCCCTGCCGCACGATCCGTCCCGGCGCAGACGGTGTCCCATGCGCAATATATACTGAAAAACAATGACCCCCGCCGGTAAAAACAGCGGCTGATCCTATAAATCGTTTACGGCATTCGGCCCGGCCTGATTGACCGGGCAGCACTAGACATTGCGGTAGAAGGACACCCAGGGCGACCGGGAGATCCATGCCAGAACGACAAACCTTGTGCAGACTGACGACAGATCGGCAACTGGCGGATAGAGTCCATTGACAATCTTCGAAAACCGATTACGATAAATGTGCCATCCAACCACTACAGCTCGACATGAACAGGAGCCGCCCATGATCATGACCAAACGTCCGCTGTTGCTGGCCGGGATCCTCTGCCTGGGAATGATCCTGCCCGTCCCGGCGGCGACGTCCGGTGAGGCTGTCGCCCCCGAAGTCATCTCCCTGATGGGGGACAGCTATTTCGCCATACCGGCCGAGGGAGAGGCCCTGGCTGCCCTGCAGCAGGACCTGGCCGCCGCCGCGGCCGCCTTCGCCGACGGCGAACCCACCGCCGAAGAGTACGCGATGCTGGGCCGTCGGCTGGCCTACCTGTGGCGTTATCACGAGGCCATCGCCGTGTACAGCCGCGGCATGAGGAATTTCCCCGACGCGGCCATGCTGTACCGCCATCGCGGCCACCGCTACATTTCCGTCCGCAAATTCCGCCTGGCTGCAACCGACCTGGCCCGGGCGGCCGACCTGAAGAAGGACGACTTCGACATCTGGTACCACCTCGGCCTGGCCCGCTATCTTCTGGGCGACTACGACGACGCCTGGGACGCCTACCAGCGCTGCATGACCACCGTCACCGACGACGACGGGCGGGTGGCCGTCAGCTACTGGTTGGCCCTGACCGGTTTCCGCCGGCAGCGCCCGGCGGAGATCAACGCCGTCCTGGGCACCATCCGGCCGGACATGCAGGTCGGGGAAAACGAGGCGTACTACCGCCTGCTGCGCCTTTTCAAGGGGGATTTCACCCCGGCGGCGGTGCAGGCCTGGGCCGCCGATTCGGCACTCAACACCAACACCTGCGGCTACGGCATGGCCGCCTGGCATCTCTTCAACGGGCGAACGGACGAGGCTCGAAAACTCCTGACGGACATCATTGCCGATCCCCGCTACTGGCCGGCCTTCGGCTTTATCGCCGCCGAGGCGGACCTGGCCCGCCGCCAGCCGGCCGACGTCGCCCTGCCCACGGCCCGGGAGGAGATCCCAACGGACCAGTGGCATGACGCGGCGAATCGCCTGCTGCGGCGATGGGTCACCGCCTGGAACGCATACGACCTGGACCGCGCCGCCGCCCTGTTTCACTCCGGCGCCGATCTCACGTACATCTCATCGGAGAAGGCCGGGATTTTGCAAGGCTGGCCGGCCGTGCGCGAGCTGCACGCTGGCTTCGGTTTCGTGCCGGGCGGCGCCGATCGCCTCAGCCGCCTGTGGGTGGATGACACCACCCTGCACCTCTGCGGCACCGCCGTGGTGGTCGCCGGCCGCTGGCACTTCCGGCGGGCGGACCCGGCGGCGCCCCCGCAGGCGGGGCCCTTCAGCCTGGTCCTGGCGCCCGGCGAGGGGCGGCTGCTCATCGGCCATGCCCATTTTGACAACGATCCGGCGGCGGAAAACGTTGAATAACGCCCCTGCCTCACCGCGGAGGCGCCGAGAACGCGGAGAGGTCCTCGGCAGAAACAGTCAACAGGTTGCGGCCACATGCGTAAAGCCCTCAAAAACCCATACGATGTGAGCTTGATTCGACAATATGACCAACGGAGGTTTTCAGCGTGAAACGGAAACCATTACTGGTTGCCCTGACCGCTTTCATCATGCTGGGCCTTTGTGCCGGGCTGTCGGCACAGGGCCCGGCCGACGGGCCGCCCGTCATCGAGGTGCAGGACACGGACACGGCCCGGCTGACGGAGCTGCTGGAAAATCGGACGATCGACGCCATGCTGGTGGATGGCACCTATATCAAGGGGAAAGTCCTCGGCATCGACAGCGACCGGCTGATGGTCCGTGTCCAGGAATCCTCGGATGCGTCCAGGGTCGGCCGCGGAGAGCAGCGCATCCCCCTGGCCGGGCTGGCCACCCTGTTCGCCACAGGCCACAAAGGGAAGAAACGGTATGCCCTGATCCCCCTCATGGCCGCTGGTCTGGCCGGGATCGGCCTGCTGCTCTCGTCGGGCGACACCCCCGAAGAGGAGGACCCGGCCAGTGACGCCATCCTGCCGGCGGCCTTTGCCGTGGGGGGCGGCGTCATGGGCTACGTGCTGGGCCGGCAGCTGGACAAACAGGAGTTCACCCTGGTGATCAAGCACTAGGCACCCCACCGCCGGCCATGGTCGTTCATTGCGGAGATACTGGGGGCGCAGAGAGAACGCGCACGTCAACAACCCGAAATTGGATAGGATGGATGTTGAGACACCTGTCCAAAGCAGCAAATACTATGTATTCTCGGCGTCTCTGCGGTGAATCCAGTATTTGGCGGAGGGATATAAAATTTCTTCAGGCCGTGGGCAGAGCGATACGCAGGCGGGCCAGGTCAGCGGCGATGTCCACGCCGTGGCGGCAGCGGACGACGCACGCCGCACACCCCCTGCAGGCGGCCGGGCCGGCGGCCCAACCGATCAAGGAGCGGTTGTTGGCGGCTCTCCCGCAAAATACGTCTCTTTTACTGACCCTGTCAAACCGGGCAGGATCTCCGGATAGCTCCTTCTCGCAAGGAAGCCTGCTCAGCGACCACGCCGGCCAAGGGAGACACGAAATGTCCGGCCATTTTCCCGGAACATCTTTTCCAACAACCGGACCATGGGTTCCTGGGTATAGAATCTCTCGCCCAGATCATGGGCCATCCCCATGACGAACTGGTTGCGGATCATGTCCGTATAGGCCATCTGGGCGCGGCTGCTGCAGCGACCGCCGATGATGGTCGGTACGCGCACCACCTGGCTGACCCCCTCGGCGACCACCCCCGTAAAATCCCACTTCGCCGCCCAACCGGCCCCGGCTACGGTGGTGGAACGCAGAGCCGCTATCCATATGGGCTGACCTTCCTTTTGACATTGTTCCCATTCCTGCAACGCCCCCATCGCCGAACCCACCGCCGAGGCTTTTTTGCCGATATCCTCGGCCCGATGCGCCAGGGACTTGCTTTCCGCCAGCTGCCGCAGGTTGGCGCGTCGTGCCACGTCGCCCAGATTCCGGGCGGCGATGCTCTCCCGCCGGGCGATGTCCCGCTCGGCCAGCCATTCTGCCCCGGTCGCCGCCGCCGAGACCATGGCGTTCGGGTCGAAAGCCAGGCGTGACAACATGGTGGACAGATAACCCGTCTCGCCGATTCCCGGCGCCCCCCGCCCGCCCGGTTTGTTTTCCCTGAATGCATAGGGATTCATGCCTTGCGGACCAAACATGGCGCGCGGCGGCGGGCTGAGGAAACGGCACGTCCGGCTGTCAAACCAGCGGCCATGCATGAAGTACAGACCGGACTCTCCCTCACTCATCACATTGTAACGGCCCATGAAGGTGAACGGATTGTCCGTCTGCCCTCCCCGGGCCAGGAGCTGGCCGAAGGGGGCGTACATGTAGGTGTCCGTGATCCGTCCTTCATCATCGGAGAGGAAAATCGTATGGCCGTTGTGATCGAAATGGTAGTAGTTATGATCGGCCGGATTGTGCGCATCGATGCGATGCAGCAGGCTGCCGTCGGGCAGGTGGACATAGTACCAGAGATCACCGGAGGCATTCCAGACCTGGGAAACCGCCGGCAAATCGAACGCATAATTCCAGTTGTTGAAGCGGGCTGCCTGCCCGGACACATCCTGTGTCTCCAGCAGGGCCAGATCCGTATAGGTCAAAACCACGGTTTCCTGGTCACTCTTGCGGGTATAGGAACGTAAACGATTGGCCAGATCCCACTGGTAGGTCCGCCAGGTATCCTCGGTGACGCGACCGAGGGTGTCATGCCCAAACTCATTGATCTGGCTTGCCGCATTGTAGCTGAAATCCAGATTTTGCAGCTGCACCGACAGCTGAGCGGTGCTCGAATTTCGTTCCTCGGTGAGTTCCCCCGCTTCATTCAGGGTCAGGGAGATGGAGCTCAGCTTGTTTGTCGGCTCATTGGCCGGGTATTCATCGATACCATCCAGTCGACCGGCCGCGTCATAACGGTATTCCGTCACCAGGCCGTTGGGTCGCTCGATACGCTGGACCTGCTGGCGCGAATTGAAATAGACATAGGTGGTGGACCAAATCTCGTCCACGCCATCGGACCGAATTTCATGAACGTACAGTTTGCGATTTTCGGGAAAAAAGCTGTAGCGGATCTCGATCCGCGGCGCGGACTCCCGCAGCACCACCTCCCCCACATAGGGGTATGGATGCGTACACATCAGCACATCGATGCCGTTACAGACATCCATATTGCCCGTGGGCCCGTACCTGATGTTCACCCCGCCGGTCTCGGTGAGAAGGTTCAGGTCGTTGTAATCATACTCCAGATCAAGTGTCTCCCCGTCGCCCACGATATGTATTTTTCTGAGGTTGCTGTTGTTATCGAACGTATACTCGGCATACTGATCGCCATTCTTGTCCGAAGAGGGCAGGTCGACGCGGGCCAGCCGGTTCCGACTGTCGTAATGATACGCGTACGCCTGCCCCAGTGGATTCGTCTCCATGGTCAACCGGCCCAGTTCGTCCGTGGCGGCGCCCCAGATCATACCATTGGGGTCGGTCTCGGACGTCAGTCGGCCCAGGGGATCCTGTCCATAATCGGCCCGGATGGCCGCCTCCTTGTCTTCAGGATTGATGACAGCATCCGCCAGCAGGCCGTTGTTACCGTAATCATAGTGGATCCGACGGTCCAGGGGATCCTGGTGGTCGGTCAGACGATGCAGCGAATCGTAGCCGAGTTCGTTGATGTTCCCCAGGGGATCGATGATCTGGCGGACCCGGCCCAGTTCATCCAGGGTAAAGTTCCATTCGCTGGCCTCTCCGTCGCGAAACGCCTGGATCTGTCCCTCGGCATCGTACAGAAATTCGGCCACGATCCCGGCCTCATCGGTCACGGACGATATCCAGCCCTGCGGCTCTCGATTCAGGGTTGTGATCCCTTCGACGGGCCGGTTGACCGTATGCAGAAATCCCCGTTCATCGTAGGTATACGTCACCGGCTCCAGACCGGCCATTTGCTCGGCGATGATCCGGTCGAGGCCATCATAGGTGTACGTGGTGATCTTACCCAGGGGTTCGGTGATGGTCACCAGATTGTCGTTGTCGTCATACGACAGATAAATGGACCGGAAGTTGGCGTTGAACAACTGGTTGAGACAGTCGGTGGCGCCGTAGTAGTACTGGACCGACGCCCCGTCGGCGTAAGTGATCCTGGACAACCGCCGGCGCAAGTCGTAGCTGAAGGAGGTGGTCTCTCCAGCCGGATCGGTCATGCCAACCAGCATGCCACTCGCATCGTCATAGGCATACGTTGTCAGCCCGCCGGCGGCGTTGGTCGCCGCCAGGGTTTGGCCCCGGGAATTGTAGGTATACGCCACCGTGTCGCCCGCCGGATTCGTCAATAGCAGGGGATTGCCGCACGGATCGGGTGTCCGCAAAAACTGGTCCCCCGTCGGCAGTTGCACCGCCGTCAAATCGTAAAAGTACAATCCGTCCTTTTGCTGCGCCAGGTAAGCAGACAGGGTCTGCTGCCCCAGGGCATCCGTCTCGACAATGACCCGGCCCGAGACCTCATCATACTGGCGGGCCGTGCTGTTTCCGTTGCGGTCGGTCTCCTCGACGAGCCGGTCCCGGGTATCATAGGTCAGCAAGGCATCCAGCCCGACTTCATCGCGCACCCGGATGAGGTTACAGGCGGCGTCATAAAGATACCGGCGGCTGTAGCCCAGAGGATCCGTCACCACCGTTTCACCGGCCTGTTTCTCATCATAGGCAAACCGGGTAGTGTTTCCTTCGCTGTCCGTCTGGCTGGCGACCCGTCCCTGCTCGTCGTATGTCCGCTGCCAGGGGATATTCCCCCGGGGGAGACTGACGGTGGTCAACAATCCCTGCCGGTCGGCCATCGCGGTGTACGAATAGCTGGTCGTCAGGCTGCGCATGTTCTTGAATGACACGAGATTCCCCTGCTCGTAGGTGTAGCTGCAGGAGTATGCCATGAAATTTTCCATCACTTTGGTGAGCTGGTCGCCGTTGAAGGTGAAGATGAGAGTTCGCCCCAGCCCGTCCTCGACTTTTCGGGGGCGTAATCCCCAAATATCCCATGGATCATAGGTCAGCACCAGGGCATTCCCGTTGCGGTCGGCGATCTGGTCCAGGCGGCCGTAACGGCTGAAAGAATAGATGATCTCCTGTGCCGGATCCGCCAGCTTGAAGCCGGCGGCAGATTCCACCAGCTGGTACGGGGTACAGCGGGGCGTCAGCAACTGCCACGTTTGACCGGTTTTTTCGAACCACAGGGATCGACCGTCGGCCATCAGGATTTTGGCCAGTCGGCAGCCGCGCATAAACAAGCGTACGTTGAAATTGTGGGACCAGTTGCGGCCCATCGCCGGCCAGAAATCCGGATCATTGTCGAAATTGGAGGCATAGGTGCGCTGAAAATACAACGGTAACGGACCACCCAGCGAGATATCCGTCTGGCTTTCCGTGTATT
This sequence comes from Acidobacteriota bacterium, assembly GCA_016935015.1. Lineage (GTDB taxonomy): Bacteria > Acidobacteriota > JAAYUB01 > JAAYUB01 > JAAYUB01 > JAFGRT01. The sequence goes on along the minus strand of JAFGRT010000041.1, from coordinate 4,785 downwards.
CGCCCGTCGCCGTGACAACGCCCTGTACCACCGCCACATTGCCGGGAGTGTCGGCGACAGTCGGCGCATACTCGGGAACCTCCGGTTCATAAGGGAACGTACAATGCAGGATAGTGCCGGAATCACCCACGGCATACAGATCAATGACCGTACCCGACGCGTCTTCCGTGACGGCTCCCGACACGCCGTGCAGATTGACGGTGACGCCCGAATCCATCTCATGCCAGCGCACCCCGTCAAAGCGGGTGATGCGGCCGCTGTCACCCACGGCAAAGACGGCGTCGGCACTCATGCCCCAGATGTCATTGAGTGTGGCGGTGCCGTCTGTTTTCATCCAGCTCCACGCCACCCCGTTGTAATAGTAAATCTTTGACCCGGACGCCAGAAAAATCGTGCAGTCATCCGTCCCCCACAGTGCCTGCCCACCCATGGCCGGCCCGGAATATATCTCTCGCCACGTACTGCCGTTGAATTTCAGTATTTTGGAGTCATAGGGCGCCGAAGAAGATACGCCGACGACGTACACGTTGGCGGGATCTGTCCCCCAGATGCAGCGCAGATCGAGACCCGGCATGGAGGTAGGTGTCCAGCTGGAACCGTTGTAGCGATAGATATACCAATACCCGACGGCGAAAAGCTGGTTGGCGGCGGTGCCCCACATATCGTAAACCTGCTCAATGTGTTCCACCCAGCCAAGATGATTCCATCTCACGCCGTTCCAGTACCCGACCATGCCGTTATCCGAATACCCCGCCCCATAAGCCAGCACCAGCGATGGCGATGCGCCCCACATACCAAAAGGGATCAGATAGGTTTTCAGTGTAATGCAATCCTGGTTCCCGCAAGGCATGGCCGACCAGGCAACTCCGTTCCAGTGCCGGAAATCCGTCCAGCCTCTGGTCACAGCATAGACATCCGCCGGGCTTGCGGCATATACACCGACGACGGTGGCCGTTGTGCCGGAAGTCATCACCTCCCAGGCCGGGTCATCGGCCAGGCCTGCCCCCGTCAGCAGCAGCATGAGAAGCAGGGCGGTGGATATCCCGCCCGCAAGAGGGAAGCCGGTTTTCCGACAGAATCGCCCAATGAAAGGCGGGCCGTCATATCCACGCTGATCCCGCAGGACTGCCCTGATTCGACCAATTCCTGCACTGGTCAAGGCTCCCATGTGGCCTCCGTTGTAAGTTAATCATTGGTAAAAGAAAAATAGATTTCTCCCATTATAAATTATTGTCGTCCCATTCCGGAGATATTTTTCGGCGGCTGGTCTGTTTTTTTCCGAAATCCACTTTCGCCTGTCGGCCGCAGGAAGCGGACGGGCCACGACGCATGACCCCCTTCGGCATGACGCATCCGGATCGGGTCCGCAAGCTTCGGGCAGACCGGTTTTATCCATGGCGATTGGCTGTAGTCTGGGACCGCCGGACGCCATGCGCCATTGTCCAAATCCCTGTATCTTGTGGGTATGGATAGACATGGGTGGGAATTACCAGGGCAACATGAGAAGAGCGGTACGGAGGCGGGCCAGATCGGCGGGTATATCCACACCGTGGCGGCAGCGGACGACGCACGCCGCACACCCCGCGCAGGCGGCCGGGCCGGCACCCGGCGCCACGGCGGCCAGGGTGTCCCGGGCCAGGCCGGGATTGGCGTAGCCGCAGGCGTACATGTGCGCCCGCACCAGAGCCGGCACGTCCACGCCCCGCGGGCAGTCGCCCCGGCACTGCCGGCACAGGCGGCAGAAGCCCATGTCGGCGGCCAGCCCCCGCCGCGCCAGGAACTCCCGCTCCGCCGGGGTGTACTCCAGGTCCTGGGCAGCACCGAAGTTCTCGCGCAGCTGCGCCGCCGTGGTGAACCCCGGCACGGCCGCCGCCGCCCACTCGTGGCGCAGGGCCCACTTGAGGGCGGCCCGGTGGTTCATGATGCCCGGCGCCAGACGGTTGCCGCCCTGGGTTTTCATGACGATGACCCCCTTGCCCGCCGCCGCGGCCCGTTCCAGGTCGGCCAGGTAGCGGGCGTCGTCGGCCATGGTGACGTTGAGCTGGACCATGAGGATATCGAGGTCGTCCTCGGCGGCGATATCGTTCACCAGGCGGGCGTTGTGGGTGGACACACCCAGACAGCGGACCTTGCCCGCCACCTTCAGCTCCCGCAATGCGTCGCGGACGCCCGGGTCGCGCAGCCGGCCCCGGCTGTCCACGGCATGGTAGAGCAGGATGTCGACGTAACCGGTGCCCAGGCGCCGCAGGGATCCGTCCACTTTCTCCATCACCGCCGCCCGGACCTGCTCCCGCGACAGCGGCTCCGACGTGCGGCCGAAGCCGATACCCACCGGGTGCAGCACCTTGCTCTGGACGACAATCCTCTCCCGCGCCCCGGTTTGGGCCAGGAAGCGGCCCACCAGCCGCTCGTTGTCGCCGTCGCCGTAGGCCGGCGCCGTATCGAACAGGCGAACGCCCAACCGGTATGATTGAACCAGAAGCTCCACGTCCCGGGTGTTCATGACGCCCATGCCGACGATGGGCACCACCAGCCCGGTGCGGCCCAGGGTACGGCGAATGATCTTTTCCGGAGGGATGGTGGGGAGGGTATCATCGGCCGCCGATGGGCCGGTTCCGCCCGGCCTCCCGCAGGCAGTCAGGACTCCGCCGGCCGAGAGCAGCAGGAACGCGCGTCGCGAATAGCCTCGTTTTTCGGCCATGTTCACCGCCTGGCCCGGTCCGGACGCCGGTCCGGCCGGATCGGCCGTCCGTGAACGTCCACCTTCATGATATCACCCGACAGTGACGGAGAAAAGGGAACCGCCGCAGAAGTCAGCGGTCAGGAAAACAGGCGGCGCCCGTGTGATGGACGCCGCCCGTTGATGAGAGAAACGTTGCGCTTACTTCGAACCCGCGGCCGTGCGGTCCTCGAAGGGCGGCGGTGGAACCTCGCGCGGCGGGTTCTGCTCCAGCAGGCGCATCACCTCCGTCACGGCCCGCTCCAGCTGCGGGTCCGTGCCCCGGGCCAGCTGCGACGGGTCGTCCACCACCTCGATGTCCGGTGCCACGCCGATGCCCTCGGGGAACCACCGGCCGTCATTGCCGTAGATCCGGCCCTCGGGGACGGTGTAGAAGCCGCCGTCGATGGTGCGGTGGCCCACCGCCGGGCCGATGAGGCCGCCGGCGGTGCGGGTGCCGACGATGGGCCCGATCTTCTGGTCCTTGAAGGTGTAGGGGAAGGCGTCGCCGCCCGATACGCTCCAGCCGTTGATGAGCATCACCTTGGGACCGGGATTGGCCATGCGCGGCTGCTGCACCGGCGCGCCGTAGCGCCAGGCCAGGTAATGAACGATGGGCCGGCCCAGCAGCTCCACGAACCGGTCGGCCAGCTGGCCGCCGCTGTTGAAGCGCTCGTCGATGACGAAGCCGTCCTTGTCGATCTGGCTGTAGTATTGCCGGATAAGCTCCGTCTGTCCGCCACCGCCCGTGTCGGGCATGTACACATAGCCCACACGGCCGCCCGAGGCTTTATCCACCCGGCGGCGGTTGGCCTCGATCCATTCCAGATGGCGCAGGCGACCCTCGCCGGCCATGGTCTCCACCAGCACGTCCCGCGCCCCCTCTGCCGAGGGCTTGTCGTTGACGCGCAGCACCACCGTCTTGCCGGCCAGGCCCTGGAAGGCGGCCCAGGGATCCCGGGCCGTGTCCAGCGGGATGCCGTTGACGGCCAGGATGTAGTCCCCCTCCTTCACGTCCACGCCTGGCAGGCGGAGAGGCGAACGGACCTCCGAGTCCCACGGCGCACCGTCCACGATGCGGGCGACGCGGTAGGCGCCGTTCTCCAGCGCCCAGTCGATGCCCAGCAGGCCCACCGATTCCCGCGCCGGCGACTCCACGTCGCCTCCGCCCACGTAGGTATGGGAGGAACTGATCTCGGCGATGAGGTTGCCGATGATATGGTTGATGTCCCAGCGCGTGACGGCGTCATCCAGCAGGGCGCCATAGCGGTCACGCATGGCCGCCCAGTCCAGCCCGTGCAGGGTGGGATCGTAGAACATGTCGCGGTAACGGCGCCAGACATCGGTGTAGATCTGCCGCCATTCGGCACGCGGATCCATCATCATCGCCATGTCGCCCGTGTTCAGGCGGTCGGTGAGTTTCTGTTTGGGACGAATGTCGACGATGTAGAAGGCCCGGCGCTGTGCCACCAGCATCTTCTTGCCGCCGGCGGCGATGACGAAGCCGTCGGCGTCGTCGAGGATGGGCATCTCCTTGCGCTCCTTGAGGTCATAGGCCATGATCGGTGTCGTTCGGTCAGCGGAACCCGCAAAGGGCAGTTTCCGGTATAGAACCTGCCCCTTGAGTGCCCGCAGGTCGGTGTAATTACCCCGGTCGGGCGGCAGGAGCACCACCCGTTTTTCCAGGCCGTCCAGTTCGATGGCCAGGGTCTGTTTCTCTTTCCCGGCCGCCTCGTCCTTTTTGGCAACGGCTTCTTTGGGATCCGGCGGCGCCGCCGTCTCCTCCGCCGCGGTTTCCCCGGCCTCACCGGCCGCGGCTTCTTCGGCTTCCGCCGGCTTGTCATTGCCGTTGGTTGCCTTTTCCTTCTGGTCCGGCTTCTCTTCCTTTACCGGCTCTGTGTCGTTGCGCGGGGCCAGGGGCGAGGGGACGTCGGCGCGCAGGGCGGCGGCGGCAAGGCGGGTGTTGTTGGGATAGATCCACGTGGCGTCCAGACCGCCATAAACGGGCGACAGCTCCCGGTCCGTCAGAAAGAAGAGGTAATTCCCTTCTGGATCGAAGGTGGGAT
>JAFGRT010000217.1 GCA_016935015.1 Acidobacteriota bacterium | reverse complement strand
GAAGGCGATGAACCAGTATGAGCAGACGATGCAGCTGATGACGACCATGATGAAGATGCTGCACGACATCAACATGGCCATTATCCGGAATCTGCACTGACGATTCCCCGGCGGCCTTCATGGGCCGGAAAAACCCTGCAACGGCGCGCCCCTTCAGACGAGCGGCGCGCCGGTTTTTTTGCGGTTGGTTCTTTTGGGGAACGTGTGGCGTCTCGCCGGGGCGATATGCCTGAACGATGGGGGGGGATGAGACCGGCCGCGGCGGACGAGGGTCAGCCGGCCTGACCGCTTTGTTCCAGGAAGCGGTCAAAATTTTCTTCGAGGATCTCCCCGCATTTTTTGGAGATGAATTCGCTGGTCATGAACACGCGAACCATGGTGATCATGGCCGCCCGCTGCTGCGGGGACACGCCGTTGCCGGACTTGGGGAAGTCCAGCAAGCGGGGGAAAGCTTTGGAAAGCTCACCGTAGGTATACAGGTATTCCATGGAAAAATTGTTGAGGACCTCGGTGAGAATGGTGATGAAAGACGGATAATCGGAGAAATGAACCAGGCCGTTCAGGATCTCTTCCTTGGTGGGGAGGCTTTTGCGTTGCTGCAGGAATATCTCGTCGATCTGGATTTCGGAACGCCGGGGTTTCCGCTTTCGAAAGAACGTCACGTAAATGATGACCGCCAGGATGAACAAGATGAGGGCCACCACGACGATCAATTCGGTTCGCTGTTCGGACCATGCCTGTGTTACCCAGTCCATTGAACTCCCTCGGCGTGACGGGATCGAGAATGATTCAGGCTTTTAAAAAACCACTATAAACGGTTCATTGAGTAAAGTCAAGATTTTTAGAAGCTTACGCAATGGAGTCCCGGCCTGATCCGACGGCGGCAAGCGGGTCACAGTTCAGGAGGTGGATTCCGGGGCGGGCGTAGTGCCATCTAGCTCATTTTGAAGGATTTCCATCTCATGTCGGAGCTTCCGGATCTTGCCGTCCAGGAATCCGATATAGCCCAGAATCAAGCCCATGATGACGCTGTAGCCGGCAAAAAGATACCAGTTCATTGTTTATTCCCTTTCCAGTATGGTGCGCCGGATCTGGTCCAGCCTGTCCTGCTGCCGCTGCACATCCAGTCGGACACGCAGCAGAAGAAGATAGAGCAGGGTAAAGGCGATGCAGGCGACGATGAGGGCGTGGATCATCTGGGGATCGATGGTCATGTCGGATGGGTGCATACCCCGTCGCCACCAGCGGATGGAAAAAAAGACGATGGGTACGTCCAGAAAGGCCACGATGGCGTAAACAGCGGAAAACTGCAGTTTCTTGCGGCTTTCGGGGAGGCTGGCCCGCAAGACCAGGTAGGCTACATACATGATCCACATCACCAGGGCGGAGGTCAGGCGCGGATCCCAGGTCCACCAAACACCCCAGACGGATTTGGCCCAAATGGGGCCGGTAGTCAGCACAATGGTGGTGAACACCACGCCGATCTCACCGGAGCAGGCGGCGATGCGGTCGTAAATCAAGCGTCCCTTCCACAGGTACAGGATGCTGCCGATGAACACCACCAGAAAAGCCAGCATTCCCAGCCAGGCCGAGGCCACGTGAAAATAGAAAATGCGTTGGACTTCGCCCATGATTCGTTCGCGGGGCGCGTAGATAAAGACCATATACAGGGCGGCCACCAGGGCCAGTAGGACCACAACGGTCAGTAGCGGGATCCCCCCGGTGCGGCGTCCGGCAGCTTCGGGCATCAGTTCTCCTCCACCACGTACTTGAACACATAATAACATACGGCCAGAAAGATGAGGTCAAAACCGCCCAGCAGCTTGAGCCAGTTGGCATAGACGGATACGTCCAGTCCCTGTAAAACTCCGGTGGTCGCCTTAACGCCGGCGATGACCACGGGCACCGCCACCGGGAACAGGAGGACCGGCAGCATGACCTCGCGGGTCCGCATACTGACCACCATGGCCGCGAAGAGCGTTCCTATCGCCACGAAACCGATGTCCACCAGCAGGATGATGCCCAGGAACAGGGCGAACATGCCGTGAAAGGAAACATTGAAAAAGATAATGAAAACCGGCAGGATACAGACTTCCATCACCAGAATGAACAATAGATTGGCCAAAAATTTGCCGTTGTAGATGACGCCCCGTTCCACCGGGGTCATGAGCAGACCCAGCAGGCAGTCGTCCTCTTTCTCGCGGGTGAACGCCTGGCCGAGGCTGAGCATGCCGGCGAACAGGAAGGCCACCCACAGGATGGCCGGTGTGCTCTCCCGGGCGGCAACCGAACCGGGATCGAAAGCAAAGTTGAAAATCAGGATGACCAAAAAAGCGAAAAACAGGGTGGTCAGGAAATTCTGCCGGGTGCGAAATTCCGTCCTGAGGTCCTTCCAGGCGATGAACAGGGATTGCCGCCAGATGGTCATCGCGGTTTCTCCTGGCGACGGACCACATCCAGGTAACGGTCGCGGAAGAGCGGCGCCTCGCCGGCGCGGATGGTGGAGGTATCCCGGATTTTGCCCTGCACCATGATATGTAGGCGGGTGCTGATTTCCAGGGCCCGGTCCAGGTCGTGGCTGATCATCAGAATGGTTCGTCCCTGCGCCTTGACGGTGTGGAGCAGTTCCAGCAGGCCTTGACCGCCGTGCTGGTCTAAACCGGTGAACGGTTCGTCCAGTAAAAAGATGTCCGGTTCATGCAGCATGACCCGGGCGATGGCCAGGCGCTGGCGCATCCCGCGAGAGTAAGTGCGGACCGTGTGATGACGATAGGGGAACAACCCCAATTGATTCAACAGCGCCTCGCCTCGCTCGCGGGGATGAGGGACGTCGAACAGGCGGGCGTAAAAATTGAGATTTTCCTGACCGGTGAGTTCGCCATAAAGAAAGAGGGTGTGGGACATATAACCCAGTCGCCGTCGAATGTCCGCCGTTTGGTCGAAGATATCGCGACCGCGGAAGGTGATAGTGCCGGCGGTAGGGCGTTGCAGGGTGGCGATGCAGCGGAGCAGGGTGGATTTGCCGGCGCCGTTGGGGCCGACAATGGAGATGAAATCCCCCGCCGCCACATCAAAGGAAATCCCGCGCAGGGCGGGGAAATGCCCGAAATGCTTGCGCACGTTTTTGATCTGGAGCAAGACCTCCGCACCTGTTTCACCGTTCATTCGCCGTCACTCTCCTGCGCCGGGGAAACGTGGCCTTACCCCCGAATGATGCGACACCGCTGCTCTGATCCTGAGGTTGGCCGCTGTCATTGTACCGTTTGTGATACGATTTGCCAACGCAGAACTGATCGCGCGGGCACTGACGGGTCAGGACCTTTTCCGCGCACCGGCCGGCGGCGGGTAGGACGGGCCGGATTACGTTGTTCGGGTGGAACGGTGTTTACTTTTGGCCGGCTCCGCCGCGGGACGCCGTGCCTGGTCCCGGCATTCGGTCAGACGGTGCTGCAAATCCGACTGCATGTCCAGAAAATCCTCCTCACCGATCTTTCCGGCGCGATAATCGTATTCCAGATTGGCCAGCGATTCTTCCAGCACCCGCATAGCGACGTCGTGTTCTGTCCCGGTGGAACGGGCCGCGGCGGCAGTCTTGCCGAAAAACGGCTGACACACGTAGTACACGATACCCAGCAGGGCGAACAGGATGATCAGGACCTCAGGCATGATGTTCCTCCTTGGCGGCCAGTTCCGACAACACGAGGCGTCGCCGGTTGGGCAGAATGGCGTAGATGCCGCCCAGAGTGATGAGCAGACCGCCGACCCAGATCCAGATGACCAGCGGATTGACCAGGATCTTGAAATAGGCCCGCCCGGCCCGGTTGACGGGTGAAAAGATCACGTACAAGTCCCGCAGCAGGTTGAAATCGATGGAGACCTCGGTCATGGGCTGTTCGAATTTCCGGTGCAGGTGCTTCTCCGGGGTGATGCGGCCGACAGTCCGGCCGTTGCGGATCACCTCCAGGATGGCCTGGTACATACTCTTTTCCGGATCCTGGGAGAATTGCAGGTCCACGTATTTGAGTTCCCATTCGCCGGCGATGAAGGTCTCACCGATGTTGACTTCCGATTCATACTCCTGAGTGTAGAACGATGATCCGATGATACCGATGATCAGGATGAGCACGCCGATGTGGGAAAGGTAGCCCCCGTAGCGGCGCTTGTTCTTGCGGAAAAGATTGGCGGCACCCCTCAGCCATGATTCGCCGGCCAATCGCCGGCGGATGGCCACGGCGCTGAACACGTCGGACACAATGGCGATGATGGCAAAGCCGGTCAGGCCGAACAGCACCACGGACATCCAACTGACGGCTCCCACCCCCAGTCCGGTGTAGATGGCCAGGGGCACCAGCACCAGCAACACGGCCAGCAGGAAGTAAATGACCTTGCGGTTCAATTTCCGCCAGCCAAAGAGTGGGCAGAACACCATCATGAACAGCAGCACCAGAGCGAAAGGCATGACCCATTTGTTGAAAAAGGCCGGCGACACCGCCAGCTTGCGTTGGAAAAACTCGTGAAGCCCGGGCAGGCTCTGGGCGACGCTTTCACGAAAACCGCCGGAAAATCCGGCGTAAAGCTCCATGAGCCCCTCATGCAGAGTGGGATAGACCGTCCCCCAGAAAACGAAGAGCAGAAAAAACATGAAGATGAAATTGGTCAGGATGAACATCCCTTCGCGTGACAGCAGGCGCAGCAATTTCCGGCCGAGAGAGGCGGCGGCGGAGCGCTTCCAGACCAAAATGCCGATGAGGAGCAGTATCACAGAGTACTCCGCGGCGCGGGCATAATAGGTCCTGATCTGCAACAGGACGATGTAGAAAGCTACCAGAAAAAGCAGCCATTGCAGCAGGCTCCAGTCGGCGGCGTCGAGCCGGATCAGATGGTTCTGGCCGGTGAGTTTCTTACGGGATCGGTACAGAATGATCAGGCACAGTACCAGTACCAGGAGCATGAAGGCCAGGAAGTAGTAGCCGATATCCGATAGGGCAAAGGCATGCACCGATTCGATAAAGCCGCTGCGGGTGATGAAGGTGCCGAAAATGCACAGCAGAAAGGTGAGAACCACCAGGAACACGTTCCATTTTTTAAACAGGCCTTTCTGCTCCTGCAGGATGACCGTATGCAACAGGGCGGTGGCCGCCAGCCAGGGGATGAAAGAGGCGTTTTCCACCGGGTCCCAGCCCCAGTAACCGCCCCAGCCCAGTTCGACGTAGGCCCATTGCATGCCCAGGATGATCCCCACTGTCAGAAAGATCCAGGAAACGAGCGTCCATTTGCGAACGATGGTGATCCAGTCCAGGGCGAAGCGGCCGGCCAGGAGCGAACCCAGGGCAAAGGCGAACGGGATGGTGAAACCCACATAGCCCAAGAAAAGAGTGGGCGGGTGAAAGACCATCATGACGTTCTGCAGCAGGGGATTCATGCCTAGGCCGTCCGGCGGCACCGGATTGGCCGGAGCGAAGGGATTGGTGAACATCAGGAGCAACAGGTTGAAAAACAGCGCCGAGCCGCCGGCGAAAAGGATGAAGTAGGGTATGACCTCGCCGTGGCTGCGATGGTACAGCCGCAGGGAAACGGCGACGAACACGAGCAGCACCAGCAACCAGAAGAGCAGCGAACCGGCCTGACCCGCCCAGAAGGCCGTGGCGCAGTAGGCCAGTGGCAGGGTGGAGGACACATGGCGGGCGACATATTCAAAACGGAAGTCTCTGGAAATCAAGGCAATGGTCAGGATCACCGATGAGGCAATCACCGTGGCGGTGGCGGCATACACGGCCCGGATGGCACTCTCCCACCAGCGGGTGTCCCGCGAGCGCAAGCCCAGTACCGTCGCCACCAGACAATAGGCCAACAGGCCGAAAGTCGCAATGAGAAGGAAATTTCCTAGCAGTAGCATGTTTGATCCTGTATTTGTGATTCGGAAAAGCGAAAGGATACGCGTATCGAGGAGTGACGTCTCAGGTCGACGCCTTTTCCTCTTCATATTTGGAGGGGCATTTCACCAGCAGATTGCCGGCTTCGAACTGCCGGCGGTCCGGGTGAAATGTTCCTTCCACGACCACGTGGCGGTCTTCCTTGAAACTGTCCGGCACCACGCCCTGGTAATGAATTTTCAGGGTGTCGCCGGTTTGATCGTCGGCCAGGAGAAAATCCATGACCAGCGAATCGGGTTGGCGGGTGACCGAGCCGGCGACGACGGTGCCGGTAAGACGGATGCCCCGGCTATGCGGCTGAAAATCCGCGGCCAGCACCTCGCCGACGGTGTAATAGTAGACGGTCTCCTGGAGACCGGAAAAAAGCAGGTAGCCGACCACGCCGATGAATAGCAAGGCGATGGCCAGGAACTTGAGCTGACTCATTGCAACATCCTCCGCATCAATAGCGAATCTTCCAGTCGATCTGCTCACCCCGGAATACCGGGCCTTCCTTGCAGATACGCACCATGGCGGTCTTGTCACCCTCGATGACGGGCAGGACACAGCCGAGGCACGCACCCAGGCCGCAGCCCATCCGGTTTTCCATGGAAACCCACAACTGGGCATCGACGTGGGCGGTGATCCGGGCGACGGCTTCCATCATGGCGTTGGGTCCGCAACTGTAAACTTTCGCACCGGGATTGGATGCGAGATACTCGGGAAGTGGTTCAGTGACGAGGCCGCGCCGGCCGGCCGATCCGTCTTCGGTGAGCAGAATGACCTCGCGCAGGCCGGTTTGGGGCAGCAATCCCTGCAGCGGCAGATCGGTGACGGAACGGCCACCATAAAAAAGAGCCATGTCGTGTGTCGCGCTCCAACGCCGGGCGCAGAAATAGAGGGGAGCGATGCCCACACCGCCGCCTACGAGGATCAGGCGACACTCCGGCGAGGGTTCGGGAAAGGTCGTGCCCAGGGGTCCGTGACAAAGCAGGTTATCTCCGGCTCTCAGCCGTGACAACAACCGGGTGCCGCGCCCGGCCTCCTTGATCAGGAAATGAATAGCGGCCGGAGCGGTGTGATCATCGGGGGTGCAATCCAAGACGCTGATGGGCCGGTTCAGCAGGGGATCCGCCGAAAAATCCGCATGCTGCATGCCCAACATGAAAAAATGACCGGGCCGGACAAGGGCGGCTTGCGCCGGTGAATGCACCTGCAGCAGGAAATAGCCACCATTTACGTGTTGCATGTCGGTTACCGGTACTTCCATACAGAGCATGCCGTCACCTTTTTCCCGTTATTGCAATTCCCCGGCTGAAATGATATACCATCAGAGGCGCATCATGCCACAGGAAGATCCGATTATATACCAAGAATGGTGGAACAGAAAAGTCAATAATCCAATGGTGGAGAGCATATGTTTACTTTTGAAAAAATCAAACTGGATGTCAAGAATCAGCTCGCCCATATCATATTGAGCGATCCACCGTCCAACTACCTTACCATGCAGATGTTGGGCGAGCTGGAGGAAGCGCTGGATTGGCTGGCCGCCCAGCTTGACCTGCGGGCCGTGATCCTGTCGGCCTCCGGCGCCAGTTTCTGCTCCGGGGCTGATTTCTCCGAACACAACCGGGTGATGGTTTTTTCCATCGTCGAACGCTTTCGGGCGATCTGTCGTCTGCTGTTGAATATCGAGTGCCCGACCCTGGCTGTCGTGGACGGCAAGATACGCAACTGGGGCTGTGACTTGCTCCTGTGTTTCGATACAGTGTTGGCCGGCGACCAGGCGACATTCCGGTATGACGACCTGCGCGCCGGCACGTTCCCTGCGTTGGCGCCGCTACTGCTGGCGGAACGTACGGGTGAGAAAAAGCTGCTGCGGCTGCTGCACGAGGGGGCGGAATTCGGCACGGAACAGGCCCTGGAACTGGATTTCGTCAGCCACGCCTACCCACGGGAGGAGCTTGTTCAGCAGCTGAAGAAAGTCCTCGGTTCGTTCACCCGTTACAGCCAGCCCATCCAGAAACTGTTCCTGAAAAATATGCGGCGGCGCAGGGTCCATCTGATGGATGCCTTCGCCGACGATATTTTTACAGAATATCTGAACCTGCTGGTGGAATTTCGCGATTACGAGGAGGGCATTCAGGCCTGGACCGAGAAGCGGGCGCCGCAGTGGAAAAATGAATAGCCGCCGGATGCCGGTCCGGGGCCTTCCCCTCGGCCGGTCTGCCTGGCCGAAAACGATTTGTCGCTTGACACACTTATCCCGTCTACTTTAAGATGGTTCTGCACTGTAAATATCGTATTATCGGATGTGTACCATGGCACTCATCGGGAATTTGAAGGAATTCAGTCTGGTGAATTTGATCCAGCTGAATTGCCTGGAAAAAAAGACCGCCAAGCTGACATTTAACTTTCGCGGCAAAATCGGGGTGATCTATTTCGAAAACGGCGAAATTCCCCATGCCCAGTATGATAATTCCACCGGTCCCGATGCCATGTACAAAGTGATTCATCTTAACGAGGGCGAGTTCAAGATCGAGGAAGGGATCCGCACTAATCTGCGCACCAACTCCACCAAGTGGTCCGAGTTGATTCTGGAAGGGATGCGTCTTTACGACGAGAGCCAGCTGGGTCAGGATGAGGTGCATAGTGTGCTGATTCGCAACCTGATGCAGGTGGATTCCGTCCTGGCGACCGTCTTGCTTCAGGCCGACGGGAACGCCCTGGCACACAGTGATTTTGAGGAGGTAAAACTGTACTCGTCCATGCTGGCGTTCCTGGTCTCCCGGCTGCATACCACCGGCCAGAGCTGCAATATTGGGCATATGTCCAAGGCGACCATCAACTTCAGTGACAAGGTATTGCAGGTCTATGAACAGGACCAGACCATTCTGGGCATCTTCTATCAACCGCAGGTAGATTTGAAACGGATCGAACCCCAGGTCATGCGCGAGATCAGCAATTACAAAAGCGGGCAGCTATGATCAAATTACCCAAGGGAACTCCCATCCACAAGGAACTCAGCTCTTCCTTCGTCGATCTTGGGAAACTGCTGGAAGAACTGCGCAATAATGGTTTTTCCGGACTGGTGGAAATGGTGGGTTTACGCGCCGAGGGAAATCTCCTGATCGAAAACGGAGTGATCATCGATCTCCATTTTACAGGGGAAAAGGAGATCCACGGCCGCCAGCACATGAACGCCGTGCACAAGATGGCCAAGGCCGACAACATGCTCATCTCCACTTACCAGATTCCCCCTGAATCGGTAGTGCTCCTCAGCGGGTTCCTCGGCAGCGAAAAGATCCATGAAAATCTGTCGTCGGAATTCACCGATCCCGACAAGCTGATTTCCAAGTTCGCCAAGGAAGGCGGTGAGTATTTCATCGAGGTGTTGTTCCGGAAAAATCTGGGTACCGGTTTGCTGTTTATCCAGGAAGGCGAAGTGGTGGACGCCCTGCTGTCCCTGCTGGGCAAGAGTCTGTCCAAGGGACAGGCCGCCGTGACCGGCATCATCGAGGGAGCGAGTGAGCTCGGCGCCGTCTTTAATGTATACAAGGCCGAAATCGATACAGGACAACTGGGTGCGGCGGGTCTCGCCATTCCGACGGATCAGCTGGAGGATATGATCGGGATCGTGATCGGTGGCTTTCATGAGAACGTCCGGGAGATCGCCCCCAAAAAAGTCAATTATGATCTCTTCTTTCGGGAGGCCTGCCTGACGCTGGCGGAGAAATATCCTTTTCTGGATCCCTTCGCGGCTGAATTCGTCTACAAGGACGGCCACGTGACACTGGTCCCTGGCGAGGCGCCGGAAGCCATCGCCGGCGGTGCCGTCGCCCTCATCCGGTACATGATTGAGAAACTGGGTGAAATCGGCATCGATTTTCCGGCGGATGAATTTGTTGCCGCCACGAGCCAAACACTGGAAGAGAAGCATGGTGAAGCCTCCAGTTCGCTGGGGCTGTCCCAAATGCTGAATTCATTGAAATAAGCAGGAGACCATGGAGAAGATACTGTCCGGTTTTATTGAAGACCTGAACAACATCATCGGGGTGCGCGCGGCGTACCTGGTGAATAATCGGGGCGAAATCCTTTATCCTACCACTGAAAACATCGGTCGTTCCTTTCTGAATGCCTCGGCCAGCCTGAGCCTGGTGCAGGCCATGGGCGTTTTTGACCTGCCCGGGGAAGAGATTCTGGAATTGGAAGCGGATTTCAACAGTGCCAAAATCATGGTCTATCACAACATTCGCATGAATGTCCCCACCAAGCTCGGCGTTCATGAAACTTTCCTGGTGGTTGTCGGCAGCAGCCAGTTCAACAAGGCCCATCTGCGTCTGGCGCTGAATGTATCGGTCTCGAATGTGATCACGAATAAAAAATACAAGAAGCTGGATTCTCCCGTGAAGATACGCAAAACGTCGGTAATGACGCGGGAGCACCTTTCCGAAAAGGAATCTGCTCTGCTGGCGGAAGTCCGTAGCTTAGTAACTTAACGAACAGGATAGCGTGCCATGAGTGAAACCCTTAAAGGTAATCTTTCACAGCTGAAACTGATCGATATTCTGAAGATACTCTGCAACAGCCAGAGGACCGGAAAACTGGCCCTGCAGGCCAAAACCGAGACCGCGGATATCTATTTCGTGCAGGGCGAAATCATTCACGCCAAATACAGCAACTCGGCGGGGACGAGCGCCATTTACAATCTCATCGGTTGGAATGATGGTTTTTTCACATTTATCCCCAATATTTCCGTGAAAAACCGGACAATCAATGAACCGGCGGCGGCCATTCTGAAGCGCTGCGAGACCATTGACGCCGACTGGGAGGAAATCCGGAAAAGCATCCCGCACACCAATCTGGCTTTCAAAATGAGCACTGGTACCCCCAGCGAAATTTCGCTGAATGCCGCCGAGTGGAACATTTTGCGCCACATCAACGGCGTGGACAGCCTTGCCGAGATCGCCGGCAAGGTCGATATGCCTGTTCTCGACGTGGCCAAGGCGTTCTACAAGCTCTACCGGGCCGATCTTATCGAGATTCTCGGCGAAGCCATCGGCCAGGAAGAGCGAAAGGTGGGCATTGATGCCGGTGTTTTCCGGGTCATTGAGAAGGAACTGGCCAAAATCATCGGCCCCATGGCACCCATCGAGCTGGAGGATCAGATCATGAAGATGGGGGAGAGCCTTGAAGCGTTCCCCAAAGAGAAACTGCCTGATCTGGTGGAGAATCTGTCCACCGTCATCAATGATCCGAGAAAACTGATCGACTTCCAGAAGAACATGTTGGAAATTATCAAAAACATCTGATAAAGGGGTACACCATTGAGACTCACAATTCGGAAAAAGCTCCTTATTCTTTCCTTTGTGGCCATTGTGATTCCCTTGATCATTTCCGCCGCCGTGATTATCTTCATCGTCACCCAGAAGACGCGGGAAGAGGCCCTGAACAAGATCCGCCTGAGCTCCCGGCTGGCCTCGTCGCAGATCCGTGACCGCAGCGAGGAGATGATCCAGGGCGCCAAGAATATGGCCATCACCGCCCTGCAATACGATTTTTCCGGTGTGATGGATCGAACGGGAACCGTCACGCCCGAGCGGGAACTGGAACAACGCAAGGCCATCAATGTGCTGGACAACTTCAAGCAAGAGGTGAAACTGGATTACGTCATTCTGACGGATGAGCGAGGCCGGGTGCTGTACCGGGCCAACAATCCGGAACAGACGGGCGATACCCTTGGTTCGCTGGACCCTCTGCTGGCCCAGTCTTTGGCGGAGGGGAGCATCATTTTCGGATCCGTGAAGCTGCCCATCGATTTCATCGCCCTGGAGAAACTGGAGAGCACTCTGGAACTGGGAGTACAGAACCGCCGCGTCGAATCGGCGCTGGCCATGGAAGTCGTCGTCCCCCTGCGGATCAAGGATGAATTGCAGGGCGCACTGGTCATCGGTGACGTCATCAACAATGATAATCGCCTGGTGGATGAATTGAAGGCCATGGTCTTCCGTGACAACATCCAGGAAGGATCGGCGACCATCTACCTGGGGGATGTGGCTGTCGCCTCCTCCCGCAGCGGTGAATTCGGGCGCGGCGTCGGCGAGAACGTAACGGCCGCCATTTCGGAGCTGGTGACCCAGCAAGGCAAGGAGTTCATCGGCCCGGAGGTCATCGGCGATACCAATTACATCAGCGCCTATATCCCCATCAAGGATTTCAACAATCAGGTGATCGGCATTTACTCTGTCAGTGTCCGGGAAACCTGGTTCCTGGAATTCGAGACCTATATCCGCACCTTCATTCTGATTGTCATCGGTGTGGCCATCATCTTCTCCATCCTGCTGACCTATATCGCTGCCAGCCGCCTGACCCGCCCCATCGAGGAGATCACCGAGGCCGCCAACAAGATTTCGCTGGGCGATCTCGATGTGCCCATCCAGGTTGGAGGCGAGGGGGATGAGATCAGCGAGCTGGGTGAATCCCTCGAGCGTATGCGCATCAGTCTGAAGTCGGCGATCGAGCGTCTGCGACGTCGCTGATCGGCGCTGTTTTTTGTCTGAATATCCACGGGTGACCGGCTGGTCACCCGTTTTTTGTGGAAAACCTGTGAATATATCGAGTTTTTGGTTTATGCCGGCCACCGAAATAGACAGCGTCACTGGAGTTTCCCAAATTGTCAGCTCTGGGAGGAAATGAAAAACGGTTTCAACTTCCTCTGGCAGAACAGTTTTTTGGGATTATCCACACCTTTTCCACACTTTTTGCTTTTTTAGACGGACAATGCTATAGTCCGGCTATGGACAGAACCGAATTGCTGGGAATGGATCTGGAAGAGCTGTGCGGGGTGGCGGAATCTCTGGGTGAAAAGAAGTTCCGCGGCAAACAACTCTATCATCAGCTTTACCGACGCCAGAACCTGTGCCTGGATACCATGACGGATGTTTCCCGTCGTTTTCGGACGCTCCTGGCCGAACGAGCCACCCTTTACCTGCCGGCCATCCGCCAGGTGCAGTGCTCAGAGGACGGGACGGTGAAGTACCTTTTGGAACTCGACGATGGTGCGCGGGTGGAGTCTGTGTACTTGCCGGAGGAGGAGCGCACCACCCTGTGCCTGTCCACCCAGGTAGGCTGCGCCATGCATTGCGCATTTTGTGCCACCGGTGCCGGCGGTTTTGTTCGCGATTTAAGCGCCGGCGAGATCCTGGCCCAGTATCTGGTCATCTCCCGGGAACACGGATTGCTCAACCAGTCCATCAATATCGTTTTCATGGGCATGGGTGAGCCGCTCCTCAACGTAGAGGCTGTGCTGAAGGCGTTTGCCATCTTGACCGATCCGTCCGGCTGCGCACTTTCCCGCCGGAAGATTACCCTGTCCACCTGTGGAATCCGTTCCGGGATGGCCCGCCTGGCCCAGACGGCGGTGCGCCCCAAACTGGCGGTTTCCCTGAACGCCAGCTCGGCGGAGCAACGCCGACGGCTGATGCCGTGTGAGCGGCAGTATCCTCTGGCGGAACTCCTGGCGGACTGCCGGCGGTTTCCGCTGCGTAAGGGTGAGCGGATTACTTTCGAGTACATCCTGATTCGTGACGTCAACGATCAGCCGGCCGATGCCCGCCGGCTGGTGCGGCTGCTCCGGGAGATTCGCTGCAAAATCAACCTGATCGCCTACAATGAATGTCCGGGGCTCCCCTTTCGCAGCCCGACCGGGGACACGATCCTGGCTTTCCAGAACGTGCTCGTTGAGGCCGGTTATTCCGCCTTCATCCGCAAATCACGAGGGCCGGATATTCAGGCGGCTTGCGGCCAGTTGACCACGCGGCCGGCCGAGGTGCCCGGACTGTAACTTCCCACCGGCGGTCGGCATCTTACTCTGGGGGCACGTTCCGGCGCGAGTGTTGCCAAATTTGATCAGCGCCGGCGGGTTCGACGGCGGCCGCCGTTGTATCGCCGCCGGCCGGATGGAGTGACCGATGACTGACAAGGACGATTACCGGATCGACGGGACCATCGAGCGGGTCGGTTTTCACACCGGGACCGATCCGGAGGCCGTGCAGAAGATCCAGGAGCGGCAGCGGATGTATGAGCGGATTGCCGATCGGATTCGCAATCGCCGCAACTTGTCGTTCGGCAAGGTATTGCGGGAAACCGCCGCCAAGGATACCGGCGCGTCGGCGGAAACGGAAAACCCGCCTGCCGAAGAGTAGTGTTCCCTGTTCCAGTACCGTTGATCGGGGAGGAACATGTACCGGTTTCTCCATGACTTCCAGCATCCCGGTAAAGTGCGTCGTCAGGCCAGGGATTATCTGCTCCGACTGGAGCGGCTGGCGCGCCGCGTCGACCGCCATGACAGCAAGTTCCGCACCAAGTATCTGCAGGACTATTTTCAGGAGCTTTTTATCTACGACGACGTCGTCGAACCCGCCGAGCCGCTGTTGGGTATGGTTGGCGCCCGAATCATCTGCATCGGTGATTTTCACGTCATCCCCGAGTACCGCCACCTGCAGGGTCAGTTGCTGACGCGGATGCAGGCGATGTTTCCGGAGTTGGTCCTGGGAGTGGAGGTTTTCGCAGAACGGGACCAGGTGCGCCTGAACCGTTGGCAGGCGGGCGAGCTGACGGACCGGGAGCTGCTTCGGGCGACCCACTACGAACGGGACTGGGGCGTCAGCTGGTCATCCTATGCCCGTCTGTTGAAGACGGCCCGGGAGCTGAAAATCCCCATCATGGCCATCGACAACGAATGGCGGAGCCATTTTCGCAAGATCCGCCGTCGCGACCGCCGGATCGCCGAACGGATCGGGGATATTGCCGCCCGTTTCCCCGGCCACAAGATCGTGATCGTGATCGGTGAAAGCCACCTCGCCCCGTCGCACCTGCCCCGGTTGCTGCGTCAGTTGCTGCCGCCGGCGGGCGAAGTGCTGGATCCCCTGGTGCTGCTCTTCAACCACGAGGCCTTGTATTACCGCTTACTGGTGGAGAGGAATGACATCCCGCCGGTCATCCGTGCCGAGCCCAATGTGTACTGTGTCTTCAATCTGAACCCGCTGGTAAAATACGAATACTATCTGGGTTTTCTGGAAAGCCTGCAGGCGGATACGGCCGAAGCGCCGTTCACCGAAGCGAACGTGACCGTGTGGGAATTTATGCAGGATCTGGCTAAATGGCTGAATTTTCAGCCCCGGGATTTCCGACTTTCCCTGAACGACGATACCCTGCGTCTGCATGAGGCACTGCCGGTCATCTTCGTCAACGCTGAAGTGAAGGAATACCTGGCCGGATTGAAACGGGAAGGAGTCGCCGGGGTGCGACCGGGTCTGCTGCACTGGCTTCTGGCACTGCAGGGTATTCTGTACGAGCCCGAAACCAACACCCTGCTGGTGGAGCGCTTTAATACACCATTCGCCGCCCAGGAGGCGGGCCGATTCCTGTTTCATAATTTGAAGCGCTGGCCTGCCGGTCTGGAAGAAACAGATCTGCTGTCATCCATCGATGAGTTTTACTACGGGGTGCTGGAAAACGCCGCCGCCTATCTATGCAGCAAGCGGCTGTATCCGTTGCGTAATCATTATGCCGAGAGTATTTTTATGCGTCTGGAAGCCTATCCCTGGCCGGAACTCAAGGGGCGGCTCCCTTTTGACAAACGGGCGTTGCATGATATCGCGCGGTTCGTGGCCATCCACAAGAAGTACGAAGTGTATGAGGATCGATTTTCCAGTCTGCCCCTCATCCTTCTGGCCGGCATCCACCGCTGCCGCTACCGCCAGGTGTTCATGCAACGGGAGCTGGGGTTCTTGCTTGGGGAGCAGCTTTACCAGGCGGTCCAGGCCCGGCGCCGGTATTGGCGAAAGGTGCTGCGTCTGTTCTTCGGGATGATGGTTCTGCCCGGCGTGCCCACGCGCCTGTATCATGAATTTGCCGGGGAGACCAAAGAATTTTTCGATGTCCGGTTGCTTCAGTCGCCCCGATATTCGAAACAGTTGTTTTCGGTCTCATAGAGCAGGATCCGGACCAGCCGGGCCGGAGCGAGGGCGACGCAAAGTTCGTCCCAGACAAAGTGGCAGAGTGCCTCGGAAGTCGGTACCGTGGTTCGAAAACGACCGATTTCCAGGTTCAGGAAGCGGTGGTCAAGGCGGGACAGGACTCGCTCCCCTACCACGCGATCCATGGCCGCCAGGTCCACGAGCATGCCTGTTCGGGCATCGCGTTCTCCGGTGACGGTGACGAACAAGAGATAGTTATGACCGTGTCCGTGGGGATTGGCGCAGCGGCCGTACACCGCGGCGTTACGGCCCGGATCCCAGTCAGGATGCGCCAGTTGGTGGGCGGCGGCAAACGTGTAACGGCGGGTAATGCTCAGCATGGCTCATCCGCCTCCCATTCGGCGTACAGGTCGATGTCCTCCCACAAACGAATGCGGGAGAGCCTCGTGCCGGGGAATGCATCCCGCAGCTGTTCGTGGAGATAGGCCACCAGATTTTCCGTCGTGGGCACATGCTGCCGGAAGTGAGGGATGGCTTCATTGAGGTATTGATGGTCAAAACGTTCGATCACTTCGTCGCAGAGGGTGTTCTTGACCTGTTTTAGATCGATGATCATGCCGGTGACAGGGTCGGGTTCGCCGCACAACGTGACTTCCAGCCGGTAATTATGGCCGTGGATGTTGACACATTTCCCGAAACGGGCGCGGTTCTCCTCCTCGCTCCACTCCGGGCACCAGTAGCGGTGGGAGGCACAGAAGCGAATGGCTTTGGTAATGGCGATCATGGCAATCCTCCGTGATCCGGTCATCAGGTGAGGGAGATGCCGCCGTCGACGGGAAGATTCACGCCGGTGATCCAGGCAGCGTCATCGCTTGCCAGAAAAAGGGCGGCCCGGGCGATGTCCGACACATGTCCCACCCGTTGCAGGGGATGATGGCGGGCCAT
>JAFGRT010000216.1 GCA_016935015.1 Acidobacteriota bacterium | reverse complement strand
TTTGGAATAGAAGATGCCGGAGGCCTGTTCCGCCGGCACCGAATACTCCTTCGACCACGGTGCCGTGTAATCCATCCGGACAGGCAGTTCCCGCTGAAAGTGGAACCGATCATTGTGCACGAAATAGGTGCGGTAGGACTTGTAATGGAGCAGTTCCTCATGGATCCGCTCCCGCACCGCCTCCATGCGGCGGACGATTTCATCCACCCCCATCGCCGCGGTGGCATCACGCGTCGCCACCTGCCCCCCAGCGGTGATGGTACTTATCATGCCCAGCAGCAGCACCAGCCAGAGGTGACGGCCGCCTTGTCTCGTGTCCTGGATCGGGTATCTTCGGTCCATCTTTTTGCTCCTCCCAAAAATCTTGAAATCATTTTAATCCCATCCTTCCGAAAGTCAAATTAAACTCCTGTTCAACATGTATCAGTTTTCTTAATCTAAAACTATACATTCCAAACAGATTTCATAACCATTCGCTAACGCTGAAAGACTATCCTGCTCTTCTGACGAAAGGAGGTGATACGTCATGAAACTGACCCGCATCCGCCGGAGCATCCGGCTCTATGATGGACAACTGCCGCTGGCCGGCCGCTATGCCACCGCGGTATCACTGCACAGTCACACCCACGAATCTCACGAGAGCCTGAGCATGGTACCCGAGTATGCCGCCCGCATCCCTTTCATCGCCAACATGTTCAAGAGCGACATGGACCGCTATCAGAGCAAGCGCGGCAGCCCGCTGGATTTCAGCCGGATCTACTGGACCCCCCCTGTCTCCCCGTGGCAGGTACTCAACTCGGAACAGGAGCACATCCATCAAATGGGACTGGACGCCCTGGTGTCCATCACGGACCACGACAGCATCACGGCGGCGCTGGACCTGCGCCGGGATACCCCCGGCGCGGACATCCCCGTCTCCGTCGAATGGACCGCCCCGGTGGACGACGCCGTCTTCCATCTGGGCATTCACAACATGCCACCGGCCAAAGCCCCGGCTCAACTGGCGGCCATGCAGGCTTACACGGCCGATCCGCAGCCGGCGCGCCTCCATGAAATCCTGCACTGGCTCAACCATTCAGCAACGACGCTGGTGGTACTGAATCATCCGTTTTGGCAGGCCAAGGGCCTGGCCGCCGACCAGCAGGAGATGGCGGTGCGACGGTTTCTGGCGGCCCACCTCCCCCGCATTCACGCCTTCGAGCTGAACGGCTACCGCCCCTGGCGGGAAAACCGGGAAGTCCTCCGCCTGGCGGCCGATGCCGAACGACCCGTCATTTCGGGCGGCGACCGGCACGGGTGTAATCCCAACGCCATATTGAATCTCAGTCAGGCCAGGACATTCGATGAGTTTGCCCACATGGTGCGGGACGACCGCCAGAGTGAGGTGATCATCATGCCGACGTATCATGACGACGTGCGCCTGCGGCAGCTGGAGATGGCGGCCGATATCGTCCGTAATTTTCCCCGGGACAGCCACCACCGCCCGCACTGGACCGACCGGGTGTTTTTACGGGAGGACGGCGGCCTGCGGCCACTGGCTTACTACTGGAAGCGTGTCGGGCCGCCCTGGGTGGAGTACCTGCTCGGACTGATGCGCATGCTGGGCCACCGCAGTCTGCGGTCAGCGCTGCGGTTGACCGTATTCAACCAGGGTGGAGTTGTCCTATGAACGCCGTACCCCGGGTCGCTTTTTTCACCGACTCCTATCACCAGGTCAACGGCGTGGCCCTGACCAGCCGTCAGCTGGAGGCCTATGCCCGGCGGCAGGGACACCCCTTTCTCATGGTGCGTGCCGGGGATGACCACCGGACAGGGCGCGAGGGAAGCATTTCTTTCGTGGAGCTGAAACGCAGCCGCCTGGCCTTCCCCGTCGACCGGGACCTGTACTTCGACCCCCTCTTTGCGCGGTTTACCCGCCGAGTCCAGGCCGCCGTCAGCGACTTCCGGGCCGACCTGATCCACGTCACCAGCCCGGGCGACATGGGTCTTCTGGGCGCCATCGTCGCCCATCGCCTGGGATTACCCCTGGTCGGATCCTGGCACACCAACATTCATGAATTCGGCGCACGACGGCTCGACAAGCTGCTGGCCGTGCTGCCCGGCCGGGCACGCGCCGGGATCTGCCGGCGAACCGAGGCCTTCATCCTTTCCTTGGTCATGCGCTTCTATCGCCTGGCCCGCGTCAACCTGGCCCCCAACGAAGAACTGGCGGACCTGGTGCGGCGGCATACCGGTCGGCCGACGTTTCTCATGCGCCGCGGCGTGGACGTACAGCGCTTTTCGCCGGGCCACCGGACGCGCCACGACGGCATGATTCGGCTGGGTTTTACCGGCCGGCTGGAGCCGGAAAAGAACGTCCGTTTCCTCGCGACGCTCGCCGGACGGCTGCAGGCCGTCGGTCAGACAAACTTCCGCTTCCTCATCGTCGGCGACGGTAGTGAACGACCCTGGCTGGAGCGCCATCTTGCCGGAGCCGAATTCACCGGCGTCCTGCTGGGTGACGCGCTGGCGGCCGCCTATGCCGACATGGACATTTTTGTGTTCCCGTCCCGCACCGACACGTTCGGTAATGTCGTCCTCGAGGCGCAGGCTTCGGCAGTGCCGGTGGTGGTCACCGCTGCGGGCGGGCCCCGCTTCCTGGTGCGGGATGGGGAGACCGGCCGGGTGGCGGCCGATGAGCCGGCGTTCGTGGAAGCCGTCGGCGATATACTGGCCGACCCCCGGCGCCGCTTCCGGATGTCGCTGGCCGCCCGGGAACATGCCCGGACGTTCTGCTGGGACCAGGTGATGGGGGAAGTCTACGCCGCCTATGAAGAGGGACGGTCGGCCACGGCCAGCCGGTCCCGGTCGGATGCATCCGGCGAGGCGGCCCCAACGCCGCGGCGTGAATCTAATGCCTGGGCGGAATTCTCACCATAGCGCGCCGGCATCATCGCCACATGCCTCTCAGGAAGAAAGCCGCTCCGGAACGGATACGGAAACCGCGGCCCGGGAACCACTGAATCCGGGAGTGCACCACGCCTCGTAGGTGGCGAAGTAGGATTCCGTCACCGATCGCCAATCGAAACGGGCGGCGGTCAGGCGGGCGCAGCGCCCTTTTTCCTGCCGCTGCCCGTCGTCCTGCAGGATATGTCTGACGGCCGCGGCGAAGCTCCGCCCCGACGGATCCGTCACCCAGGAATTGCTCCGGTCGGCATAGCTGAGGACCCCGCCGGCGGCCGGCGCCACCAGGGGCAATCCGGCGGCCATGGCCTCCAGGGGGGCGATCCCGAACGGTTCGCAGGGGTTGGGATGGAGGAAGACATCACAGTTGGCCAGCACCTGCGCCAGGACTCGCGGGTCCTGGATATGTCCCAAAAACACCATTTTGCCGGGAATCCGCCGCTGGCATTCCCCCTTGAGCCATTCCGTCCGCGGCCCCCCGCCGGCGATGAGCAGGCGGTAATCCTGACCGGCATCCCGCGCCAGTTCCGTCATGGTGTCGCAGAGCAGGTCGAGGTTTTTCTCCCGGGCCAGGCGGCCGGCGTACACCAGCAGCGCCGCGCCGGAATGGGCCCCCGCCTTGAGGAGCAGCTGGCGACGGATATCCGGATTGCGCCCGGCGGCGAGAAAATGGCGGGTGGAGACGCCCATGGGCAGTATCGTGATCTTGTGGGGCGCCTCGCGGCCGCGGGGTGTCGCCCGCAGTTCCGCTGCCGTGTAATCGGACACGGCAATGTGGTGACGGAACATCCGGTAGTACACCTCCGACATATACCAGCGGCAGAAGCGTTGCGCGCGGTGGCTTTCGCTGATGTATGTACGAACATTGTCATCCATCCGCTCACAGCTGATGCCGACCGTTGCCGGCCGGGGCACGCCGGGAATCCAGCCTCGCTGAAGAAAACCGGCCAAGTAGATCAGGGTGTACTTGTCGCAGATCTCCACCAGGTCCGGCTTTTCGTCGGCCAGAATCCGGCGCAGGCGGGTGTGGAAGGGGGACATGTATTTGTGGGGCAGCAGGAGGCGGTAACGCCGGTCAAAGAAGGGTGTGCGCGGCGCCCGCAACTGGATGATTTTGGTGTAGCGACCCGGTTCCTCGATGTGGTCCTTTTCTCCCGGTACCACCAGGCACATGGACCAGCGGAGCTCCTCGGCCGTCTCCAGCATGGCCCGGTAAAAGGTGCTGATGCCGCCGGAAGCGGCGTGATAGTTGTTGGTCAGATGCAAGGATTTCAATGGTGCGACCCTCTCGGCAACGATTTATATGCGTCGGTCAATCATCAGACGCTCGCGTATGTTGCTGGTCGATTGAGACCGGTTTGCCCGGCCGGCCGAGCCGGCGCAGGAAGCGAACCACCTGCCGGGGCAGCCAGGCGACAAACGAATAAATGATGAAGGGCATCTGCCGGAAATCGGCCCCCAGGGATTTTCCCTCGCGCCCCACCACCAGCGCGCCCTGGCGCATGGCATGCAGGTTGAACAGGGTGGACACGGCGGTGAATCCCACCGAGGCGCCGATGCTGACCAGGAGTTTGGGCGTGCCGCCCAGCCAGTGGACCATGAACTCCAGCAGGTGCTGGAAGAGCGGCAGGAAGCCGATGAGGGTCAGCGAAGCCAGCCACGCCGGGCGGGCCTTGCGGAACGACTGGGTGAACGCGCCGTAGAAACCGGAGGTCAGCACGCGGTAGATGAATTCCTTGCTCATGGCCGCCACGGCGGCCGGCAGACCGGCGCTGATATTGGTGGCGAAAAACAGAACGCCGCGGAACAGGGCGCTCAGCAAGGCGGCCTTCCAGTTCCAGCGGAGAACCAGGGTGGCGAAAGGGTGACGCAGCAGGCGCCGGCAGGCCTGGCTGACGGTTTCCGTCCCCCCGTCGGCCTCATCCGGATCGGGCGGCCGGTCTGTATCCCGGCTGACCGTGGTTGCCACGTTCACCGGTGAATCACGGTCAGCGCCCTCGAGGATGGCCTCCACCGGGCGCGACCGGGCCGGCTTCCCGTCGGATTTCCCGGCCATGGCGGCCGGATTATTCTCCACCCGTTTCGTTTCCGGTCCACGGAACATGTTTCCTGCTCCCTGGTTACAATGTAGAGACACAGAATGCCAGCTTCCCATTAAATCAAGGTTAGTACACCTTTTATTTTCAATTATTATTGGCCGCTGTGGTTGGATTGAGCACCGTCCCGTCACCGGCACCTTTCTGGTGCCCCTGGTTCGAACTGTCCTCCGCAGCTCAAGGAGCGAAGGAGGACGAACCCGGAGTACCCACCTCGTCCGGCAGGCAGGGACGACGTTCGCAGGCCACCACCGGTCTCGTGCCGGCGGGGCCATTTTTCTGGCGGCATCCCTGGCTGGCTTTCAGTCCTCGCTTCCGCCGGGTCAAGCCCGGCGGGGAGCGCGTGGTGGTGGTTTCATTTCCCGAACATGCCGC
>JAFGRT010000215.1 GCA_016935015.1 Acidobacteriota bacterium | reverse complement strand
CTGCCGGAAGGCGGAAGATATGCACATTTTGGTCATGAAAGAATTCCGGGTTTGGCAAACTCGGAGTACCCCCGCACCCGACAGGCCACCGCCGGCCTCGCGCCGGCGGGGCCATGACTGACCGCCAGCTGGACGCCTCCGGTACCCACCGCCACCACCGGCCTCGCGCCGGTGGGGCGGTGTTCTCCTGATACGTTTCGCATACAGTGAGCAGGATGTGGCCAAAGATTTCCGCCATGAACGACCGTTTGTCCATTAGCCGCTGATCATCTGAACAATATGACATGGCCCCACCGGCACGAGGCCGGCGGTGGCCGTTTCCCTTCAATGCTCTTTTCTGGCATCCAGTCATCGTATCCGCCGGCACAAGCCCGGCGGTGGCGTCATCGCCGTCGCGCCCGCCAAAGCGCAGCTGCCGCTGCGCACTCCATAAACAGCCTCCCATCAACAAGATATCATGGATGACAATGATCCCCCTCTTCCTTCTGCCTTCATCCTTCCGCCTTTTTCCCTGCCGACCGGACACCGGCGTCTTGCGCGATCCGCGGTCATCCGTGCTCCCATCCGCGGCCATCGGTGTTCCAAAACAAAGCGCAGCTGCCGCTGCGCACCCAACGCCGCCCGGCAGACGGCGGCTACGCACGGTCGCCGGTTCGCCCATTCGCCGTTCCACCCCACCAGCGCATCACCACAAAATCCTCTGGCTCCCACGGCCAAAACCGGTATAATGGGAAGCCTATCCCGCCTGAGAAGGAGGTCTGATTGGGTACTTCGCTGCAATTCCTCGGTGCCGCCCGGACCGTCACCGGTTCCAAGCATGTCCTGTCCCACCGCGGCAAGGTGGTCATGATGGACTGCGGCATGTTTCAAGGCCTGAAACAATGGCGCTCGCTGAACTGGGAGCCCTTCCCACTGGTCATGGGCTACGTGGACACCATCGTCCTGAGCCACGCCCACATCGATCACTCCGGCTACCTGCCGCGCCTCTTCCGCTACGGTTACGACGGCCCGGTCTTCGCCACCCCCTCCACCTACGACCTCTGCCAGATCATGTTGCCCGATTCGGCCCACATCCACGAAGAGGACGCTCGCTATGCCAATAAGCAGGGCTATTCGAAGCACAGCCCCGCCCTGCCGCTCTACACCCAGGAGGACGCCGCCGGCTCGCTGGAACTTTTCCAAACCGTGCCCTACGGCCGGAGCCACGAAATCAACCGCAATATCCAATTTGAGTTCCAGGATGCGGGCCATATCCTCGGCTCAGCCCTGACCCGCTTCACCCTCACCCGGGAGGACGACTCCCGCATTTCCCTTGTCTACTCCGGGGATATCGGTCGCTACAGCGAACACATCCTGCGCGATCCCCAGGCCATGGATGAAGCCGATTTCCTGATTCTGGAAACCACGTACGGCGACCGGCTGCACAACAGCGGCGACACGGAATCTCTGCTGGCCGATGTCATCAACGAAACCGCCGCTCGCGGTGGAGTGGTCCTCATCCCCTCCTTCGCCGTGGGACGAACCCAGGAGGTGCTCTATCACATCCGCGAACTACAGGAGATGCAGCGCATCCCGCCCATTCCCGTGTACATGGACAGCCCGCTGGCCATCAAGGCCACCCGGATCTTCTGCGATCACCTGGAGAACTACCCCGCCCGCGTTTACGATCCCCAGGAAGGAGACGGCTGTCCGGTGCTCTGCTACAACCTGCACATCGCCAGCCAGGTCTCCGAATCCAAGGCCATCAACACGATCACTGATCCGGCCATCATCATTTCGGCCAGCGGCATGTGCGAGGCGGGCCGCGTCCTGCATCACCTGAAACTGCGGCTGCCGGATCCCAATAACAGCGTGGTCTTTGTCGGATACCAGGCCGAAGGGACGCGCGGCCGGCGCATCCTGGAAGGCGAGAAACAGATCAAGATTCACGGCGATTACTACCCCGTCGGGGCCCGGGTCGAATATATCGACACGTTCAGCGCCCACGGCGACTATGAAGAGATCTTCCGCTGGCTAGGCCATTTCCGCCGGCCGCCGCGGATGACGTTTCTGGTGCATGGGGAGGAAGCCAGTATGCAGGCCATGGCCGATAAAATCTCCCAACGCCTGCAGTGGCCGGTGCACATGCCCAGCTATCTGGAAAAAATTGACCTGGAACAGTATCTGCCTTCTTTACAATAGATTACTCACTAAACCGACGGTCAGCGCCGGTTCGCACTTGTCCACTCCGAGGAGGATATGGTGAAGCATGATCCCTGTCATTTTCCCTGTCGCCGCCGGAAGATCACCCTCCGTCCTCATTGGGCGGCGATTCTGCTGATCGCAGCCACCCTGCCATTAGCGGTGACGGGCTGCCAGGAGCCTGCCGCGCCCTCCGTCCCCGAACTGGCGGCGGAGTACATCCGCGCCTGGCAGGAGTTCTATCCGTCGGCCGCCCTGGCCGAAGGAGATGCCTCCGCCGCACCTCGGTTCGAGGATTTCGCCGCGGATCGTGTGGCGGCCTGGGTCGCCGTCAACCAGGAGCTGCGCCAGGCCCTGGACCGGCTGGGACCACCGGCCTCCCTAAACGACCGGATCGACGCCCGCATGTTACACCGCCAGGCCCGCTCGGAGGAAGAACGCTGGGTCAACGATCAGGCCCTCCGGCATTCGCCCGGCCTCTACGGCATGTCCATCGGCAATGCCTTCACCCATCTCCTGGTGCGCGACAACCTCACCCCGGCGCAGAAAGCTCCGGCCGTCCTGGCCCGCCTGACCGGCATTCGCCGGCTGTGCGGCCAGGC
Organism: Acidobacteriota bacterium; assembly: GCA_016935015.1. GTDB lineage: Bacteria > Acidobacteriota > JAAYUB01 > JAAYUB01 > JAAYUB01 > JAFGRT01. The sequence continues at coordinate 11,376 of JAFGRT010000215.1, read as the reverse complement.
CCGCGTCAATCTGTCCGACGGCCGCCCGGCCGACACCGCCGCCGCCATCCGCGGCCTGGACGCGGCCGCCGCATTTCTGGAGGGTGAGTTCGCCGCCGCGGCCGCCGGGTGGTTCGAGGCAGCACAACGGCCGCAGCTCCACCAGTCGGTGTCCGAAACCGTCGCGTCGGTGCGTGAACTGGCCGGTCATCTGCGACACCATTTGCAGCCGCGCCTGACCCTGGCCGATGCGTACGGCCGGGAGATCTACGGCCGCAAATTGCCGCTGATCCTCGACATGGATATCGATCCAGACGAACTGGCGGCCGTGGCGGAAGAGGAGATCCAAACCGTGCGCCGCGAGATGGCCGCGCTGGCTGAAACCTGGTGGCAGACCACCTACCCTGCCGAGCCCATGCCCGCCGATTTCGACACCCGGCTGCAGCGCGCCCTGACCGATATGGAAACCAACCGGGCGTCCAACCAGCAGGACTTTCTGCAGCTGTTTCGTGACCTCATCCAGCGCGCCGAAGATTTTACCCGTGACCGGCAGCTGGCCACCCTGCCGGCCGAGCGCACGTTGTACACGGCCCTGTCACCGGCCCATTTCGCCGGCGCCGCCGTCGGCGGCGTATACAGCAGCGGCCCCTTTGATCCCGAAGCCGACACCCTGTTCTACCTGCCCACCATCCCCGACGACGCCCCGGCCGAGGCGCGGGAAGGCTTCTATCGCTCCTTCAACAACCATTTCAATACCATGATCATCACCCACGAGATTTGTCCGGGGCATTACCTGCAATTGAAGCTGGCCGCCCGGGGCGACCATCCCGTGCGGTCGCTCTTCTGTCCAGCGGTGTTCAGCGAGGGTTGGGCCACGTTCTGCGAGGAAATGACCCTCGGCGCCGGGTGGGACGACGATCACCCCCTGACCCGGCTGGCCCACCTGCGCAAACGCTTGGAGAACGCCGTGCGTGCCTACACCAGCGTCCAGGTCCACTGCCATGATTGGGACCGGGATCGCGTCACCCGTTTCGCCGTAGAGGAGGGTTTGCTGCCGCCTCAATTCTCCACCAACCTGTGGAGCCGGATCCTGCATTCCCCGCTTCAATTACCGTCCTATTTTCTGGGATATCGGCGCATCCGTGAAATCTGCCGCTCCGAGCAGGAACGGCTGGGACCGCAGTTCAGCCTTCGGCGATTCAATGACACCATCCTGCAGTCGGGCGGTCTCCCGCTGGATCTGCTACCCGACCTGCTGGCCATGGACAACACCGGTCAATAGACGTTTGACCGCCGACGGAAAAATCCTTCAATCCCTGGGCAGGCGGCCGTCCGGGTAAATCCGCGCCGGCCGGGGCCGCAACTGTTTGCCGGGTTGCTCCTGGCCGTAAGGCTGCGGCGGTATGGCCGACATGAACTGCCCCTGGCTGTCACCGAACAGGGCGAACGAAAACAGGGCGGCCTCCGGTTCCTGGGCGGTGACGGTGATATAGCCCTTGACCTGGGCGCCCAGTCCCGGCACGAAATCGGGCAGCATCTGGCTGAGCTTGGTGCCGGGGGGCAGCGTCACCTGCCCCTGGCCCGTGATCAGACCGAATTCATCGTAGACCGTCACCGTCGCCGTGGCGTTGCCAGGGCCGGGATTCAGGATGGTCAGACCCGTAAAATACTGGATGCCCGAGTGTTCGCCAACCGCCACGTGGGAAAAGAGCATGCCGGCCCGGCCGGCTTGCGGCAGGACCAGGGTGGAGGAAAAACCCTGGCCGGCGCGGTCGCCGAAGGTCAGGGTGCCGAGAAGCCCGCCCCGGCTGCCGTCCACCCGCAGGAAGCCCACCGCGGCATCCGTGCCTTGCCAGTCGATGCCCAGCAGCTCCGCCAGCCCGGACCGCAGCAAGCCGCCGGCCGGGATGGTCAGGGGTGCCGACGATGTTATCGGCGATCCGTCGTCATGGAAGGCATGCACCACCACGTCGCACGGCGCCGTACCGGTATTAAACAGGTCCAGCACCGAGCGGTACAGCCGACCCACGGCGAAGTGGGCCCCCACCAGGCTGACGGGCGCCGTGGTTTCCTCGGCCACGGCCATCGCGGCCGTGGCGCTGATCTGGCCTTCGTTGCCGCCGTACTGGAACCCTTCCAGCGGTCGGCCGGCCGACACGGACAGGTAACAGGTCCCGGTGACGTGGGGATACTGCTCGCAGAAGGAGAAGGCATGACGTCCGCCGGCGTTCAGGTTGAATTGGACGTCATCCGCCAGGGACTCACCCGCCGGCCCCAGGCAACGCAGGGTCACGGCGGCCGGCGCGTCCGCAGGATTGATGAGGGTGACATGGCTGTCTCCGCCGTTGGCGACGCTTTCGTTGATGGGGAGGATCAACCGGGTCTGCGGCTCCGTCTGGGCCAGGGCGCCGTCCAGGAACGGCCCCGCCTGCAGCGAGGTCAGCAGGAAAAAGCCCTGCAAACCCACATTCAGGGACACCGCCCGCATCCAGGGACGGTATTCGGTCAGACCATCCCCGAAAATGTCGGACACGAAGAAGGCGATCTGCCGGCCTTCATCGATGGCCAGCACCACCGGATTCTCCACATTGGGATCTTCGATCAGCGTGCCATCTTCGTCATACAGGGAAAAGTAGACCAGGGCGTCACCGGCCCCGGCCGGATTGGCCAGCGCGAAGGCTGTGGCCATTTCCGTCGTGGACTCGCTGATGGGGAAGTCCAGAATACGGTACGCTCCTTCCACCACCTGGATGAATTCCTCGTCGGGTGACAGGCCGATATAGCCGCCGCCGTGGCCGAAGGCCAGCCACAGCAATTCGCGGATTTCGCCGCCGCCGCCGGAAATGGCCGCCGGAATGAGCAATCCCTGCTGGATGCCCTGGTACAAATAGATATCCTGCGAACCGGAATTGGCTACGGCCACATCCTCCAGTCCGTCAGCGTTCAGATCGGCCACGGCGATGGAATTGGGATCCGTTCCCGCGGCCAGATCCTGGTAATTCTCAAACTGAAAAGCCGGCAGGGCCCGGAAGGTCTTGAGCAGGCCCGCGCCCGCCGTGCAGACGAGGATGTCAGCCAGGCCGTCGTTGTCCAGATCGCTGCTCTTGAGATCGGTGGGGGCGGCCGCCAGGCCCAGCGTCTTGGCTTCCTCGAACTCACCGTTGCCCTGCCCGCGGAACACGTACACCTGGCTGGTCAGGACATCGGCCACGGCGATATCGGCTACGTTGTCCCCGTTGAAGTCAGCGGTATCCATGGCCACCGGTTGCTGGCCCACGGCCAGCGTCTGCTGTAGGGTCAGGTTGCCGGTGCCGTCGTTCAGGAAGATCTGCAGCAGGGCCTGGGCGGAGTTCATGAAGGCATAGTCGGCGAATTCGTCCTGATTGAAATCGGAGCTGACGCCCTCCCCTTCACCGGCGGCCATTTTGACCGTTTGGTGCAGCAGCGGCTCATGACGCTTGGCGGCACCCTCCGCAGCGAAGCGCTTGTCGTTGTAAAGGATATGGAGTTCGCCGCTGACGGCGTCCGTCAGCATCACGTCCGGCCGGCCGTCACCGTTGAGGTCATGGATGGTGATGGAGTCCGGGTAGAAATCCAGGTCGATGACCAGGGGCGGTTCGAAGGCCCCCGGGTCCCGGGGCAGCTGGCGCAACACGGCCAGCACCGGCGAGTCTTCGAATATGGCCAGGACATCGTCGAAGCCGTCACTGTCCATATCGCCCCCGGCAAGGCGGCGCGGCCGGTCGTTCACAGTCACTGGTGTCGGCGTCGCCGCCACCGGGGTAAAATCCCCCACCCGCGGCTCGCGCCAGGCCGTCAGCCGGAAGGGGAACTCCACGCCGCTGCGCAGGAAGATATCCTGGACGGCGATGTAGTATTCACCCGTTTCGGGCAGAAACACCTGGGTGTAGGCGTCACTGCCCCGGTAGTCGTTGTTGAAGCCCAGGTCATAGGGCAGGTAGTTGAAAACGTGCACGGCCAAATCCGCCGTCTCGGTAGTGGACACCGGCGAAGCCAGCGCCTCCACAGTCACATTGACGATATCCCCTGCCTCGCCGGTGAATCGGTAAAACCGGAACGGTGTCACGCCGTCCAGGCTGTTTTCGGTGGGCAGCGCCGACTCCAGGTCGATGGGTTGGGCGTCGTCTACGCAGAAAAGCGCGTACGACGCCGCCCCGCCCAACTCGGGCGGCACGGACAACTCGAGAAAGGTCAGTCCGGGAGCCTCGCCCAGAACGGGGAAAATGACATAATTGGTGTCGCGGATGATGATATCGTTCCAGATAGTGGCGATATTCTCCGGATAGAAGTTTGCCTCGATAGGCAACTCATCGGGAATGGTGTAATTGGTGTCGGCACCGAAATAGCGGGCGGCGCCAGTGGGAATGAAGAAGAGGTTCTCCCACATCTGGAGCTGGATCACGGGTCTTTCCTCCGGTACGACCTCCAGCAACAGGCACTGGGAGAATTCGGAGCTATTATGGGCCAGGGTTGCGGTCAGCGTGATGAACGAGCCCGGGGTCAGGAAAAACTCCGCCGAAAAATAACCGTCCGCTGCCGCCGAGGTGGCTCCCAGGTACCGCTTGCCTTCCCCGTAACCGGAATCGTCCCGCTCCGCCTCGAAGATCTCAACTTCCGCCCCAGCCGGTGCCAGCCCATGGATCCTGAACCGGTCCAGGTTGAAGACGTTTTCATACTCGTAACTATACAGAATGGGGGCCGGGACCAGCATGTTGGGGCCCGGTTTCAGCTCCCATGCAAGGAAAGGATTGGGGCCGTCGCCGGTCCCGTCAAAATAGCTGAGATCAATACCCAGATTACCGTTGCCGTAGATCATATTGCGGCTGATGGTGTTCTCGCGCGCGTGAAAGCCGTCCACCAGCACCCCGTTGTATTCGTTGCCGCAAATGACATTGGCGTTGGAGAGACGCGCCCCGCCCACCAGGCTGCCGACGCCCCGCAGCCAGACGCCCGTGCCGTTGGGGCCGAACAGCCCTTCGGCGGTCAAGGGACCGATGATGTTCCGCTGGATCACGTTCTGACGGCACTCGGGCGAATCCACCATGACGGCCGCCAGCTCGCAGTTGACAAATGCATTGCCGCCGAGGGAGTAATCCTCCCCGACGCTGTTCTGGCTGCTCCCGCCGCCAATATACACGCCAAACAAAAGCCGGGCACCGCTGCTGGTGACCCCCCCCTGCATGGATTGCCCGAACAGGCAGCCGCTGACTACGTTGCCGACGGCCGTTCGGCCGAACATGAACACGCCGATGCCCCGGCCGCCGCAGAAGCCGAGATTGCGGATCACATTTCCGCCCGAAAGGATAGGGAGAATCGTCGTCCCGGCCACGGTGGTGGACGTATTGTCCTGCAACATGATCCGGATGCGTATTCGTGATTCAAAGCTGGCAGTGGCGTCCACCAGGGGGCCCTCGATGACCGTGCCCACGTCCAGCAACGCGGGCAGCGGCCGCTGTACATGGATGGTCCCCGGTTCCGTGGCCGAGTAGAGCGATTCATCGAAAACGATGTGATAATAATCCGTTGATAAATTGCAGAGAAGGATGGCTTCGCGCAGCGACAGGATTTCGTCTTCATAATCGATCTCATTGTCGGCGGGATCCACCAGCGTATTGACTACCAGGACATCCTGGGCGGCGGCGACGCCCATCCCGGCGACCAGGAAGATCGCCAGCCAGCATCCCGCCCGAATGCGTTTCTTGCCTGTGCTCATGATCACACCCCGTTATATGGTGGCGACCTCCGCGCCGTCATCGCCGGTTCACGGTGGTCGTGTTTTCCGCGGCCAACACCCGGTGAACACGATGCCGGTCGGAAATGACCTGTCCCTACACCTTCAATCCCCGGCCTGTCAAAAAGTTTCAAAACTCTTCCTCAAACGGACACCGCCACGACAGGCCCTTTCACCGTCCACCCGGCCAGGGATTGACTCCCTCGGGCCTGGGGATCATCGCCGCCGGCTCTCAAGGTGACGGTTCCTCCGCCCTCTGCAGGCAACGGGCCGTGTCATCCACGGTCAATCGGACGAGACGGCCATCCGCCCGTCGGACCAGTGCCGTGACGATAAAGGCAGCATCCTCCGTCCGCATGGTCACCGGACCGGCCAACCCGGCCGCCGTCAGCCGCACATCGGGTAATTCGGTCAGGTCCCGGGCATAACGGCCGTGACGGCGGTGGAACTCCTGTTGCGCATAGTGCACCTGGTACAGCAGGTAGCGCACCGCGGCCGTCTCGTCCGGCCGCAGGGGAACCGACCGGCCGGCCGGCAGGGACGAGAACTGCACATACCCCCACGTCTCGGGCCGGTGCATGTTGATGACGCCCTGGGGTGTCCAGACCCAGTTGGCCTCTTCCGAACCGCCGGCCCGGCCACCCGGCCAGGGCACCCGCCGGTAACGACCGTCTTCGATGGTGAATCCCCATTCCACCCGGGAAAAGGAGATGCGCCATTGATCGCCGTCCCGCGGCGGACAGGCGCCACCCGCGTATTCGGCCATCACCGCCCAGGGGAAGGCGATTTCCACTGTCCAGCAGTGATCCGTGTCCTTCGGGTCGTTGAGGCTGCCGCACACCCACACGCCGCTCCGCTGGTCCGGCATCTCCCGGACCACCGGTATGCCGCCGTTCTTGTAGGGCTTGTCCAGAAAGAGGTTCCAGACGGTGTTCAGGGCGTTCATTTCAAACTCGTAATACGCGTGACCGTCACCATCGGGATCGATGAAGACCTCGAAATCATTGTCGTGAAAAATCACGGAATTTCGTTCCGTCAGCGTGCCCCAGACATGCGGATCCTCCAGGAGGGCCCCCACATAAAGGTACCGGTTATCCCACAGCATCTTGACGCGGGTCTGATGGCGCGGTTCCGCGGCAAGTGGTCCCTCGATGTCTACATGCGGCGCCGACCACAACGCCAGGGACCAGGACAGCTCGTCCAGCCGGCCGTCCACCGTCAGGGGTGCCGGCACCCGGTGGCAGACATACCCCCGCGGTGGCGTGAAAGCCAGCGGATTCCGCGCGACGGTGGGCGGCAGCGGTTCCGTCGCGCCGACCCATGTCAACACCATGACGACGGCCGCCAGATTGGTTGCCAGCCGGAAACAAGTCCTGTTCATAGGCACTCCCTGCACGATATCCGTTTGTGTTCTCTCCATGAATTATACCAGAAGCGGTGGTCGCAGGGACAGTCCCACCGTCCGCATCCGTCAGTCTTCTTCGCCTCCGCCGGGACATGCCCAGCCTTCCCGGAAGAATATGGCGTTCTGATCAAAAAAATCACCGGCCGGCGAACTGCCGGCCGCCGTAATTCATCCAAAAGATCGTGGTTACTGATTGCTTTCTCTGCCTCGGCAGTCAACCGAGCGGCCATGTGCTAGAATATTCAGGTGGCACCGGTAGCGGTCCACGGAACCGGGGATTGAATTTTCGAACATCCGACGAGGAGGAATCATGGTAAAAAGGTGTGTCATCCGGACAGCCGGCATCACGCTGCTCCTGATCGTGTTGTCTGCGGCGGCGGCCGCTCAGCGCATCGAGTTCGGCCCGTTCATCGGCGCCCGTTTGGGCGGCAATGTGGATGTTATCGGCGAGTCGGCCGTGGATGAATACGGCGTCAAGGCCGACATCGCCTATGGCTTCAATTTCGGTGTGGCGGTAACCGACCGGATTCATTTGGAGTTTCTCTGGAGCCGGCAGGCTACGGAATGGGATCCCCAGTCCCTCAGCGGGGCTGCGCCCGATTTCGTCGCCTCTGAGCTCAACGTGGACCTGTACCACTTCAGCCTGCTGTATCACTGGCGGGACGTCAACGACCCCGTCCGTCCCTATTTCATCGTCGGCGCGGGGGCCACCCGTTTCAGCGACTTTCTGGGTACCGGCGGAGACACCCGTTTCTCCCTGTCGGCCGGGGGCGGCCTCAAACTCTATGTCAGCAAGAATTTCGGCTTCCGCCTGCAGGCCCGCTGGACGCCGACCCGCATGGACACGACCCCCGACATTGTTTGCGATTCGTTCGGCTACTGCTGGTCGGTGGAACGCCCCACCTACCTGCAGCAGGTGGAATTCAGCGGCGGCCTGATTCTTCGTTTCTAAATGCGGCCGGACGCGATCGCCCTCGCCGACGGCCGATCCGCTGAGGCGGGATGCCCCCGGACGTAACCCGCCGGCGTGACCGCCCGGCCTGCAGCCCTCTGCGGCGGACCCGTCAGCCGGACCGTTGCTCATTCAGGCGCTGCCGGGCTTTCAACTCGAGGGTACGCAAGAAATCCTTATACTGATGATGGGCGGCGCTCCGGCCGGGCGACCGCTCGCTGTCGGAGTTTCCCCGCCAACGCCGGCACAGGTAGACAGGTTCCATCACCCGGCCCACGGTGTATTTGCGGCTCAACGCCAGGACCACGGCGTAATCCTCGCCATAACCCACATCGGGGAAGCCGATCTGTCGCAGCGCCGGCACATAATAGGCGCGCGGCGCGCCGATCCCTTCCACCCGCAACAAGTTGTTATGACCGTTTTCCGCGGTCCATTCCCGGTGATCCACCACGCCCGGTGGTATTTCGTCCAGATTTTCATCCACCACCCGGTAGCTGCCCACCGCCAGGGCGTATCCCCCGCTGCGCAGGCAGTCCACCATGGTTTGCAGAGTGCGGGGTCCGGCATACAGGTCATCCGAGTCCAGCTGAACGGCATACGAACCGCACAGGTCCAGGCTGACGGCGTAATGCCAACAGCCGCCGATGTTCAGGCCCATACGGGGCGGAACCAGGTGCCGCACCGGTGCGTGACGCGACGCCATTTCCCCGATTACGCGGGATGTGCCGTCGGTGGAGTGATTGTCCACCACCAGGATGTTGAAGGGGAAGTCGGTTTCCTGCCGGGCGGCGCTTTCCACCGCCTGGGCGATGGTTCCCTCCCGGTTGCGGACCGGAATCACGACGCTGGCCAGTACGGAATCGACGTTCCCCGCCGGCAGAATTCGGCTCTCCCGCGGCGGGAGCCAGGCCTGGCGACGGCGCAGATAACTGCTGAAAAGGTTTTCCATCTCCATCTGCTGTTCGCGATTCTCCGGTGTCAGATAGGCGAAATGCTCCGTTTCGCGGTCTGAAGCGTCGTTTTGCCGCATGGCATAAAGAAACTCCGGAACATGCTGCACCTGCCCTTGCCCGGCGAACCGGTAAAATACTTCCATCAATCCACCCCAGCGACTCGGCCACAGGGCGCCCTGCCGGTTCAGGATCTCCCGGACAGCCGCCATGCGCAAAACCACCAACGGACCCAGTGGAAAAGTGTCCCGTCCCGAACCCGGCTGGAACGGCGGCAGAGGAATATCCACGGTATGATGGTCATCGGTCATTCGTCGGTAATGGCTGTAGAGCAGACCGGCGCCGGCGGCTTCCCCAGCCTGGTGGCACCGCCTGAAAAAGGCATCGCTAGGGCTGTACACGCCGGGTTCACGAATGATGACCAGGTAATCGGTGGTGACGGCGTGGAGCAGATGCTCCAAGGACCGGCCGGGGATGAACGTCTCCTCTTTGACCTCGGCCACTTGCGGATCCGGGTCCTCCGGATAATGTACATCGGCCGGATGAATGAGCACAATCTGTTGCACTTCCTGTGCCTGCAGCCAGGGCGCCAGGCAGAAACGCATGGCAGATGGCCATGGATGCCAGATGAATACGGTCCACTGCTTCATCGCCGGTTCCTTCCGATGCGATGACTCCGTTCCGAAGCCGACGGAGTCCTGTGAAACGGGCTGCGGCCGTTGATCCCCGGCCTATCATGAAAGCCGGCCGGAAGCACCGGCCGGTTTCGGGAGCACGAACCTCAGCCTGCCTGTCACATCGCCGCCGCCGGGCGGACGATGGTCATCCCGCTCATCCGGTGTTCCTTGAGAAACGCCGCCAGGGGCATGATCACCACTTTCCCCCGGCTCTTACCGGCATGGGCCAACAGAATATGCACGTGGCGCCGCAAGAGTACGCCCGTATGAAAATAATCGAGATTTTTCCGTAAAGATATGAAAAAAACCAGGTCCCCGGAGCGGATAAATGGACGAACCCGCCGGAACGCCTCCTTGGGCCAGCCGTGGATGACCGTCGGCCGGGCGTCCAGGGCCGGCATGGCACTGAGGACGCGCGACCATTGCCGTTCCGGCACCAGCGCCGGCGACAGTCGCAGCACCCGCCCGGCGGCACAGTTCACCTCGATCCAGTCGGTCATGTAATGGCAGCGATGGAAATAGTCCACGACGCCGTCTCGGTAGCGCAGATGGCGCAGAAAATTCATAAACTCCTGGTCCCGTGACGTGGCGGCCAGGGCCATGACCGACTCCATAAAAGTCACGCAGTCAAAGAAACTGAGGGATACGCGGAATTCTTCCGTTTCCCGGGGACCGCCACCCAGGGGATCCGTCCGGTAGGGATAGCCTTCCAGCACCTCGCAGATGCGTTCCACCCGCTCCGTGTACATCAGGCTGGGCGGCGCATGACGGCACAGAAAACGGTAGTTTTCATCAAAATCCGGAGGCACGACCTGGGGGAAATTCATTGAGGAGATTATACCATTTTTTCTGTTATTCAGGACCGGATTTTATTATAATGGTACTTCCATACTCTGTATTGGCACTGATCGAATCCTCTGGTCAGATCCACACTGTATCAATGAAATCCCGCTAAGGAGAATGTATGTCGCGCAAATACCGACACAAAGGCTACATGAACAATGACGACGACCAGCGGCAACGGCCTCGAGGCAAACGGAACGAGTCCTTCGCGCGGGGGCGGGTGGAGACGAGCTACCGCCGGACCATCCGCTGCGTGGAATGCTCGGCCACGGTCAATTTTATCGATGAATTGAAAGTTACCGACACCTGTAAAAATTGCGACGCCGATTTGCACACTTGCCGGAATTGCAAATTTTTTGATCCGGGCGCCCCCAACGAGTGCATGAAACCCGTCTCCCAGCGCATCGAAAGCAAGAATACCCGTAATCTTTGCGAGTTGTTTCAGCCCAAAGTACTGGTCGAAAAAGCCATCGAAGCCAAAAAGAACCAAACTTCCGACAACGCCCGCCAGGCGTTCGAAGACCTCTTCCGTTAACGAACTGCACGGCGTCTCATCACCCTGCCATCCGGCGACCAAGCCTCCTGCCTGAACAGGCTGCGGCCGGGTTGATCCATGTCGCCGCCCGGTCGCGCTGTCGCCAGGCGCGGAACGAGCGTCAGTCGAACGCCGGCACCGCCGGCCGCTCCTCTTTCGCCGTGAACAATGTCACCAGGATGGCCATTCCGATGGCCGCGAAAAAGGTGACGGCCATGGCCGTGATGGTCTTGTCCCAGCCGGTGACGATCCAGACCACGGTGGTGACCAGGCCGGTCAGGAG
>JAFGRT010000214.1 GCA_016935015.1 Acidobacteriota bacterium | reverse complement strand
TCTGAATGAAGGGTTATGTCGTGTTCTACGGCCGGTTCCGGCGCATAATAACGGGAATTGCGGCGGCGAATATTCAGCGACTGCAGGTGACTGCTAAAACGGAAAAATTTTAAAATAATAACGTTTTTTTCCAACTTTTTCCGGTAATGGGCAATCTATACAAAAAAGGAAACTTCCGGTTGATTCCGCGCCGTGTGGTTCATGAGCGGAAAGAGGAACGCCGGGAAAGCAAGAAAACGGGCGATGGACGACATACTATGGACGCACTTATCATTTCTGGTTTTATAAGTACCCTATTTTAAAGAAAATTTTAAGGGTTGACAAGGAGTGTATAATAGCTGGTTAATTTTATGGACGGTCATGGGACTGTCCGGAGGATGGATATGTATATCAAAAAATCCATTCTGGTGGCGCTGATCCTGATCAAGCTCGCTCTTGTGGCATATATTCTCGTGGAAGAGAGAGTGATTCTGGCCAACGACGGTACCGAAAACACCTCGTTCTACCTGGAAATTCAGTCCACGGAACCACCATTACCCCAGATGACGCCACTGAACCGGGTGGTGTCGGAGGAGGACGGCTGGCTGCCTTTTGAAGCCACTGCCTATTGCACCTTCGGCATTACCAAGACGGGGGTATGGGTGCAACGGGGTATTATCGCCGTTGACCCGTCTGTGATCCCGCTGGGCTCCATCGTGGAGATTCAGGCCGGCCCTTACTCCGGCTTGTATACCGCTATGGACACCGGCGCTGTGATCAAGGATCGACTTATCGATATCTACATGCCCTCCTGGGAGGAGGCGGTCCGTTTTGGACGGCAGAGCATCAAGATGCGTGTCATCCGCAAAGGCTGGAATCCCGGGTTCCACGTGGACGCCTCGCTGGCCGACGGGCTTCGCGTCGAACGTTGACGCCGGCCGCTTCACTCCCTCCGGGTTTGGCTATCGCCCATGTTTCCCAACATGTTTCAGGACGTCTCACCCCCGGCCGGGATCGGGCCGGCGGTGAAAAAATCATCGGTCGATCCCGGCGGGGAGCGAATGTTCCCGGCGTCCGCCCCATTCGCATCAGGAGGCGAACATGACCATCGATTGCCGGCTCTGCCGGAATTGGTTTGACCATTACACCGAGCCTGATCCGGGTGCGACATGCACGGAGAATTCCTTCTATGGTTGCCGGATTTTCGGTTTGATTGAAAATTTCCGCGAAATGGCGGATTGTCCCCATTACCAGGAACGGTCGGAGCCCTATGTTCTGTGCCCCGGCTGCGGGGTTATGGTGCCCCGGGTCTGCATGCTGCTGGGCGAGTGCACCAATTGCGTCGATACGGATCTGTTCTGTCAGGAACAATGCACGGGCGGCACCTGGAGGAAGACCTGCTCCCACTGGGTGCGACTCGGCAGTGAGGGGCGGCCTGTGGTGCAGGAGGACAGATCCGTCGCCTCGGCCACGGTGTCCTCCCCGCCCGTCCGGCCGGACCGCCGGCCGAGCCTGAAGCAGGTGTACCTGCGCTATTTGGGGCGAGAGAAAAAGCGATCCCCGTGAATCCTCCGCCGCCGGGACCGGCGGGAATTTACGGGTGCATTGGACGCTGTTTTTTGTCATAATAGGCGGGGCCGGGTACGGGGGCCGAAAGGGCTCGCCGGCTGACCCGGCCAGGATCGGCCGGCTGGGATTTCGGTGCCGCCGGCGGAGGTGCAGTATCCAGAAGATTCATGGCAATACGTCAGGCCTGAAAGTCAGTCAGCTGAAAAAACTGGAAAAAATATATCGTCGGCGTATCCCGCCATCCGCTCTGGTGACACCTGAATTCGCCGGCTACCTGGCTGAGATCTCGGCCGAGATCCGGCGCCAGGTGGGTGTCCTGGTCAACCGAAAAGGCGACGTGGAGTATGTCATTGTCGGTGACCGTTCCCGCATCGAATTGCCCGATTTCAAGCGGGTTCGCACCGCGTTCCACCGCTTTCGCGGTTTGCGCTGCATTCATACCCACCTGACGCCCCAGGGCCTGAACCGGGATGATCTTACCGACTTGTCCCTGCTGCGCCTCGATTGCATGACCGCCGTGGAAACCAGCGACGAGGGGCGACCGGAATTTGTCCATACGGCGCACCTGGCACCCGACTTCCAGACAACGGGCGAGTTCGACCTCAACGGCGTGTGGCAGATCCTGCCCAAGCGGCATATCTCCAATCTGGAACTGGATTTCGCCACGTTTATCCGCGACCTGGAGAGCGAGTTCATGCGCAAGACCCCCGTACACTGGCGCCAGGGCGAGGGAGAGCGGGCCATTCTCATCGGTGTCACCACGGAGGCGGTGGACCCGGAACAGGAGCGCATGGACGAATTACAGGAGCTGGCTCGCGCCACCGATGTGACGGTACTGGACCGTTTTGTCCAGCGCCGGCAGAAACTCGATCCCCATTTTGTCATGGGCAAGGGCAAACTCCAGGAAGTGATCATTCGCAGCATGCAGCTGGGTGCGTCGCTGTTGATTTTCAACCAGAACCTGACGCCCAACCAGATGCGGACCATCTGCCGCGAGACGGACCTGAAGGTTATCGACCGCACCCAGCTGATTCTCGATATTTTTGCCCGCCGGGCCCAGTCGCTGGAAGGAAAGATCCAGGTGGAACTGGCCCAGCTCAATTACATGATGCCCCGCCTGGTGGAGTTTGACGATGCCCTTTCCCGCCTGACGGGCGGGATCGGCGGACGTGGCCCCGGCGAGACGGATCTGGAGATCAACCGCCGGCGACTGCAGGACCGCGTCAGCCTGCTGACCCGGAAACTGGACGCGATCCGGCGCTCGCGCCGGCAGCGCCGCCGCCGTCGGGACCGACGGGAAGTGCCCGTCGTATCCATCGTCGGATATACCAACGCCGGCAAATCCACCCTGCTGAACGCCATGACGAATTCCAGCGTTCGCGTGGAGGACAAGTATTTCGCCACGCTGGATCCCGTCAGCCGGCGACTGCGCCTGCCGCGAAACCAGGATATCATCCTGTCCGACACGGTGGGCTTCATCCGCGATCTGCCCGATGAGTTGCGCGAAGCCTTCAAGGCCACCCTGGAGGAGATCGAGGACGCGAGCCTCATCATCCATCTGGTGGATGCCTCCAGCCTGTACAAGAAACAACACATGGACTCGGTGAATCGCCTGCTGGCCGAACTGGGCCTGCACGAAATTCCCTGTCTGGTCGTCCTGAACAAGGCGGATCTCCTGGACGACGAGGAGCGGGAGTATCTCCGCTGCCGGTATTCGCCGCTGCTGGTGTCGGCGCTCACGGGCGACAATCTGGAACAACTGGCCGCCGCGATCCGGGAAATCGTTGCTTCTCTGGTGAACCCACATGAGTATACGTCTGACAGCTATCAGATCTCGCACTGATCTGGCCCGATTCCGGCACTATCCTTATGACCGGTACCGGGAAGATCCCTGCTGGGTGCCGCCGCTGCGCCTGGACCAGAAAATGATCCTGGACCGTGACAAGCACCCTTTCTATCTGAACGCCACGGCCGAATTTTTTCTGGCCGAGCGGAACGGCCGTGTTTGCGGCCGGATCGCCGCCATCGATAACCGGGCGTACCGGGAATACACCGGCGACAATGCCGGTTTTTTCGGTTTCTTCGAGACGGAGGATGACCCGGAGACGGCCCGCCGCCTGCTGGAAGCCGCCGCCGATTGGTGCGCCGGACGGGGGTTGAACGCCATCCAGGGTCCGGCCAATCCCTCCACCAATTACGAATGCGCCTTGCTGGTGGATGCCTTTGATCAGCCGCCGGCGTTCATGATGCCGTACAATCCGCCCTGCTACCCGGCTTTTATCGAAGCGGCCGGCTTCGGTAAAGTCAAGGACCTGTTCGCTTTCTGGCTGAAGGATCACGGCGCATTTCCGGAAAAACTGGAAAAAATCACCGATCGTGTGATGCAGCGGGCCGGCCTGACCATCCGAACCGTTCGTCCGGGGGAACTAAGGAACGAATTGGAGCGGGTTTTCGCCGTCTACAACGACGCCTGGCAGAAAAACTGGGGCTTCGTGCCCATGTCGCGGGAAGAGATGGCCTTGCTGGCGGAAAACCTGAAGTGGGTGTGGGATCCCCGCATCATTCTCATGGCCGAGGTGGCCGGCGAGCCGGTAGGATTTTTGCTGGCCATGCCCGATCTGAACCGCGTGCTGGCGCATCTCGACGGCCGCCTGTTGCCTCTTGGCTGGTGGCGGCTGCTGCGGCAGCGGCGTCGCCTGGGTGTTATGCGCGTCCTGGCCATGGGTTTTCGTCGGGATTACCAGAACGTCGGCTTCGCCGCCGCCATCTATCGGGACATCATCCGGCTGGGTCGTGCCGCCGGTTACGACCGGAGCGAAATCAGCTGGGTGCTGGAGGACAATGTCCTGATGGTGCGGGCGGCGGAAATGCTGGGCTCCGAGCGGTATAAGACCTACCGCATGTACGGCCGGCGGATGTAGCGTTGCCGGCCCGCGGCGAATGGGGCGGGCCGGGGTAAGAAAACGTTTGAATACGAAATTGGGCGTTGGGACTGCTCCGCTCATTTGATATAATTGGGGCGATGAACATGAACCAGTTGTTGATACCACAAGATCGACTGACTGTTTCCGAAAGCATCCAGATATTTGGAGAAATCGCCAATTATCCCCTGGAGATCCACCTCGGCCGCAACTCCCAGCTGGTGTACCAGAACGAGGTGTACAATCTGCTGCTGAAGGATGCGTCCTTCTGTGTGGATTCCAGCCTGATGACAGCGCTGGTTCTGTATCGGGAAGGCGAACGGATCCCCGAACCCAACGGCGAACTGATCGTCATCGACTGCTATAACTGCTTCATCAAGCAGGGGGAATACTGGTATCCCTACTGTTTCCAGTTTAACAGCGAAAACCGGGTGCCGCATTTTTTCGCCAAGGGCAGCTACAGCGCCGATCTGGAACATCCCATCAAGTGGAGCACGCTGCTTCGGTTCCTGCGGACCTTCCATCCGCACCGCAAGAAGTTCACCCTGTACCATTCCTTCAGCCCGCTGGCGAATTACTATATCTACCTGAAATCCCTTTACACGGAGTTCAAGACCATCCCCTCCAATGAACTTGAATCCCTGGGCGAAACCCGTCGTTCCCGGCTGCGGGTCCGGGATGAACTCATCCGGCGCCGGGTGTTGAGTTACCGGGTCTGATCGACCAGCCTCCCCTTTTGAGGTACAGTCTGCCTTTCGGTGAACCTTGCGGCTGCTTCAGCCCATCTGTTGTGCGATAACCGGAGGAGCCGGAATGGTACCGCCGGGCGAAGCCTCCTCCTGGCACCGTGAAGGAAAATTCACGGAGCACATTTACTTTTTCGCCAAAAAAGGTACACTAACAGGTTTTTCAGGGAGGTGGCAGCTGATGATCGATGTACAAAAGAGACAGGATCACCGCAATCTTGATATCAACAAGGTCGGCGTCAAGGGGATCAGTTACCCGATCGTCGTTCTGGACCGGCAGAACGAGAAGCAGGCGACGGTGGCCGCCGTCAACATGTACGTGGATCTGCCCCATCGTTTCAAGGGGACACACATGTCCCGCTTCATCGAAGTGCTCAATCACTTTCGCGGCGAAATGACCATTTACAAGATGCCCGAAATCCTGCGGGAAATGCGCCGGCGCCTGGAAGCCGAGACCGCCCACCTGGAAGTGATGTTTCCCTACTTTATCGAGAAAGAGGCACCCGTCAGCGGAGCGAAATCCCTGGTGGAATATCAGTGTTTTTTCTCCGGCGCCATGGACGGCCAGCTGGACTTCATCCTCGGAGTGACGGTGCCCGTCACCAGCCTTTGCCCCTGTTCCAAGGAGATCAGCCGCTACGGTGCCCACAACCAGCGTTCGCACGTCACGGTCAAGGTCCGCACCCAGGGATTCATCTGGCTGGAAGAGCTCATCGAAGTGGTGGAAAAATCCGCCAGCTGTGAGGTGTACGCCCTGCTCAAGCGCGAGGATGAAAAATACGTGACGGAAAAGGCATACGAGAACCCGGTTTTCGTCGAGGATCTCGTCCGCAACGTGGCGCAGGTTTTACGCGATGATCAGCGTGTCACCTGGTTCGTGGTCGAAGCCGAGAACTTTGAGAGCATCCATAATCACTCGGCTTATGCCTTCATCGAGATGGACAAGCAAGAGTGACCGGTTTCAGGCCGCCGGTGTCACTGCCGCGAACGGAGCAAGCAGCGCTGGAGAACGGCCAGGCGGGGGAAGGGGATCCTTTTCAGCCGCTCCTTGAGCAGGATGATGCCCAGGAGCACGACGAACAACACCATGAAAACCAGCAGACATTGCCACGGCGGCAACGTGCGGCCGAAGATCTTGACCAGCCCCTTGTTCCACGGCGAACCATAGACCACGATCAGGTGCATCCAGTACAGGGTGAGGGTTTCGCGACCGACGAGGGAAACCACGTCGGGGATGGAGCGCAGTCGCTGTACCAGCAGGGCGATAACCGATACGATGATCATCACGACGGCCAGACGCAGCCAGAGGGTTTGGGCCTGCAGGGAATGAAAGTGAAAATGGACCGGCAGCTGATGATACATCGATTCGATGAGCAGGCCGAAGAGCAGCACGCCGCCGGAGGTTGCCAACAGGATCAGCGGCCAGCGGGGACGGTTCTTCAGCCAGACGGTGTAGCCGTGTCCGGCCAGGATGCCGGCATACATGAATCCGATCCAGGGAATCAGCGGGAATTGCGAGTGGAAATTGGCGCCCAGGTAAAAATTCCAGATGGACGGCTCGCTTACGGTCCCGTTCAGGAACCAGATGAACGGGCTGAGCAGGAAGACAAGCGGCATGGCCAGGGCGGTGAATAAAAGGAACGGCTGCCGCCGCCGGAATACCAGTATCAGCCCATGCAGGAGCAGGAGACTCACGGCGATGCAGTGCAGGATATCCACCCGCATCCAGGAGAACCATTGCGGGTAGGTCAGCCCGGAATGCAACAAGCCCAGCGGGTTGGACACCGGCATATGCAAAACGTAGGCGATCACCAGCAGCAGGCCGACTCGGCGCAGCCGCTTGGCGAGGCGGGGCGTCCAACGGGTGTAATGATCCCAGTAGCGGGTGGTGGCGATGAAAAAGGCGAAGCCGCTGATGAACAGAAACGTGGGCGCTGTGAGACCGCGCCAGTGATCCCATGCAGTGAAGAGCGCGCCGGTTCGTAATCCATTGTCGAGCACGGATTCGAAGGTATGGCCGAAGATCATCATGACGCACGCGTAGGCGCGGGCGATGTCGAGGAAGACAATGCGATTTTTCGCGTGGGCGGATGTCGTGCTCATGATGAATCAATCCACTCGAATGTGCACTTCCCGAAGATCTGCGGCCGGGGAAATTAAAGAGAGACATGAATGTGGGCAGCAGACTGATCTCTCCGTCCCGTGTACCAGCGACCTTTATAACATATTGGTCAATCTTCGGTCAATTTATTTGCTATAATGGCCCCGGGCGCAGGGGAGACGAATCGATGTCGCCCTCAGAGCGGATTCGCAAATACCGGAGGAGAACAATGACCATGCGGCGGTTCGTGGGCCTGGGACTGGCGATACACTTGTTGGCGGGTTGCGGTGCCTACGCCACCCGGGATGATCTCATCCGTTACTACACCAGCCAGTTGGAAAGGGTCCGGTCGCCGCAATTCCGGTCGCTTATGCAGTCGGATCCGGAGGCCGCTTTGGAGGAGACCCGCCGCAACATGGCCCGCTGTGGTTTCGAAAGCCTGGAGGAGCTGCAGGCGGTGACGAGGCGCTACCAGGAGGATCCTGAAGTCACGTCCTTGCTGGAAGAGATCCGTGTGGTCTCCCGCCGGTGGTCACGGCCGGCCGCCGAATCGGATTCGCCTCCATCCGGCGAGTGATCGTCGATCGATGGAAATCGCCGGATACCCATCCCCCACCGCTACTTTTTTTTCGGCAGGTCCGGTCTGAATTCATGAAACGACCCCGCGCTGAAAACATCTCATTAAAAGTGACATCCGTGGAGTTGTCTCATGGGTATTCATTCCGCGCCTGACGGGAAAGAACTTCCATGTTCAGTCAAAATGAGGCCGGATGTTCGACGGCGTCCGGATTTTATACGTGCCATCCATCATCCTGATCTTTGAACATGCCTGTTTTTGTTTATATTCAAGGAGGGTTGCAATTATGGAAACCTGGATTATCCGTATTTTTTTTGCTGTCGTTCTGACGTACGCTTCTTTTCTGCTGGCGCCTCTGGGCCGGGAAAATGCCCTGCTCAACCTTCTCATCGGTTTCATCCTGGCAGTGGGGATCATTCTGTTCGAACTTCGTCTGCGCCGGCTCAGTCTCAAGACTCTCATCGGTGCCCTGATCGGTTCCATCGCCGGGATCATCGGCGCTACCCTGATCTCCATTGTGCTCAGCCGGATGACCGTGCCGTCGGAGATCGCCAGTTTTCTGCAGATATCCATCATTCTCTTTATGGCCTATGTCGGGCTCATGCTGGGCGCCGACAAAGGCAACCTGCTGAACATGAAGACGTTCGAAAACATTTTTCTCACCGAACGTCAGAACCTGCTCAATTACAAACTGCTGGACACGTCGGTTATCATCGACGGTCGTATCGCCGATGTGTGCGAGACCGGTTTCCTGGAAGGGGTCCTCATCGCGCCCCAGTTCATCCTCAATGAGTTGCAGATGATCGCCGATTCGTCCGATTCCATCAAGCGGAATCGTGGCCGGCGCGGGCTGGACATTCTCCAGCGCATCCAAAAAATGTCCAACGTCAAGGTGCAGATCCTGGAGAAGGATTACGTCGAGGTCAAGGAAGTGGATCTGAAACTCATCGAGCTGGCCCGGGAAATGAATGCCAAAATTGTTACCAATGATTTTAATCTCAACAAGGTGGCTCAGTTGCGGGGAGTGTCGGTGCTGAACATCAACGAACTGGCCAATTCCCTCAAGCCCATCGTCCTGCCCGGTGAGGCCATGAAAGTGTTTATCCTCAAGGAAGGCAAGGAGGAAAACCAGGGCGTGGCCTACCTCGACGACGGCACCATGGTGGTGGTGGATGACGCCCGGAACCTTATCGGCAAGAACGTGGAAATAGCCGTCACCAGCCTGTTGCAGACCACCGCCGGCAAAATGATTTTCGGCAAGATCACCCGGTTGCTCAGCGGCGGCACCATGCCGGATGTCGGCCGCAACGGCCGTTCCCGGTAGGCGTGCCCGCTGGCGGGCGGAAGGCCTGGTTCGACATCACACCGGCGGCGCCGGTATTACCTGCAGGAGGTACCATGTATCGCATCGGCACGGGTATGGATGTTCATGCGTTTGCCCCAGACCGCCAACTGATGCTTGGCTGCGTGGCGGTAGATCATCCCGTCGGGTTGCAGGGGCATTCCGACGCCGATGTACTGGTCCACGCCATCACCGATGCCATCCTCGGCGCCTTGGGGGAGCGCGATATCGGCTGGTTCTATCCGCCGGACGATCCGCAGTGGAAGGGGTATCCCGGCTCCCGTTTCCTGCGGGACATGAAAAAACTTCTGGGCGAACGTGGGTATCAGGTGGTGAATCTCGACGCGGTTATCATGGCCGAACATCCGAAGCTGTCGCCCTATATCCCCCGGATGACCGCGCAGATCGCCGAACATTTGGGGGTGACTACCGATCGTATCGGCATCAAGGCCACCACCAGCGAGGGACTGGGCTTCACCGGCCGGGGAGATGGCATCCTGGCCAATGCCGTGGTACTGCTCAAACGAAACCCGGCGGACGTAACAGCGTAAACGATGTTCCGGCGGTCGAACGGGGTCGTTGTCCGGCCGGCCGGCGTGTGCTATAATCCGTGCTTTTACCGGCACTGTGCCGGAGCCAGTTCCTTGCAGGATGGGTGAATGCAGCGAAACCTTTTTTCATGCCTGTGGATGTGCTTGATTCTGATGTCGTCCGGCCGGGGAGCGGTGGACTACATCCCGCTGAGCGAAGTCCGGCCGGGGATGACGGGGACCGGCAAAACGTGTGTGCAGGGAAAGGAAATCATCGAGTTCGATTTCGAGGTGCTGGGAATTCTCCACCATACCTCACCCGGCCACAACCTGGTCCTCATCCGCTTGGCCCATCCGGTGCTCGATCGCACGGGTGTCTTCGCCGGCATGAGCGGCTCGCCGGTTTATATCGGTGACCGCCTCCTGGGTGCCGCCGCCTACTCCTTTCCGTTTTCCACTGAACCTGTGGCCGGCGTTACGCCCTTCGAGGAAATGCAGCGCCTGGCCCAGCACCAGGGCGAGACACTCCCGATGACCGGAATCGAGATCTTACCGGCCGGATTCGACCTGCGCCAGTTGCACGATTTCCTGCAGCGGGATGTCCCACTTGCCCCCGGCGAGTGGCCCTGCCTGCCGGCCGGGGTCAGGCCGGTCTCTGCGGGGCGGCCCATCGCCACGCCGCTGGTGATCCGGGGCGCCTCGGACCACGCCCACCGTCACTTCCAGGAGATGTTTCATCAGTATGGCTTCACGCCCATGTCGGGCGGCCAATCCGGCTCGGGGGCCGACCCCCATCAACCGGTCACCCTGGAACCGGGGCAGGGCCTGATGGTGAACCTGGTGGAGGGGGATCTGCAACTGGGAGCGGCCGGCACCGTGACGGCCGTGGACGGCGATGCGCTGTATGCCTTCGGACACCGGTTCTTCGATATGGGCTCAACCTCGGTGCC
>JAFGRT010000213.1 GCA_016935015.1 Acidobacteriota bacterium | reverse complement strand
GAGCTCTTCGTTGCAATAATAGCGAATCACCTGAACGATGGCCGCCTCGCACACCCGGCAATAGGGTTTGGCCCCCTTGGAGAACATGATGCAGTCCAGCATGGGACGGTACATGCCGGTGGCGCAATAGCCGGCACCTTCGAACGCGCCCACCTGGCCGAAACGCCGGCTGTTGCGTAAAAATTGCTCGATTTTCTGACTGTGGCCGGCTGAAAGCTCATCTTCTGCGGCAATGGCGGCCTGGATCTTCTCCTCAGGGGCGCCCGATCTCGTCAGGCGCTCGATCTCCTCGTTCATCTCCCGCCGGATTTTCTGGTAGGCCAAGTCCAGCCGGTCGTATTCCTCTTTTTCCCAGGGGGTGGGCAGCGGGGTGTCCGGCGCCACCAGGTGTTTCCATTTCAGGGTGTCCGGATCCAGCAGCGCGGTGATGTTGGGCTCCAGCGGTTCCAGACCGAGTAAATAGAAATCGTTGTACGCAGTGCTCGATGTGTAGTACTCGTCGGCCAGACCGGTGAAAGAGTGGCCGAACTCGTGGAGAAAGAGGTAGGGAAACCACTGGTTTTCGCTGGTGAAGGTGCAGAAGGTGTTGTAAATGCCCCCGCCACCGTACCGGGTGTGGTTGACCATGATCAGGACGGCGTCATAGGGGATGGTGCCGGCCAGGTCGCGGTAGCTGCGATTGTCCTCGGTCAGCATGTAGCGCGAGGATCCCAGGGAATGGAACGTGGCCCCCAGGGCGGTGTTGCGGAAGAGGCCGCGCCCCGGCTCGTCGCAACGGCTCTCGGCCGACGGGGCGTAAACGCCGGTGATGTTGAAATGGTCGCGCAGGGATTTGTACGGTTCCTGGCCGAAGAATGTGTCCACTACCCGCTGCAGGTCACGGCTGAACGTGTCTTTTTCCACGGCGGTATAGCCCTCGGCCAGCACGGCGATATCCACCCTGGCGGCGGGTGTTCCGCCTTGGACGACGGGAAAGATGGCCACATCCGGCGCCGGTTTTTCGTCGATGATGTAGATGGATGCAGGATCGATCGCCTGACGGAAGATGGGCTGCAGTTCGTTCCGACGGTCACGGGACAGCAGGCGGAACTCGACGGCGGCTCGGGGGTAGGGGATGAGGGCCGATTCATGATAGGTGCGGGCGACCCCCCGGGCGGCCGCATCGGTTAACCGGTATTCGCCGAAGTAGCTGTCGAATCCTTTTGAAAAAATCAGTTCACCCGAGGACACGTCCCGGATTTCCACCGCATAGCGCCCCCGGTTAAAAGGATCCAGCAAATACCGCCGGCTGCCGGCCCAAGGACCCTCCCGATAGAGACGGTCGATACTGGCCGCTTCCGTCTGGGAATCCCCGTAATGAAAGTAATCGATGCGCAGCGTGGCATCGAGGAAATATTTGTCGAAGGCCGGGGCTTCACCGGCCATTCCGGATCCGGAGAAGACAAGGAGCAACAAAACGATGACGGTCACTGCGTTCATGGATTCTCCTCCTTTTCCAGGGCGATGGTTCGTTTATGGTCCGGGGGGTGGGGTGATGTCAAGGAATTTCCACGTTTGACCCCGGTCCGGTCTTCAGGAGGTCTCCGGAAACAAGGCGGCCGCCCGCACCGGGGAACCGTCGCCGGCCCGGATTTTCAGGGGCAGGGCACAAAACAGGAAATCACGGCCCAGCAGGGGCCTGAGATTTGTGAGATTCTCAATAATAATCATACCGGCGCCGAACAGCAGGTGGTGGATCTCGTGGGTGGCCGAATCCAGTGGATCGACGGAGATGGCATCCACACCGATGCCCAGCAGACCCAACTCCGTCAACCGCCGCGTGCAGGCCGCCGACAGGACCGGGAAATCCTCGAAATAGCGCTCCGAATGCCAGTGACGATCCCAGCCGCTATGCAGCAACAGGAAATCCACGGCGGGCAGACGCTCGACAGTCTGCGCCAGATCGGCCATCTCTACGCACCGCCCGACAATACCGCTCACGTCCGCTACCCGCGCCGGGCCGCAAAAACGGTCCAGGGCTATCCGGTCCAGGGAGGAGCCTCCGGCCTCCATGTGGGCGGGGACATCCAGGTGGGTTCCCATGTGGGTGGACAGGCACAGACGCCGCTCGGCGTATCCCTGCTGATCGACCCGGGCCAGTTCCGTCAGCTCCGGGGGTGCACTTCCCGGGAACACCGTCATGGCGGGGTGGATCTCGTGACTCAGGTCCAGCACCTTCATCTGATTTCCTCCGATAAATGGGTTTCTTTTTACAGTCTCTCTGTTATAATTTCCTCGATCATCACCGCCTGGGGAGTTACGTATTCATGGGTCCTGAACGTTACGGCGACCAATTCGAGATCATCTTTTTCGACAATTCCGATCACAACCACGATCTGTTGCCCAAGACCAAGATCGCCCTCTTCGTCAAGCACGTGGTTCCCATGCCGGGCAATCTGGATCCCCGCAAGTTTCAGGCCTATATGAATCCGTATCTTATCATGAGCGGCATGATCATCAAGGATGTCCTGGCCAGGAAGAACATCAAGGTCCTGATGAATTCCTTCTACAATTACCTGAAACCGACCCGTTACGAAATCCTGGTCCTGGACAAGACCCGCATCCTCCACACGTTTTCTTCGGTGGAGGAATTTTTCTACGACATCCTCTATCCCGAGGACAAGAGCAAAACACGGCCCCTGGAAAAAACGCCCCTGCGCGATCCCCAATTCCTGAGCCGCACCATGTCCAATACCCAGTTCATCCGGCAGAATCCCGGTGAATCCACTGTCGAGTCCGCCGACCAGATGATGAAGAGCAATCTGGATGTGGGCGTGCAGGTCTTCCATTTCGAGAAGGTATACACCATCTACGACAAGCTGAACAATATCATCATTCCCGAGGAGAAGGCCATTCAGGCCGTCAAGGAAGACCGGGAAATGAAGAAATACATCATCAAGGTAGACCTTGTCAAATACTGCCTCTCCTCTCTGGAAGAGGTGGCCTACCAGAAGGGGAAGATTTACAGTCTGCGCGGGCATTTCCTGGTGGGGTGGACCTTTTACAACAACCGCAATATCGATGCCGCGACCTATCTCATCGTGGAGAATCCGCACGTTATCAATACCCTGCAACTCTGCACCAATAACCAGTACCTCAACGCCATGGTCAAGACCTTCATCAGCCCGTCGCCCGCGACCGATGATCGGGAAATCATCAATTTGGTCAACGAGGAAGTTCAGGGTCGTCACGTGTTGGATTTCCTGCAGGCAAACGCCGCCCTCATGATCTCCTTTCTGAACAAGAATTACATTCTGATCGACAAGGCCTGCATCTCGCCGGAATATGCCACCGTGAGGATTATCCCGGCCCGCAAGTTCATCGCCAACATGTATGAGGCCAAGTATTTCCTGGAAATGTTCCGGCGCCAGTAAGCCGGCCGTCAACGTGACGACGGTTGACGAGGGCGGTCCGGCCGGGCAAGGCGGATCGGCTGTCAGGCTGGCCAAGCCGGAACGGGAAACGAACCGGCGAGGGATAACGGCGTGAATATGGAAGATTTGGATATACGGCAGCTCCTGAACCGGGTGCGGGAAGGCGGCGTGGTCGGCGCCGGCGGCGCCGGATTCCCCACCTGGCGCAAGCTCGATTGCCGGGGCCGGGCGGACACCCTCATTCTCAACGGAGCCGAGTGCGAACCCCTGCTGTACGCCGACTACCATTGCCAGCTCCTGTATGCCGACAAAATCCTGGCGACGGCCGACCGCTTGCGGTCGCTGCTCGGTCTGGAGCAGGTGGTGCTTGCCTTCAAGCGTAAACGGCAGGCTGTCCGGGCGGCTGTGGCCAACGTGCTGCCGGAGTTTCCGAAGGTTCATATCCAGTTGCTGGAAAACATCTATCCGTCCGGAGATGAGCATATCCTGGTGTACGATGTGACCGGCCGGATCGTGCCTCAGGGTGGCATTCCCCTGCAGGTGGGGGTGCTGGTGCAGAACGTGCAGACCATGGTATACATTCACGATGCCCTGCGGGGTCGCCCCGTCACCCATCGCTTCGTGACCATCGGTGGGGCGGTGGCGCGGCCCTACACGGCGGAGGTGCCCATCGGCATGCGACTGGCCGAACTGCTGGAACGGGCCGGCGGAGTGACCTGCCGCGACCCGCACTTTTTAGCCGGTGGAGTCATGATGGGCGATCTGGTGACGGAGGACTTCGCCGTGGCCAAGACGACGGCGGGCATTCTGGTGCTGCCGCGGGACAACCCGGCGGTACAGGAACGTCTCAGTTCTCTGGAACGGGATCTCCGCATCGCCTTGTCCGTGTGCGATCAGTGCTATGCTTGTACCGAAATGTGCCCCCGCCGGCTGATCGGTCACGAAATCGAGCCCCACCTGCTGATGCGACGGGCTGGTACCGTGCTGCATACGCCCGGCGAGCGGGATCATATCGCCCACTATTGCTGTGAATGCGGCATCTGCTCCCTCATTGCCTGTCCGGTGAAAATCACACCGCGACGTCTCATCGCCGCCATGAAAGCAAAGGTGCCGCTCACATTCAAGCGGGAACTTCCGGCATACGAGATACATCCTGAATTCGACCGCAAGCGTCTGCCCCTGGATTACGTGGCCCGCCGGATGGATGTCCATCGCTATGATGAGGATCACCGGTTCCTGGGCCAGCTGTCGGATGTCGGGCCGGTGGAATTGGCGCTGACGGGGTTTGGCGGCCGGCCGCTCCGGCCGGTGGTGGCCGACGGCGACCGGGTGATCGCCGGCGAACGAGTGGCCCACAGCGAAGACACGGTGCTGCATGCGTCCATCGCCGGCCGGGTTCGGCTGCAGGCCAATGATCCGCCAACCCGGCTGCGCATCGAACCCTGACCGAAACCGCCGGACGCGGCCGGCCCGGCATCGCCGCCAGCCTGTCGAGGATGCCATCGAGGCCCGAACCAGGGAGGAAACGGGAATGAAACTCGGCGCCCACATGTCCATCGCCGGCGGTGTCGCCACGGCCATCCGTCGCGGGGAGCGGGTGGGCTGCGAAACCATCCAGATCTTCACCAAGAACAACAACCGCTGGGAGGGCAAACCTCTCATGCCGGACGAGCGCGAGGAATTTATTCGCGAACAGCGGCGGACCGGGATTGAGCCCATCATTGCCCACAACGGTTATCTCATCAATCTGGCCTCACCCCAGGCTGATCTCTACGAACGATCCATCCGGGCCATGGTGGATGAAATCGAGCGGGGCGAGGCCCTGGAACTCGCCGGCCTGGTGCTGCATCCTGGCGCGCACAAGGGTGCCGGGTTGAAGGCCGGCGTGCGCCGCATCATCGCCGCCCTCGACCGTCTTTGCGCGGCCAGTTCCGGGTACCGGTTGCGCCTCTTGCTGGAAACCACGGCCGGGCAGGGTACCAGTATCGGTCACAAATTCAAGCATTTGCAAATGATCATGGCCGGTGTTTCCCGGCCCGAGCGCCTGGGTGTGTGCCTCGACACATGCCATTTGCTGGCCGCCGGTTACGAGATCCGGACACCGTCCGGATATGCGGACACCATGCGGCAACTGGATGAAGCCGTCGGTTTGAGCCAAGTACGGGCCGTTCACCTGAATGATTCCCTGAAGGAATTGGGATCCCGGGTGGACCGGCATACCCATATCGGCCAGGGAGTGCTCGGACTCGATCCCTTCCGCCGGCTGGTCAATGATGCGCGCCTGGCGGATGTGCCCGGGGTGCTGGAGACACCCAAGAACGAGGCTGGCGACGAGGACCGGATGAACCTGGCCCTGCTGCGCAGCTTGCGGGACGTACCTGATGAAACGGACAACAGCTGAAAGTCGGCTCTACCTGATGTTTATTCTGATGGGAATGCTGCTGGCAATGGCCGGCGGGGGCGGTCTGTGGCTGACGGAGGCCGGCTGGTGGGTGCAGATGCCGGCGGGCATCCTGCTGTTCATCGGGGTTATCCTGGCCGTGGCCGGGTTTCTGGTGCGGTTCGGATGGGGGGGCGGACGCATCGAGAGAATCTACCCCTGGCCCGACGGTGACCCGTCGACGAACGATCACTCTTCGTCCAGGTAGTAGAGGATGCGTTTGCAAGAGTCGCACTGGTGCAGGATATCCGTGGTGCGCAGCTCCTGATACACCTGCGGCCGGATGCGCACGTGGCAGATCTGGCAGATTTCATTGCGGACCTCGGCCATGGGGATCCCGCCGCAGACCGCCGCCCGCTTGTTGTAAAGCGCCAACAGCTCGGGTGAAATCTCTTCTTCGATCTGCTTCCGCTTCGCCTGATTGTGGGCCAGTTCATTCTCCAGGAACTTGCGGGCGTCGGCCAGCCGATTCATCTCGGTGGTCAGCCGGCCGGATTCTTCTTCCAGCGTCCGTTTTTTCCTGGCGGCGTCCTGGGCGGCGAGCTGGGATTTTTCCATCCGCTCCAGAATCAGGTCCTCTTTCCCGTAGATCTCCTTGTCCAGAAAGTCGATTTCAGCCAGGATCGCCTGATATTCCTTGTTGGTCTTGACGTCCATCTGGCGGTCCTTGAGTCGGTCCCGGCCGGCCCTGGCGGATTCCACCTCCCGTTCCAGGCTGCGGATCTGCTTGTCCAGGTCTCGCACATCCACATCCGCTTCATCGGCTTGCTGCTGCAAATCGCTGAGTTGTTTCTGTATTTCATTCTCACGGATGGGGATCTGCTCCAGCTCCTGCTGCATTCGCATCTGTTCCAAGTCCAGTATTTGCAGCTTCAGCATCTCTCGTGTCTTCGGATTCAACGCTTACTCCGTAGGGAAGGACTGTTGGTGGGCCCACCAGGACTCGAACCTGGGACCAACCGGTTATGAGCCGGTAGCTCTGACCAACTGAGCTATGGGCCCCCATGCGTGCCTTCTATCTCTACATCAAATTAGTACGGGTGTCAACTCTCAGAATGGCGGCTCAGTCTGTCAGGAGTTGAGGAAGGGTTTCAGTTTTTTGCTTCGGGAGGGATGACGGAGCTTGCGCAACGCCTTGGCCTCGATCTGCCGGATGCGCTCGCGGGTGACATTGAATTTTTTACCGACCTCTTCGAGGGTGTGCTCGCTGCCGTCGCCCAGGCCGAACCGCATCTTGATCACCTCGGCCTCGCGGGAGGTGAGGGTTCGCAGCACATTGATGGTCTGTTCCTTGAGATTGAGGTTGATGACGGCTTCGGCCGGACTCATCACCGCGTTGTCCTCGATGAAATCACCCAGATGGGAATCTTCCTCCTCGCCGATGGGTGTTTCCAGGGAGATGGGTTCCTGGGCGATTTTCAGCACTTTGCGGACTTTCTGCACCGGCATGCCCATCCGTTTGGCGATCTCTTCGGAATTGGGTTCGCGACCCAGTTCCTGTACCAGCGTGCGGGAGGTCCGGATCAGCTTGTTGATGGTCTCGATCATGTGCACCGGGATGCGGATGGTGCGGGCTTGGTCGGCGATGGCGCGGGTGATGGCCTGCCGGATCCACCATGTGGCATAGGTGGAAAATTTGTAACCGCGGCGGTATTCGAATTTGTCCACGGCTTTCATGAGGCCCATGTTGCCTTCCTGGATGAGATCCAGAAACTGGAGGCCCCGGTTGGTGTATTTCTTGGCGATGGAAACCACCAGGCGCAGGTTGGCTTCCACCAGCTTGCTTTTGGCCTCGTTGGCCATGGCTTCGCCCTGATAGATCATGTCCAGGGTGCGCTGGATGTCTTCTCGGTTGGAAAAGAACTTGTTCTCCACCGTCCTGATTTTTTTCTGGTTCCGGCGGATCTGGCGCCGTAGCTCCTCGCGCAGTGATTCCTCGGCGATCTGCTGGCGATGGTCCTTGAGGACTTCGATTTCCTGCTCCATGTTGCTGATCCGGTTTTTGATGTCGATGATGGCATCTTTGAACTGGTCCAGCTGGAAATTGGTGAAATCCAGGTCGCGGATAATGCGCGCGATGGGGATTTTATAGCGGGCCAGGCGCAGGTTCAGCAGCCGGCGTTTGGCGGAAGTGGCGGATTCTTTCTTAATCCTGGCGGCGACGAGATTGGCCTTGTGTTCGAGTTCGGCCACGTCGTCGATCTGGCGGATGGTCTGCTGGTATCGCTCAAAGAGGATATCGTCGGAAAACTCGTCATCATTCAAATTGATGACATCCTTGAGACGGCCGGGATTTTCCTGCAGGATCAGTTTCAGATTCAGCATCTCGTAAACGACAATGGAGGAACGGGATAAAGACTTGAGAATAAGCTTCTGACCGCGTTCGATCTGTTTGGCGATTTCGACCTCGCCTTCCCGCTTGAGGAGCGGCACGGTGCCCATTTCACGGAGGTACATGCGAACCGGATCATTGGTCTTTTCCACAGTCTCGGTACTGGATTCGCTGTCATCACCGGTGGAGTCTGCTTTTTTGGTGTCGGCAGCCCGGTCCTTGTCGCCCAATTTCCCGCTGTCCAGGACCTCGATGCCATTGGCGCCGAACAGGTCGAAGAGATCGTCCAGATCGGTGGTTGAATTGAGCTCATCGGGCAGCATGTCGTTGACTTCCTCATAGCTGAGGAAGCCCTTTTCTTTGCCCAAAGTTAATAAATCCTTTACCTCGTCATACTTATCTTCTAAGGACAAGGCAGCCTCCTGTGATTAGGTTATAAAATCCTGCGTGTCGCCCTTTTTGCGTTCCAATTCTTTTTTCTGTTGGAGAAGAGTGCGGCAGCGATCAATATCCCCTTCTTTTTCTGCATCTTGCATTTGTGTGACCAGCTGTTGTATCTCCTGCTCGAGGGCCCGAGCACGTAAATGGGAGAAGCAATTCAACGCATCTTCCTCGGAAATGATGCTTGAATCATCCAAGGAAATCTTGTGAAGCAGCAACAAATCTTCCTGGGGCAATGACGATTCAAGTGTTTGCAGACAAAAACAAGCCTTCTCCTTCAGCATCTGAAGGATGTTGCTCAATATATTTGATGATCTTAACCCTGAAAAAGTTACACCTGAATCATAGAATATTTGTGATACCTTCTCCGGATAGGTAATGATATATTTCAGCAGCAATTTTTCCGATTCCAACAATCCCGAGGCGGTTTCGAGGCGGATGCGGTCGGCGTCCACCTGTTGTGTGCGGGCGTAACGTTTGAACTGTCGAAAAATGGAGGGCTGATCAATTCCCAGGCGGTTGGCCAGTCGCGACAAATGCATGGAACGTTCGGTGGGGCGGGGGATTTTCATCAAAAAGGGAAACATTTGCTCCAGCAGCTTGATCCGGTTCTTGGTGGTGAGGTTGCCCGCGTATTGCGCATGGAAGCGTCGCCACATGAAATCCAGGAACGGCAGCGCTTCGGTAATGAGTTTCTGAAAACCGTCGCGGCCGTATTCGAGGGCGTAGGTATCGGGATCCATTCCTTCGGGCAGGATCAGCACCCGGCATTCGAAATCGTTTTCCAGAAAAAGTTCCACCGAGCGATGGGCCGCGTTCGCACCGGCCGAGTCCGGATCGAAACAGATGAGGACGTTCTTGGTGAAACGTCCCAGCAATTTTACCTGCAAGGAAGTGAGGCTGGTGCCGAGGGAGGCGACGGTATGCGTCACGCCGGCCTGCCAGGGAACCATCATGTCGAAATAACCTTCCACCAGGATGGCCTCGTCCTGCTCACGGATGGCGCGTTGGCTCAGCTGCAGCCCGAACAAGTGGCGGCTCTTCTGGTAGACGGGCGTTTCGCGTGAATTGAGGTACTTGGGCTCACCGTCACCCAGGATGCGGCCGCCGAAGGCAATGATGCGGCCGTGCAGGTCGAGGATGGGGATCATGAGGCGTTGCCGGAACTGATCGTAGAGTTTGCCGCTTTTCTGTGAACGGCCGGCCAGACCGGCGTCCAGGATGAACGGGTCCTTGATGCCCAGCGAACGCAAGTATGTGAGCAGATGATAGCCGTTCACCGGAGCGTACCCCAGGCGGAACCGGGACACCGTCTCCGCGTCGATCCGGCGCCGGGCGAGGTACTCGCGAGCCGCACGGCCGTCGGCGCCCTGCAGGCATTTCTCGTAAAAGGCGGCCGCCTCTTCCATGACCGTGTAAAGGAATTTGCGGTCCCGATATTCCTTCTCCTCGCCGGCGTCTTCGAAAGGAATTCTCATGTTGGCCTTTTCGGCCAGAGCCTGAACAGCCTCCACGTAGGAGAGTCCGTCCAGTTCCATGACCAGGGTGATGACGTCCCCTTTCTGCTGGCAGCCGAAGCAGTAGAACAGCTGCCGCTGTTCGCTGACGGAGAAGCTGGGTGTTTTCTCGGTGTGGAACGGACACAGTCCGAAGTAGTTGCCCCCCTTTTTTTGCAAGTGGATGTACTGGCCGGCCACTTCCACAATATTGAGGGAATGCTTCAAATCCTGAACGAATTGCGCCGGTATTTTTTTCATCTGATGACCCGCCCCGCCCGGGCAAAAAAAGAGCCAAAATCATACAGAAAACCCGGACGAAAGTAAAGAGATTCTCGCTCAGACATCCAGTTCGATGATGGTTTTTCCCTGGCCACCAGCAGCGGGTTCTGGATGGTAAAACCGGCGCACGAAAGGCACGCCCGGCAGGTGTTCGTGAATGGCCCGGCGCAGGATGCCGCGACCGATGCCGTGAATGACAGCCACCGCCTTCATTTCCCGGCGATATGCCTGATCCAGGTAGCGGTCCAGCGCGGGCAGGGCTTCATCGACGGTTTTGCCGATGACCGTGAGCTCGGCCGGCACGGTCGCCGGTTCCTCCTCGGCCGTGACGCCAGGCCGGACGGGGCCGGCAGGGGGCGGGGATTCAATGTCGGCCGGCGGCCGGTAAAGCCAGTGAGGCGGCACTTTCAACTTCTTGTCGCCGACCAGGATGAGGATCTCCTCGGCATCGACGCCCAGGATTCGGCCCCGCGCCCGCATGGGGCCCACCAACACGGTCATGCCTTCGTGCATGGCCGACGGCTCCAGCCGGGCCGTCGCCGGCCGGCCGGGGGGGCGCTCCGGCACGATTTCGGCCGGCACTTCCTGCGCCATGCGTTGGCGCCAGCGTTCGCTTTTATGCTGGAGGACTTCCAGTTTTTTCCCGGCCGTCCCCTCGCGGCGGAGTTCAGCCAGGAACCGCTCCTGTTCCTTCCGGACCCGCTGCATGGCTTCGTCAAATTCATGGCGCAACTGCTGCATGAGCTGGCGCCGCTGTTCCTCGGTCCGGCGCTCCTGGTCGATCTTTTTCAGAATCTGCTCGTGCTTGATGCGGGTGATGGACGCCAGTTCCTCCTCCCGCCGGCGAACCAATTGGTTCAGTTTCTCCAGGACCTGGTCACTGAGGCGGCTCTGCTCCGAAAGGTGAAGATTGGCGGCCTGGATGATGTCTTCTGGAATGCCCAGCTTGCGGGCGATGAACAGTCCGCTGCTCTGGCCGAGCATGTCGGGGTGCAGCCGGTAGGTGGGCTCGAGGGTCTCGGGGTCGATTTCCACGGCGGCCATGGCGGCGTGCGGCCGGGTAACGGAGTATTCCTTGAGTGCCTGGGCGTGAGTGGTAATGATGATGGGCGCCTGCAGCCGGCTGAAGTAGTCAAGGACAGCCATGCCCAGGGCGCTCCCTTCCTCGGGGTCGGTGCCGGTGCCCAGTTCGTCGATGAGCAGCAGGGACGGCGCCGCGTAGTGGCGGATCATGTGACGGAGCATGAGCACGTGGGAGGAAAAGGTGCTCAGGTCCTGGGCGATGGACTGCTGGTCACCGATGTCGGCGAACACGTGGCGAAACAGCCCGCAGGCCATGTCGCGGGCGGGCACGGGGATGCCCGACAGGGCCATGATGGTCAGCAGACCGGCGGTTTTAAGGGCCACGGTCTTGCCGCCGGTGTTGGGGCCGCTGATGATCAGGCAGGGGGTGTCGTGAGTCAGCTTCAGTGAGACGGGGACCACCACCTTGTCCTGGGCGCGCAGGACGTTCTCCAGCAGGGGATGCCGGGCATCTTCCAGCAGCAAGTGGAACTCCTCGCTCAGCCGGGGGATGACGCAGTGGAAGTCCCGGCTGAAGTGGGCCCGGGCCAGAAGGCTGTCCAGCCGGCCGGCCAGGTCGAAGGCGCTCTCCAGCTCCGCCCGCTGGCTCCGCAAGGCCGCGGAGACCTGGGCCAGGATGGCCTCGATGATTTCCCGTTCCCGCTCCTGCAGCTGGATGAACTGGTTGTTCAGGGGAACGGTGTCCATCGGCTCGATGTACATGGTCAGCCCCGAGGAGGAGCGGCCATGGACGATTCCCGGCACCGCCGACGGGGTATCGGTGCGGACCGGAATCACATAGCGGTTGTTCCGCACGGTGATATAAGCATCCTGCAGGCCGCCTTTTTTGGCCAGGCGCTGGAGCAGTTTTTGATAGGTTTCGTGAATCTGATCCGTCAGCCGTCGCAACTGGCGACGGACCGCGGCCAGTTCGGGCGACGCCCGGTCGGGGATCTCGCCGTTGGGCTCCACCCGCTGTCGGATAAACGATTGCAGCGACTGTAGAACCGGTAACTGGCGCCCCAGGTCCAGCAGGCCGGCGCCGATCCCATCGGCGGCGGTCAGCGTGGTCCGGGCGCGGATGGTGGTTTCGACAAGGTCGAGAAGGGCGAGAATTTCCCGTACGTCCAGTGTCAGATTCTCAATTTTCAGCATGGGGATGACGGCTTCCACCCCTTCAAGGGCGGAAAAGCCGAGCTCCCCGCCCTCCTCCAGAAAACGGACGGCGTCCGTCACCAACGCCAGCACCTGGTTCAGGGGGGCGGCCTCGGTCAGCGGGTTCAGCCCGCCGATGACACCCCGACCGCCGCTGAAGGTGCAGCGGGCGCCCAGCAGGTTGAGCAGTTGTCGAAATTCAAGGTTTTCCAGATATTTCTCGAACATGTCTTCCGCCTGTCACTGTCAAGAAATCAGTGGCCGGGCCCATCGGCAGCCACCCCTACTTGGCCTCCAGCCAGTTCCGGCCATGATGGATATCCACGGTCAAGGGGACTTTCAGGGTCACGACCTGTTCCATGCACTCCCGGATGAGGCCGGTGAGCGCCTCCAGTTCGGGCTCGGGGCACTCCAGCACCAGTTCGTCGTGCACCTGCAGCAGCAGCCGGGCGGCCAGCCCCTCCTGGCGGAGCCGCCGATGCACCTCCAGCATGGCCATCTTGATGATGTCGGCGGCGCTGCCCTGGACCGGAGCGTTGGTGGCCACTCGTTCGCCGAATTTCTGAATATTCCAGTTGGAGTGGCTCAGTTCGGGCAGGGGCCGGATCCGGCCGAAAAGGGTTTTCACCACGCCGGTTTCCCGGGCGGTGCGGATGTTGTCATCGATCCAGGCCCGGACCTGTGGGTAGGTAATGAAATAGGAGTCAATGATCTCCCGGGCTTCACTCCGGTTGATGTTCAACTCGCCCGCAAGGCCGAAATCGCTTTGCCCGTAAATGATGCCGTAATTGATGGCCTTGGCTTTGTGGCGGTATTCCGCGGGATGAACCGTGGCCCGGTCGCCGAATACGTCCCGGGCGGTCTGGCGGTGCACGTCCGTGTCACCGTGAAACGCGGCGATGAGCCGTTGGTCACCGCTCAGGTGAGCCATGATCCGCAGCTCGATCTGCGAATAATCGGCGCTGACCAGCCAATGACCGGCGGGGGTGATGAACGCCCGCCGGATCTTCTGCCCTTCCTCGGTGCGGATGGGAATGTTCTGCAAGTTGGGATTGGAACTGCTCAGGCGGCCCGTGGCGGCCACCGTCTGGTGAAAGGTGGTGTGGACGCGACCGGTGCGGGATGAGACCAGGCGCGGCAGGGCGTCCACATAGGTGGATTTCAGCTTGGTGTACCGGCGATAGGCGAGGATGTGGGCCGGCAGCTCAAACTCGATGGCCAGTTGCTCCAGCACGTCCACGCCGGTGGCGTAGGATTTGGTTTTTTTCGTCTTTTTCTGAGACGGCAAACCCAGCTTTTCAAAGAGAATCACGCCCAGTTGCTTGGGGGAGTTGATGTTGAATTCCTCGCCGGCCAGAATGTAGATCTGTTCTTCCAGGGATTTGATTTTTTCGGCCATCTCACCAGACAATGCGTCGAGGTAGTCCGTGTCCAGCAGGATACCGTTCCGTTCCATGTCCACCAGCACCGGCACCAGGGGCAGCTCCAGGTCGCGATAGACTCGCTGCAGACCCAGTTCGGTCGTTTGCTCCAGGTATCCGGCAGTGGCCTGGTGGATGACCTCTGTTTTCCGGCGGAGAGAGGTCGGTGACTCCTCCAGTGCATCCAGCAGGGAACGGCGTCGCGGCCCCGTTTCCGCGGGTGTGTTCAGGGCCGTGCCGGTGGCGTCGAGGGCGATTTTTTCCAGGGAATGGTCCTCCACGTGGGGTCGGAGCACGTAGTGGAGGAGTTTCAGATCGTCGGTCAGCGGCTGTTCCGCCGGGGCGAACTCGTGGCGGAACAACAGTGGTTTGGACCGGTAGAACCGTTTGGGATGCGGGCTGCTCAGCCACTCGGCCAGTACCTCCATGTTCTCCGGCCAGGACAGGATGA
This sequence comes from Acidobacteriota bacterium, assembly GCA_016935015.1. Classification (GTDB taxonomy): domain Bacteria; phylum Acidobacteriota; class JAAYUB01; order JAAYUB01; family JAAYUB01; genus JAFGRT01. Next base: position 1,202 of record JAFGRT010000213.1, on the reverse strand, counting down.
ACACGGTGTCCGACCCGGCAGGGCCGAGGAGCAGGCGATCCTCGTCGAGCGGGTAGACGGCGACGGGGCGATCCGGTTGCCGCGCGGCCAGGTCGCGAAAAGCAGTGGCATCCGTAGAGACCTGCACGTCTTCGGATGGCGCCGCCGACGGATTGGGCAGACTTTGGAGGAGGGACTTGAACTCCAGGCGGGTATAGAGTTCCCGCAGTTTTTCATGATCCGGTTTTTCCCGTTCAAAATCGTTCCACCGAAACTCCAGGGGTGCCTCCTGGAGAGTGACCAGTTCCCGGGATTTGAATACGGTATCCCGGTGTTCCGCCAGAATGTCGCGGAGACGCGGGGGGGTGAGCTCCGCCAGGGAGTCGTAGCATTCCTCCAGCCGGTCATAATCGGCCAGTAATCTGGCGGCGGTTTTGGGACCGATGCCGGGAGCGCCGGGGATGTTGTCCGACGTGTCGCCCACCAGGGCCAGGTAATCCCGAATTTTGCCCGGCGGTACACCCGTCTTTTCTTCCACTTGGCGGGCATCGTACAGCACGTCGTCCTGGATGTCCAGCAGGAAGACATGCTCCTGCACCAGCTGGAACAGGTCCTTGTCACGGGAGATGATATAGACTTCGCAGTCGCGCGAGCGGGCCTCCCGGGCCAGGGTGGCAATAATGTCGTCGGCCTCGTAACCCTCCCGTTGCAGAACGGGGATGCGGAACGCTGCACACAACTCGTAGATGAGCGGGATCTGCTGGTGGAGTTCCGGCGGCATATCCGGGCGGGTGGCCTTGTATTCGGCGTAGGCTGCGTGGCGCAGCGTCGGGGCGTCCGTATCGGTGGCGGCCACCAGGTAGTCGGGTTCCCGGGAATCGATGAGCTTGTTCATGATGGCAGCGAACCCGAACACGGCATTGGTGGGCAGGTTCGCGGAATTGCTCAGCCGGCTGATCGCATAGTAGGCCCGGTAAACCTGGCTCATGACATCGATGATGTACACGGTTTTTCTTTTCATCCGTATTGTCCCGTCAAAAGAGTTTTTTCTGATTGGCCGCGGCGCCGGGGGGAACATCCTTTTTCAGGTAGCGGTAGGCCTGGAGCGTGGCCTGGCGGCCGCGCGGCGTGCGTTCCAGAAAACCCTGCTGAATGAGGTAGGGTTCGAAGATGTCCTCGATGGTATCCTTCTCTTCGCCGATGGCCGCCGCCAGGTTGTCCAG
>JAFGRT010000212.1 GCA_016935015.1 Acidobacteriota bacterium | reverse complement strand
CGCCTGGTGATGCACGGCCCCGTCCGCGTCCCAGACCGTGAGCTCGAACGTGCCCGTGGTGTCGCCGTTGTTGAGCACCTGGATGGTGTTAATCCATGGTGCCTGGGCCGTCATATGGGGACCGTAATAACGGTAGACGGCAGCAGATGCCATAACCACGCTCCCGACCAGCCATAACACCACCAACAGCAGCCGAACGAACGTGTTCATTTCACACTCCTTTTTGATGATGTCGCAAAAAGTCGTTGGAGCGCCGGATTCCAATCGGCACGTTCTTTTGAATCGGTCAACAGATGCCGGCAAGATGCCGGCGCTCCAACTTTTTGCGATTCCATCCTGTTTGTGAACTTATTCAACCATGATAATTATAGCGGCTATAGACCGATAGCCATAGCCATTCCCGGGTCATTTTCACTATTTTTTTCGTCATCGGTTCCGTTTTCCTCAGCCTCTACGTTGTCGTTGTCGGGATCGTTGTCGTCGTCGAATTTCTCTTCCCATCGATCTGGAAATCGTTTACCCCAGAAGATCCTGCCTTCTTCAGGCCCAGAGGGCCGATCCGTCTGCTAGCCGGGGACGAACAATGTGAGCCCACGGAAAAGGCACGCTCCTAAAGATCGCCAAAGGCCTGAAAGGCCGGCCCGAAATATGGGTGCTACGATGCATTGTCGTGAATATGGCCCACAACCAGCGGTTGTCTGGCGGATCTGTCCATGGAAAATAACCCCAATTTTTACCCCCCCAAAATGCCTTTTAAGGCCCAAAATCCTGTGAAAATCTCAATCAATTAAAATACATTTTATCTATTATTTGTCTTGGTCCGACCCCAATCTGCCATTCTACATCATCAGCCCAGCTCGTCCAGGGTAAGGGCGAAACTGGGCACGAATTTTTCCATGAAATAATTCACTTCCGGCTGGTTCATTTCCCGCAGCTTTGCCTTGAGCAGTTTCTCCGCCTGGATGAACTCGTTGTTGCCTGATTTCAGCTCCTCCAGGCACTTGAGATAGGCCGCGATCTTGTCGGCGGACTTGACCAGGGCCCAGAGCGCGGCGTCCTTGTCGTGATGGAAAAGAAGTTCATGATATTCCTCACACAATTCCTCGGGCAGCATGTTGAGGAGTTTCTGGCTGGCCACTTCCTCGATCTCGTTATAGGCCGACTTGATTTTGGGATTGAAATATTTTATGGGCGTCGCCAGGTCGCCGGTGATCACCTCGCTCACGTCGTGGAACAGGGCCAGCACCGCCACCCGCGAAACGTCCAGGTTCCCCCCGTACAGGCGATTGCGGATGAGGGCCAGACCGTGGGCGATCATGGCCACCTGCAGGCTGTGCTCCTGGATATTTTCCAGCTGGGTATTGCGCATCAGGCCCCAGCGCTGAATGAACTTCATGCGGGCCAGGTAGGCAAAAAAATGACTCATCCCTTCTCTCCTGAATGATGAAATGGTTCGTTGCCGGAGAATGCCCTCAGCGGTGGTCGGCCGCCGCGTCCGGCACCAGCCGCAGCACCTCGGCCGCCGTCTCCTCGATGGCCTTGTAGGTCACGTCCAGCACCGGCCAGCCCTGCTGGTGATAGAGGCGGTTGCCGAAACCGACCTCGCGCCGGATCTGGGCCGGATCGATGTAGTCGTCCAGGGCGGCGTGGTTGAGCCGCCGCTTGCGCTCCATGCGGATCAGGTGCAGCCGGTCGGGGCTGATGGTCAGGGCCACCACCCGCCGGGACGGCACACGCAGCAGCTCCCGCGGCACCGGGCGCGCCGGCACCAGGGGCACGTTGGCCACCTTGCAGCCACGATAGGCCAGGTAGATGCTGACGGGCGTCTTGGACGTGCGCGACACGCCCACCAGGACGATATCGGCCTGGTCCAGAGTGGTCAGGCCGGCGCCGTCGTCATGCTTGATGGTGTAGTCCACCGCCTCGATGCGCCGGAAATACTCGCTGTCCAGCTGGCGGAAAAGCCCCGGCTGGGCCAGGGGCGAGATCTCGAACATCTCGGAAAAACGGATCAGGATGGGGCCGAGGATATCGATGGTGGGCACCCCCAGCTGCATTCCCATCTCCGTCACCATGTGGCGCAGCTCGGTGGAGACCATGGTGAAGACCACCACCCCGCTCTGGGCCTTGGCCTGCTGCAGCACCGCCTCGATCTGATCGCGGCTGCGGACCCGGGCGACGGTCTCCAGGGTGATATCGCCGCTGGTGAACTGGGAAAGGGCCGCCTGGACCACCGTCTGGCAGGTCTGCCCGGTGGCATCGGACACGGCGAATACACGACGTGTGAATTTCCGCTCATTCTCCATGATCCCCCAATTCTAGTGAAGCCCCCCGCCGATGTCAATTTGAGAGTGGGGGAGATGGAATACGGTCGAGAAGGATTTGCAGAAATCGGGGTGTGAAGTCGGATAAACGCTATATGTTCTTCGCCAGCAGCCTCAGGTTCAGCACCCGCCCGGTCAGCGTTCGCGGCGGCCTTCGGCGCCCTCTGCCGGAAGGCGGGTAATCTGAAATTTTCAATCACGTCAGATCTCTGAGCACCCTGTCCGACTCTGCGCCAACACTCAACGGGATGAGGCAGTCATAATCCCGGCGCCCCTGCCCGGGGTGGAAGACAGGATATTGGAACTGGCGAACCCGGGAAATATAAGGAATAATCGTCCATTCACCCCCCGCCCGGCCGGCGCGGGCTACGCTTATGGCCACCGCCGGCCT
>JAFGRT010000211.1 GCA_016935015.1 Acidobacteriota bacterium | reverse complement strand
CGGTCTACACCAACGACCTGAAGCTGTTCGGACAGGTGATCGAGTTGGCGCCCCGCTGCGTGCGGGCCAATAATTATCTGGCCAACAGCTATTTCGAACAGGGGAACTGGCCGGCCGCGGCGGAGCATTACCGGACCATCGTGGCCACACCCGTCCGGTTTGAGCGCGAGGACATGGATGCCGAAGAACTCACGGAGTTGTGGACCTCCCGGCGCCGGACACGCCGCGAGGTGATAAATCGTGAAATCGGCCATTACGTCAACGCTTACCAGAAGCTGGCCCGAATTCATCTGGCCGCCGGTGAGCGCCAGGCGGCCCTGGACCTGTACCGGCAGGGCGGCGAGAATTTCCCCATCCTTTACAATGATCTCGGTCGAACGCTGGCGGAGGAGGGTCAGTACGAAGAGGCCGTTACCTGGTTTGAAAAGGCACGCGCCAGTGAGGCCGTCATCAGTCCCGTGCTCCGGTCCTCCATTTACTACAATTTGGGAACGGCCCTGCTGGCGCTGGAGCGGCTGGACGAAGCCAAGGAATTCATCTGGAAATCCCAACGGGACCTGCCCCAGGGCCGGCCGGCCCATGCGGCCATGGCCAACTATTACCTGGCCCTGATCCTGTGGCGGCAGCAGGTCCCCGACGATGTCGTGGTCCGCCGGCTGAAGAGCGCGTTGTCCTTCGGCCTCGCCCCTACCGAGGCCGCCAACGCCCGCCGCCTGCTGGCCCGTTTCGATGGTTCCGGCCGGTCGCAGTCACGTCCGGCCCCCTCCGTGCCGGTTTCCTGAGATCCCCGCTTTCTTTTCCGGTAGAGACTCGGGGTTCCGGCCGGCAACGCCGTGTGTCGCCGCAGGGGAAGGCGCGCCTTTCTGCCGGAATTTGCTGATGATGGGTGTTCCGACAACCGCAGAAAAAAGGTTGACATGCCGCCATACATGAAATAGTATAAGGCAACTTTCTGGGAGTACAGGTGGTTGTTAAGGAAATTGAAATTTTTTCGCAACTTTTCAATGACTCAACCCTCTATACTGTGAAAACTGAACAAGGGAAACTTATATCGTTTGTGTCTTATTAACAAAAACCTTATGGAGGATCAACTTATGAGACGTTTCAGGTTCTTACTAACTGCCGCGGTCCTCGTGCTCTGCGCCATGTGGACATACGCCACGGTCGAAGTGCAGACCACGACGCCGTTGGTTGACTGCGACGGCCTCTGGCGGGTTGGTCAGATTCGTTTCATCTTTTCGGAAAACGAATTCCAGCCGCCCGGAGGCGCCACGTGCGAATCCACCGAGTTTTATGTCATCGTCCGCCTGCAGCTCACCGGCGGTGTGCAGGTTCACTCCATCGGCACCACCACGAACTGGGCGCTGTGGGTTCCCGCCACGCTGGTTGTGGAAAAGGACGCCGGTGGTGTGGCCAATTTCTTCAACATGGCTGACCAAGCCGTCAGCCTGTACAAATGGCGGCCCAGTTTCATTGACCTGCTGTTTGTTGACAGCATGTACAACTGGAACCTGAGCACGGAACGGCGTGTCCGCGTGACCATCGGCATCGAGGGCGGCGCCCTGCCCATCGATCGCATCAACAGCAACTGGTGGAATAACGCCTGGACCCAGGCCGATACGCGCCTCTGCTTCAACTTCAACAACAACGGCTGCGCGCAAGGCGAGTTCCTGGGCGACTTCCACCACATCGGTATCGTGGCCTACGATCTGAACAACTACATTACCAATCCCTTGTGCCCCGATACGTTCGATGATCCCGATGCCATCATCTTCACCACGGCCTACCCCGTCAACTTCCAGCCCTCCAACCCGGCCATCGCCCAGCGCGGTGAGCTGATGCAGGAGTGCGAGATCAACGCCTACTGGCCGACCAAGGGTGATGACTGCAACATCGTGCCCTGCGATCATGGCCCGGCCTATGGTGATGACTGCCCGGCCGACGAGTTCCAGGCTGAAGCCTGTATCGACTTCCCGGTGTGGGGTGACATCTGGTTCAATGACGGCGACTGCAACTGGTTCGCCATCACCGAGTTCTGCGCCCCCGGCTCCCAGGTTCCCTACCTGTTTGAAGTCGACGGTTACCTCACCGTCACCCTGGGCGATGACTACTGCCTGGATCCGGAATTCGGCATGGGCGCGGTTCCCCAAGCCATTCTCGTCGATCCCAGCGGCACCTGGTCGTATGCGTATCTCCCGGTGTCCTTCCTTAGTGACACCACCATCCAGATCGACTTCAATGACACCCTCGATCCCGATGTGCCGGCCATGCTGTCCATGCTGCGCGACGAGCCGCTCTGCGTGCTGGTGGATCTGGATTACGTGATCTATGACGCCTGCTGCGTGGAAGACCTTCCCAGCGACGAAAATCTTCCGATTTACGTCAACATCTACTACTATCCTCCGGATACGTTCTGCAACACCGGCGGCGTCGATCCCATCATGAAGTTCATCGTGGCTTACGTATGGGGTTGTGCACCTCCGTCCGAGCCCATCGACTACTTCCTGACATTGTGGTATCCTTTCCTGCCCCCGGTCAATAGCCCGACGGTGGATTGGTGGGGTGGTATCGCCATCACCAACTACGCCACGGCTCCGACCCTGGGCGGCTTGCTCTACATGTACGAGGAAGACGGCTCCGAGTGGGTGGTGGAGATCCCGGCAATGGGCGGCCACGAGCTGTTCCTGCGCCAGATCGCCGAGCTGGAAAGCCTGGCAACACCCATGGGCAGCGACCTCACCTTCGCCGACCGGCCCATGAGCGCCATCCTGTACATGTTTGTTCAGGATCCGCCTTACGGCATCGGTGAATGGGAACCCGGCACCCTCTTCAACATCGACTCCTTCGTGTTGATGGGTGACGGCGTGCAGGCCTACGGCTACAAGGCCCGGGCCGAAGATGGCTACTGGGTCAGCCCCGTGGGTCCCATCTGGTCCAAGAAGTAACCACGAAAGGTTGGTGGATGGCCGCCCGGCGGCCATCCTTTTTTCATCTTTAACGGGTAGCATGAATATGGTAGAATGCTACCCGTTTTATTTTTTTAGGGAGAGAATCCTATGCGTGGCTTTTTTCTACATCTGACTCTTACCACCGGTTGCCTGCTGTTTCTTTTGGCGGGTTGGACCGGTGCCCAGGCGAAAACCGACCCACCGGCGGCGAGCCCGCCGCCCGCCCTCGCGGCCGAAACACCCCCGGCGCCCTCGCTGGAAGCGCCGGCCGGGAACAGTCTGGCCGCTTTGAAAGAGCGGATCGAGCAGTATTGGCAGCACAAGTCGAAGGATGAGCTCGACCAGTGCTACGCCATGCTGAGCCAGGCATCCCGTGAGCAATACAGCCTCATGCAGTTCATCCGCATGAGCAATATCAAGTATTCCAGCTATGACCTGACGGAAATCTCCCTGGAGCCCAGCAGGCTGGATTTCGCCCGCGTGGTGGTTTCCTGCCGCGGCCAGGCCCTGGGCTATGAGCTCAACAATGTGCAGGTGAAACAGTCGTGGCTCTTCGAAGAGGGGGAATGGTGCTATGCTTTTGCCAAGACCAATCCTTTTCAGGCACAGAGTGAAGAGGAAGGCGCATCCCGCAACCAAAAGAAGGAGATCAATCCCGAACTGCTGGAAAAAATGCGGGAAATGATGGCGAAGTACCGCCGGGATTTTCAGCCAGGGCAGAGCGCCGCGGAGCGGATTGAAACGGGGACGGGGCGCAAGCCGGATATCCTGCCCAACGGGTCCAGCCTGTCGCCCGATACGGAGAAACAGCAAAATACCGATCCGAATAAAACAAACGGCAAGTCCCGAAATTTGTCCAAGTCTGACAAGTATAAATACATGATCAACAAGAACAATCCACCGACCAGGAAAAAGATTGCTCTCCCAAAGGAAGCGGACAAGGCCGGAACGGAAAAGAAGGAAGAATCATCCACCAAGGAAAAGTCCGGTACCAACGAATCCGAAAAAAAGTAGGGGTTCGATCCTCTTGATTGATTAGTGAGGAGATTCGCCACGTGAACAATCGGTGTGTAAGCCGTACGGTCATCATCGGACTGACCTGGCTGGTGTTGGCCGGGGTGGGCGCCGCGGCTGAACCGCTGCCCGAGCGTTGGGTGGTGGAAACAATCTACCCGGTCCTGGCTGTGGATCATGAAAGCACCATTCAGGTTCGCTGGTTATTCGAGAAGATGGGGATCGAGCATCTCGATGGCCGCGATTGGTGGCAGATCCGGGTGCAGGACCTCGATGAGCGTACGCCCGACCAGGCCGAATTTTTGCTGGATCCAGCCGGCGGACAAATCATGACAGTGCGGGTCCGGGAATTCCGGCAGGGACGCTGGCGCGAATACGTAAGCCTGCAAGACGAACCCCGCCAGTGGTTTCTGCAGCCGCTGGGCGTGATGCCCCTCCAATTTGCCTGGCCCGGTCTCGAACCCGGCCGGAAAAGTCGCGAATCGAACTTCATCGAGCGAGTGGAACTGGGGCATGGACAGCGGATTCGCACCGAATACCATTTCCAGGCCCGGCGGATGCCGGCCGACAAAAGAGCAGAAAGTGCCGGCCCGGAAGCCAGAGGTGACGTCATGCGGCTGGTGATCACCGATCCGCGGTCACCCAACCGGAGTTGGCACATGACCTGGCGGCAGGACATGCCCTGGTGGTCCGAGTGTGTGACCGGTGCCTATTCCGCCCGGGTGATTTCCATCAATGGAGAACCGGTTGATGAATAGAGGTTGCCTATGTCTGCTTGTCCTGTCGTTGCTGTGGCCGGGGGGCTGGCTGGCGGCTGATGGTTCGGAATCGGCCCAGGTGTCGGTGCAACCGTGGAACGGTTTCTGGTGGCCGCTGGTGGACGGGGGCATGGCCACCGGCGCGGCCCGGCGGCGCTCCGAGCCGGAACCGGTTTATTATTCCGACTGGGAGCGCTTTTTCGGCCCCTACGACAAGTACCACTTCGCCTTCGCCGACACACCCCGCGGCGATTTATGGCAATGGGAGATGCGGCATCATTATGATCCCGACGCCCTGTCATGGTGGGGCCATTGCAACGGCTGGGCCGCCGCGGCCGTCGCCGAGGTGGAACCCACCGCGCCGGGAGAACTCAACGGCATCTATTTCCGCGTCGGCGACAAAAAGGCACTCCTCACGGAATTACACCAGGGCGACGGTTCGCGGATTCTCTTTCATTCGGACGAGGACGGGGCCCATATCTTTCACCAGACACTGGTGCAATATATCCGTGACATGGACAAGGCGCTGGTGGTGGAAATCGACCAGAGCGAAGAGGTTTGGAATTTTCCGGTTTTCGGGTATGAAATGACCTGGACGGACGACGGCGATACCCGCCATGTGGCCACTGTCTTGCGGCTGGGGATTGACAGTGTCGCCCCGGACAGCACAGGGACGTCCTTTATGACCGCCGAGTTCCAGTACGATCTCGAACTTTCCGGCGGGGATATCGTGGGCGGCAGCTGGAGCGGCGCCAGCCATCCGCAATTGCTGTGGGACACGGTCATCCGCCAGGCCGGGAACCCGCACCTGGATGTGGATCGTGTCTTCACCATCGTGGACAGCGTCCTGCCGGCGGCCAAGAACGGCATGGCCGACGACGGCCTGGAGGAAAACGACACGCCGGCCGCCGCGGCGCCGCTGGACGGCGATGTGTTCCTGGGACGCCTGCTGGATGATGATTTTTTCTCGATCCCGGTGGAGGCGGGCGAGCAGGTCGACGTCGCCTTCTACAACCAGAAGATCGATGCCGACTCCCAGGCCATTCTCCGGCACGGATCGGGAGAGGAGATCACGGCGCGGGTGGTGGAGGCAGACCGCATCCTGATGCAGGCGGGGACTCAGACCGAGGACGATACGTTCCTACTGGAGCTGCGGGCCGTGGCACCCCAGACCAACCGCCGGAACTATGGGCTGGAGGTCCTGCGAACGGGTCAATCCTATTATATGCCGCACCTGGTCAACGCCGACGGCTGGCAAACCTGGCTGGCCCTGTACAATCCCACCACTGTGGACGACGATCTTTACTACCATTTCTATCACACCGAACCGGGCCTGGTGGAAAAGCAGCAGTATACGGCCCAGTGGCCGGACCTGCCCGCCCACTGGCTGGTGACGGGAGAACTGGCGGCGTTTTTTCCGGACATCACCACCGAGAATGAACGCTGGCTGAAAATCAATACGCAGCAGAATCTGGAGGGGGTTTTCATTTTCGAACACGCGCAGATGGGCGGCAACCTGGCGTCCATGCCCTTGCTGGCGGAAGGGGCCCGGGAGCTCTATTTCAACCATCTGGCCGTCGATGACATCTGGTGGACGGGCGTCAGCATCGCCAACACCGATCCGTATCTTCCGGCTCAGGTGACGTTGCAGCCGTATCACAAGGATGATGCCTCGCCCCTGTGGGAAACGGTGTCGTTTGAAATTCCGGGCGGCGGACGATTCATCAACATGCTGGGCGCCATGTTCACGCCCGGCACCCTGGCCCAGGCCGGCTGGATCGAGATCACCGCCGACCGGGATGTGGTCGGCTTCGAGCTCTTCGGCACCAACGACCTGGCACTGTTCGAAGGTATCCCTTTGCAGCACGCGAAGGCCAAGAGCCTGATCGCGCCCTGGACACCGCTGACCGAAGGATACTGGACCGGTATTTCCCTGGTGAATCCGAGCGGCGGTGGCACCCAGGTGACCGTCACACCCCTCAACAAGCGGGGCAGCAATGCTTACGGCGCCTTCAACCCGGCGGAACTGAGCTTCCAGCTGAACGCCAAGGAGAAATACGTCAACAACGTGTACAGCATGTTTATCGATGAATTCGGCGAACCGCCGTTTGGGCCCATTGCCTATGTGAGCATTTCTTCCTATCGTGAGATTACGGGTTTTGTGCTTTACGGCGACGGGGCGGAGATCATGTGCGGCTACCCCCTGCTGACGCTGGAGGACGCCCGGAGCGCCGGCCGGTTTGCCTGGCTGGACGGGCTGGCGCTGGTGGTGAACGCCAAGCCGGCCGGCAATCGGGTATACGTAACGCTCGAGGCCTATGACGCCGCAGACAACCTGCTGGCCACGGGGCAGTCACCGGAGGAAATCTGGATCGGATCGGTGCATCGCCTCGACCCCGAGGAAATCTGGGGGGCGGTGCCGCCCGGCATCGCCTATCTGCGCTGGAGCAGCCCCCAGCCGCTGCTGGTGCTGGGCGAAGTGAACCAGGGCACCCAGGCCACGGTCATTCACTCCTTGTCCGATTAGAAGTTGCGTGACGTTTGTCACTTTTTTTTGAAGATTTTGTGTTAAGATGTTCACGAGTATCCTACGCGGAGGAGACGTATGAAATTCCTTTCTTGTCGGAATTTTTTCTATATTTTGTGTTTTTGTCTGGCTGCCGGTTTTACTTATTCCGCACCGGGCCCCATCACGGCCAATACGCGTATCTATTTCGCCGACGTCAACGGCGACGGCGAGCTGGACCTGGTGCTGGGTGAACAGAACATTCTCCGGGTCTACCTGAATACGGGGACACCCGGCGCCCCCGCTTACAATGGAGGCGCCATCGCCGTTCCGTTCGGCGGCAATGATCTGAACGTACTGGCGCCGGTTTTCATGGACATCGATTATGACGGCGAT
>JAFGRT010000210.1 GCA_016935015.1 Acidobacteriota bacterium | reverse complement strand
CTCCGGTCATGCGCAGCAATTATCGTTCGTTGCCGGATACTTGCCGCTGGGCTGAAAAAGAAGGAATCCCCTTGCGGCTGGATCTCGATGTTTTTCCACGACCCGGAACGGACTGGCGATCTGATGCGGAACTGCTTCACGGCGAAGAACTCAGTGCCGCCGTCGAACGGCTGGGCAACGATCTGCCGTTGCCGGAAGCAGCAGATTCGGGTCCTGAATACAGTCTCTGCGCGGCCGGGACGCGCTTCTGCGTCATCCGCCCCGATGGCCAGGTTCGGGCCTGCTCCTTTCTGCCGGAAACGGCCGGCGACCTCACCCGGGATCCGTTCACGACCATCTGGACGCAATCTCCGGTGTTTCGGTCGTTGCGGGCAGTGGACCGCCGGACCTGGCATGACTGTGTGCGCTGTGCCCTGGAGCCGTTCTGCCGGCGCTGTCCAGCCTTCATTTGTCTTCTGGGCGGCTCTTTGGACAAGATACCCCCCGTTATCTGTGACATGTGCCGCCGCCGTTTCACCGCGCGTTCACCCGGCAGCGGAGATTCAGCTGAATCCGGTAACGGTTGAATCGGAGGACATGGATCTCCTCGGCGTTACAGCCACGATAACCTTATTTCAGGGTGCCTGGCCTTGAACGGCTTGCGCGAGACCGGAAGTCCGTCTAGCCACCGCTCTCCACCGGTTTCTTCAGGCCGAATTTTTTGAGGCGGGAGGCCAGGGTGGTGGGCTTGATGCCGAGGAGCTCGGCGGCGCCGTCGGCACCGTAGATCTGCCAGCCGCAGCGGATCATGGCCTGGCGGATGTTCTCCCGTTCGCGGCGGCGCATTTCCACCTCGGGGATCACCGCCGGTTCGTCGGCCGGACCGGCCGTCCCGTTGCCGAGCACGGGCGCCGGGGCCGCCTCGCCCGTGCTCCGCGGCAGATCGAGGCGCAGGGCGCCGCCCACGGCGGTGATGACGGCCCGTTCGATGACATTCTGCAACTCGCGCACGTTACCCGGCCAATCGTAGTGCTGCAGTTCCAGGATGTTGGCCTGGGTCAGGCGCGGCGGCGGGACATTGAACTTGCGGGCGGCCAGGTCCAGAAAATGTCGGGTCAGCAGCGGGATATCCTCCTTGCGGCGACGCAGCGGCGCCACCTCGATGGGGAAGACGTTGATGCGGTAGTAGAGGTCCTGCCGAAACTGGCCGGCCATGACGTCGCGCTGCAGATCGCGGTTGGTGGCGGCAATGATGCGCACGTCCACTTCACGGGTGACCTCCTCCCCCACGCGTTCGTACTGGCCTTCCTGCAACACCCGCAACAACTTGCCCTGGAGATCCAGAGGAATCTCGCCCACTTCGTCCAGAAAGAGCGTGCCGTGATCGGCGGCCTCGAAACGACCGGAGCGGTCTTTGACGGCGCCGGTGAACGCGCCTTTCACGTGGCCAAAAAATTCGCTTTCGTACAGCTCACGCGGCACCGAAGCGCAGTTGACCTTGATGAGCGGCCCCTCGCTGCGCCGGCTGCGCCGGTGAATCTCCCGGGCCACCAGTTCCTTGCCCGTGCCTGACTCACCCAGAATCAGCACGCTGGCGTCGGTGGGCGCCACCATTTCGATTTTCTGGAGCGTATTGTGCAGGGCGGAACTCTGGCCGACGATCTCGCCGAAGGCCCGGGCTTCGTTCAGTTCTTCCCGCAGGTAAAGGTTTTCCAGTTCGAGATGCCGCCGCAGGTGCTCGATTTCCTCGAACACGCGGGCGTTGCTCAGGGAAACAGCGGCATGATCGGCCACCAGGCGCAACCAGTCGACGGCATCTTCCACGTCGCGGGTGCGGGCGAAAATGGCCAGCACGCCGAGAACTTCGCCCTTGCTCAGCAGCGGCTGGCCCACAAAGGCCTCGATCTGTTCCTGATGTACCCACTCCGGTCGGGTGATCCATTCGGGGGTGTCGGCCATGTCCACCAGAATAAAGGACTCCGCCGTGGTGGCGATGCGGCCGATTTTGCGGACACCCAGGGGGAAGCGGCGGAATTGCCCGTCCAGCCGGGACCAATCCCGGTCCGGCAGCAGGGAGGTTCCGGCACTGGCGATGAGGTGCAGGCAGCGGGTGCGGTCGGGGCACTCCTCCCGCATGGGGCATTGGGGGCAGATATCCCCCGGGAAAATCAGCCAGATCCGCGCCAGGGCGATCTGGGGATTGGTGGCCAGCCGGCGCACGATCAGCCGCATGAGGGAGGAAATGGACCGTTGTTGGGCCATCTCCAGCAGCAGTGCCTTGGCCATGGTGAAATCCAGCCTGGGAGTGGGGGGAGGGCTCATGGCCGGATTATAAACGAAATTTCGTGAATTGACAACGAAGAATTGAGGTTGGGCGAACCCGGCGGCTGCGGCCCGCTTCGATGAACCGGATCACCCGGTGGAACCGGCGCGAGGCCGGTCTCAGGTTTTGGAGCGGACCATTTCCCGCTCAAAGTGGTCCTGGTCCGGCGTCTCCCGCCGGTGCCGGCGGCGCCGTCGCTCCAGCCGGCTGGAGAACAGAAGGACCAGCAGCAGGACGGCGTAGAAGCCAAGAAATACGGCGAAGAACAGCAGATAGGTCGTATTCATCGGTCCCCCTTTTCACGTCGTATAAAACGTGCCTTCACAGCTATAGACTCCGTTCGACGGAAAAAGTTGCAAACCGGCACTGGTGGAGGGCGCGGGTTGGGGCGGAATGGGGCCATTTCGTGGCGAAAGCGGGCGCTTGGACGACCTGACGCGTCCGGCCGGCGTTGCGGCGGCGGGCCGGTAATCGTGATAGGCCCCGCGATGAGGAGGCGATGATTAATTCAACGGCAGCAGGCGCATCAGCCAGCCCAGGATGAGGATGGAGAGGAAGAAATAGCAGAATGCCTTGATAAAGTAGCGGATGCGCTCCTGCCGTTCGCTGCGTTCGATAAAGGCAAAGCAGCCCGATACCAGGAGGGCGAAAATGAAGCCGAGGATGACGGGTCCCATGTCAGTTCTTTTTTCCCTTCCAGATGTCCAGCGCATCCACTCCGGACAGGATGTTGATGATGCCGGCCGTATAGAGCAGGGTGGTGGCATATTCGTTGGTCAGGACGGCTTTCAACTGGTTGATGGTGGAGTAGTTGAGGATCTCACTCTTGAAGATGAGCGCCAGAAAGAAATGGAGGCCGTTGGCCAGTCCGCCGAGGAATTTGAACATGGCGAAGCTCTCGGTGGCATAGCCTTCGGTGCCGGGGATGACTACGTACGCCCCCAGCGCGATGGACAACCAGAAGAACAGGCCGACGGTGACGAAGTAGAGCACGGCCCGGAAACGGCGGTTCAGAAAAAGGTGGGCCGAGCCGGGAACCAGCCAGGCCATGCCGAGTAAGGCAACAGGTGGTAGATTGCGGGTGGACTTCTGCGACATAAGTGCTCATCTTAGTGAAGCGGCGTCGGTCTGTCAAGGAGATTTCTGGGAAAGGCAAGACGCTGGAATCGTTGCTTTTCGTCCCGGACGGAACGTGGAATCCGCCCTGCCCCCGAGGCGTTGCCGGCCCTTCCGCGGCAGGGGCGGACGCCCTTCCTTTCCCGCTGGTGGTTGTTTGGCGGATGCGACGGCTTGCCGTTGGGGACGCACGCCGTCGAAAGATTCTTGTGGGATGTAGGCTTCCGGGTCGGGCGACTGCGGGCAGAAATCCGGCGGAACGGCCGGATGTGCTGTTTTGATTCACCGGTGATCCCTGACGTGCCGGACGTCATCTATGTTTCCGGCGGTCCGTGGCGGGATTGTCGATGGGCTCGCCCCGACGAAGGGTGCGCCCCGCGTCCCGGGATCGCCCCAGAGGAACATCGTGCCGGAAAAACCTGTCTTTACGCGTCGAACCCACCGGCTGCTCCTGCTCGCCGTCGTGGTCGCGGCGGTGGGCCTGACCGGCACCGTGCGGGTCTACCGGGTGGCCGGCATCTCCGACGCCCCCATGGTGCTGCACGGCGACCTGATTCTGGTGAACCATGCCGCCTACGGCCTGCCGGTCCCCTTTACCCAGCGCCACCTGTTTCGCTGGTCGACGCCCCAACTGGGCGAATATGTCTTTTTCCGGGCGCCGGACCGGGCGGTCTTTCTCTGCAAATGCGTGCTGGGCCTGCCCGGTGATCAGGTGGAGGTGCGCGGCGGGCGGGTCTGGCGCAACGGACAGCCGCTGCACTATGAAGACCGGCCAATGGAGGATTTCCGGTGGATTTCGCGCCAACATCGCCTGGGTGAGGACATTGTGCGGGAAAGCGAGTCTGACTGGGACCATGAGGTCAACCTGCTGGATCCGCAGATCGGATATGAAACATTCGGCCCGATCAGCGTGCCCGCGGAGCATGTGTTCCTGCTGGGATCCAACCGCCCTCACAGCCGGGATTCCCGTCATTTCGGACCGGTCCCGCTGACGGTGATTGCGGGTCGGGTGCTGGTCAACCTGTCGGCACTGCGGCGGTGACGCCGGGGGCGAGACAGCACCTTAACCGCCGGCGGTCCGCATTACTTTACACGGCGACGGGGTGCACCGTCATGTTGGGGAGGACGCTCACTGACCGGAAGTCTCCTGTCACGACAATCGACGGATAATCACATCTGCCGTCTGATAGCGGCAAGGGACCGGCCGGGGTTTGCCAATAACCAGTCTCGCGGCGGATGAAGAGATTATCCGCCACCTAAACGCCAGCAACAACCATTGAATTTGACCACCTGCGGCGGGAATATTTCACCTGATGACACCAATTCCCACAAGAAAATGCAGGTTTGCCAAGTCTGGCTCTTGTGGAGACGGATGTGTGATTGCCTCGGGCGGATGAACATTCCCCGATTGACCATTCAGCGGTGCGAAAATATACTTGAACCGCTGCAAAGCTTTTTATATAATGCGTGTTATTCTATTTATGAAGAGGATGATAGCGTTTTTGGAGAACAGGCATACCGTTGCTGGGATCCCCGGACGCCCGGATAATCACATGATAATCCTGGGGGGGGGTGACCGTCCTGGCACGTTGTGTCTGTTTGGTGTGGCGGGACCCTCCGCAAAGCAGCCATGACCAGTGGTAAGGTTGGGCGAAAAGCCGAAATGAATACACATTCCAGAGGAGTTTGGTATGAATCATCATCGCGGATTCCAAAATGTTCTGTTGGCCTTTTTCCTGGTGGGAGTGCTCGGGGGGGGCATCTGGGCGGCGGAAGAATTCCTGCAAGGCGACCTGGACAAATCGGGTCTAATCGATTCAGATGATCTGGTCCTTCTGGCGAATTATCTGGCGGGAAATTTCGATGCCCTGCCGGTCCATTACGGGCAGATCATTGAGGTTGACCGCATCGTTGGGGCGCTGCGACGGATACCGGCGGGATCGCTTGCTCAAGGATCGCTGGGCACCGAACCCTGTCGTTATTCGGACGAAAGCCAGTTTTCTCACATCCTGACGAAGACCCTGGCGGTGATGGAGACGGAAGTGACCCGGCGGATGTGGGCCGACCTGAAGGTCTTACAACCGACCCTGCCGGACGATCCTTCCGATGCCAATCACAGTCCCTCCGATCAACACCCGGTCCAACTAGCGAGCTGGTACGACGCCGTGTTGTTTGCCAACCTCCTGTCGACGGAGCACGGATTGATTTGGTGCTACTACGCCGATGCTGCGTTTACCGTGCCCATCAACGCCACAAATTATACGGCGGGTTCCGTCTATTGCGACTGGGATGCGCCTGGTTTTCGGCTGCCCACGGAAGGGGAGTGGGAGTATTTTTGCCGGGCGGGCACGACGACTCCATTTTGGATCGAGGAAACCAATTATACGACAGCGAATTGTGAAAGTTCGTCTTCCGGGCTTTTTGCTTCCCTGGAAACAGCTGCCTGGTTTAAAGACAACACCTCTGCATTCTTTGCCACGGGGCAGGCGGCGTCCAAACTGGCGAATGCATGGGGCCTGTACGATACCCATGGCAATGTCAAGGAATGGTGCTGGGACTTGTACCAGGCTGCCTACCCCTCCAGCGGCACTGATTACACTGGCCCAACAACCGGCAGCGACCGGGTTGTCCGCGGCGGTGGCTTCGTTTCGTTTGCCAAATGGTGTCGATCAGCCGCTCGGGGAATGTACCCGCCCGGAAATTCCAGTGTAGAGATTGGTTTTCGCCTGGTGCGACAGGTGGATTAGGGTCCTGCGGCCCGCTGCGGGGGCATCTCGCCGGCGTCAGGTGAGGCAGTGGTGGACAGCAGCCGAAGCATGATGGTTCAGGAATCGTTGACGGATGAAGGGGATGGATTGCCCGGACTGAGGGAGTCCTCCGCCTGCGCCGGTGGTGGGTATCCGGGGATCTTGCATTGATTTATATGAATCTCCGCCATCGGCTGTGGGTGAAATCCATGCCGGATATTAACCTGACAGGATCCTGAGCACAGCACTGTCGTCGCCGTTCTCCAAATCATCCAGGGCCAGCTCCAGGGCCGCTTCCAGCAGGGCGGACTTGTTCTCGACGGGCCGGCCGGCCAGTTTCAGTTCATAGAATTTGCGGTCGAAACGGTCCACCAGGGCCACCGGGAGATAAAAGCCCACCTTCTTCTTGGGCTCCTCCGGCGGCGGCGGACCCTTCCCGGCGGGGCCCGCCGGTGACTCGCGGCCCGTGGCCGCCGCCACCGGGTCGAAAGGGTGCGCTTCCTCGAAAAAATCGGGTGGTTTATTTTTCTGGTCCACCATTGTCCATAATCCTCCGGGTCAGTTTCTCATAGTCGGCCGCGCCGATGGCATGGCCTTCAAATTCGAAGATGGTCTGGCCCTGCGACGGGGCTTCGGACAGCCGCACATTGTAGTGGATGGGATCGCACAGCTGCCGCCGGAAGAGGCGATAGAGCTGCTGATAGATCTGATAGCTTTGCCGGGTGCGTTTGTCGAAGAGGGTCGGCAGCACGTAATTGAGGCGCAAATCCTTGTTCACTTTCTGGGCCGAGAGCAGGTAGCGAAAGAAGGTTTTCAGGCCTTCCAGGGCCGGTCCCTGCAGCGCCACCGGGCAGAGCACCTCGTTGACGGCCATGAGGATGTTGACACTCAGTACGTCCCAACCGGGAGCGCAGTCGAAGATCATGAAATCCAGCGAGTCATCCTTGGGCACCAGCGAGCGCCGCAGCGCCGTCGGCCGGATATCCCGCGGCTGCTCACCCAGCCAATTTTTCAGTTCGATCAGCTTGTCGCCGCCCGCCAGCAGCCACAGGTTGGGCCGGGCGGGGCAGAGGGTATCTTTTTTGGAGACAGGCGCACCCTTGTCGTCGCGGCGGGTGACGAACTCGTAAAGGCCCAGGGGCGGATCTATTCCCAGGAATTTGGCGGCCTGGCCCTGGGTGTCGCAGTCTACCAGCAGCACACGGGCGCCAGCCCGGGCCAGTCCGTGGGAGAGGTTTACCGCGGTTGTGGTCTTGCCGACGCCGCCCTTGGCCATGGCGATGGCGATTCTACGCATGGATCATTCCTCACCGACAGTGTTTTCGCACCATGACATGGGCTCCGGTCGCCCGCTGATGCTGACGAGACGAGATTCTGTCGTTCTTCTTTTCGTATAGTATGATATTCATACATTCTGATATAGAATTAGTCTACTATAGAAATATTATAGAATACTTCTGTGCTGTGTCAACACTTTTGTGGTGGATGTACGGATCGATGGTCCCGGATCAGGACGTTTTTCGCAGGATAGCGGTAAACATGCCCGTCAGGTCATGCCGCTGGGGCAGGATCTGCAGGTAGTGATCATCCAGGTAGGGGGCGAAACGGTCCCGCGGCAACCAAAATTCCGAGGCGTGGGATTCCCGGAGAAAGTCCGCCGGGGCGACCCGTTCCCAGTTGGGGTGTAATTTCAGAAAGCGATGGACGACCTTGTGGTTCTCCTCCTGGAAAATGGAGCAGGTAATGTACCCCATCAGGCCGCCGGCCCGGGCCAACGGTGCGGCTTCGTCGAGGAGGCGCAGTTGCAGGGAATTGTAATCCTGGAGAGATTCGGCCGTGAGTTTCCATTTCAGCTCGGGCTGATGGCGGAAGTTGCCGCTCCCCGAGCATGGGACGTCCAACACGACCAGATCGAAGGAGCCCGACAACGCCTGGATGGCCTGCAGACCTTCGAGGCGCACGTTGGGGATGCCCTCCTTTTTGGCCCGCTGCTTCAGATTCTGCAGGCGCCATGCCTGACGGTCATGGGCATGGATTTCTCCTTTCCCCTTCATGATGTGGCTGAGCAGCAGGGTTTTACCGCCTTCGCCGGCGCAGTAGTCGACGACGCGCTGGCCGGGCCGCGGATTGAGGTAGAAGCAGATCAGCTGCGAGGCGATCTTCTGCAGAGTGAAATCGGCACGGCGGTAGCGGGGGTGGGGCAGGGGGTCGAAGTCGCCGAGGATCTCGAGTCCCAGGGGGGATGCGTCGGATTCGCGGCACGGGATGCCCGCCTGCTCCAGGTCTTTGCGCAAGGCGGCGCGGGAAACATGGAGCGGATTGACGCGCAAGGCGACATCGGGCCGGCCGTTGTTGAACCGGCACAGCTGGAGCGTCTCCGCCGGTCCGAACAGGCCGAGCCATTTGCGGATCATCCACAGCGGATGGGAATGGTACTGCCACAGGAAGGCGGCTTCCTCCTTCTTGGGATGGGGGAACAGCTGGCGGGTGTCGGTGGCTTTCAGGAATTCCACCAGCTTGCGCACGCGTGATTTGCCGGACAGCAGGCGATAGATTTCCCGTTCCACCCGGCCTGGATTCGGGTTTTCCAGGTAACGACAAATGAAAAAAAAGCGGGCGTCCAACGGCCAGTCATCCTTTCCGGGATGCTGCTCGGAAAATTGCTCGATGATGGTCCGGTAGCGGTTTTTCAGCTGCACGCAGCCGTAGACGAATTCCCGCCAGAACCGCTGCTCGGCGGGCGCCAGGTCCATCTGGCGGAACATCCGGCTCAGCGCCTTGCCGATGAACACCCGGCCGCCCACCAGGTCCTCCAGAGCCGTCTGGACATGCGTGAAATCGCCCAGTTCCATCATGGCGCCACCTTCCGCAGATTCGTCCTTGCCGGGCCTCATTGTAGCAGAGTCCTCGTCCCGGCCAAACAAACGTTTGCGGGAATTTGCGCCCCGGGACCCGGGCCACACCCAAAAATGATTTAAAAGTACAATTTATTGCAACTAATTTTTATTTATTGTCGCATTTTTTATTGGTTTTTTTACTCTTTTACGTTAAGATATAGACGGAGTGCATTCATGAAACAGCTTTTTTTGGTCAAGGAACGGTACACCGTGGGCGAGGTCTCCCAACTGACCGGCCTGACCCGCCGTCAGTTGAACACCTGGGACCGCAACGGATTCTTCTCGGCGGCCGGCTGGGAACCCGGCCAGGGCCGGCGGGCACAGCGGCGCTACTACTCGCCCACCGACCTGTTGCAACTGCAGTTTGTCTCTTTCCTGCGGCGGGCCGGCCTGACACCGCGGCGAATCCGCAACGTACTCCGCAACATGGCGTATGCGGGAATCAACCTGCTGGAGATGTTGCTGGACGAGCGCGATTGTCACCTGGTGACGGATGGTGACACGATCTCGCTGTATCGCAGTGCGGCGGAGGTGGTGGATATCCTGAAGCGGCCGGGGCAGCGACTCATCTGGTTTGCCGTGGCCGATCATTTCCGGCGTTTGTCGGCGGAGGTGGAAGATTCCATTTTGGAACGCGTCGCCGGGAAACTTCGTTTAACGTCCTGATCCCCGCGGGGATCGCGCTAAAGGGAGTGACATCATGCCAAAGCATTCGGTAAAAAGGGAAAGCGTTTCGGCCGGGGCCGTCGGCCGGGTGATCGGCTGGCTGGGTACATCGACGGCCTGCTATTTCTGTGGTACCGATGAGCCGAACCGGCTGGAATATGAATACTCGCCGGAACTGGATGCCTATGTGTGTGAGAACTGTCGCCACAAGCTGGTCTGGGGATTGTCGGCGGATTACGGGTTACGCTGGGAAACCGGCTGATTTCCAGCCGCCGCTCACACAGAAACAACCATGACCCCCCAGTGAGCGGCGCCGAACCGATTTTCCGTGTCCGGAGTCGAACGGATTTTCGCCGGCGGCATGGATGCCCCCATCACCGTCTGGCGGGCGGTAGATGAAACCGTCTCAGGCATCCCAATCGATATCCGTCTCATAATGAATCGTCACATCCGCCCCGAACTCCCGGTGGATGATGGTGGCGCCGGCCGCCGCCAGCTGCTGCTCCACCGCCGGTTGGTCCTTGTAAGCGACGGTGGTCTGATGCCGTTGCCGGCGGGTGAGCGGTGTGCGGCCGGCGGCGTCCAGAACTTTGGCCGCCACACCGCCGTAGGCCCGCACCAGACCGCCGACCCCCAGCTTGACGCCACCGAAGTAGCGGACGACCACCACCGCCGCATTCATCAATTCCCGCCCCTGCAGCGGTGCCAGGACCGGCTTGCCGGCACTGTGGCGCGGTTCGCCGTCATCGGAAAAACGGACGCACAATCGGCCGTCGGCCGCACGCAGGATGTAGGCGTACACGTAGTGCGTGGCATGGGGATAATCGCGGCGGATATCCTCGAGCCGCCGGCGAAAATCGTCTTCGGAGCCGACCCGCAGGGCCAGGCCGATGAAGCGGGAGTGGCGGACGGTTTCCTCATACATGGCGTCGGTACGGATGGTGTCCATGGTCATTCTCGGTGCGACGGGCCGTGGGCGCCGCGATCGTCGCCGCGTCCATTATAACGGGCCGGAGCGGTTCTTGTACAGCCGGGATAGCAAATGGTTTCCCCCGTTCCGCGGCGGGCGGTTTTGCTTTCCAAGCCCGGGCCGTTCGTGGTAAAGTATACCCAAACGGCCGCAACTTACCATCAAATCAGACCGCAGCGAGGAGGATTCATGGCGAATCAGACCGGCAAACGCCCGACGGAGGTGCACGCCTTTCTCGCGGATGAAAAATTTATGAACATCAGCACCAGCCGGGATGGAATCCCCTGGTGCGCCAGCGTGTATTACGTGCACAAGAAGAACCGCTTCTTTTTCTTTTCCAACCGGAATTCGCGACACATCCAGGACGCCGCCGCCAACTCCCGATCGGCCGCCAACGTATCGCGCGGGGCCGAGGGCTGGCGGGAGATCCAGGGCGTGCAAATGAGCGGTTTGATCGAACCGGTGAACAGTCTCGAAGAAAAGGCCCAGGCCATTTCGGCCTATCTCAAGAAGTTCCCCTTCGTCAAGGAGCTCATCAATCTGTACACCATGAAAAGCAGCGTGTTTTCCGAAAAAATGACGGACATGGAGCTTTACAAGTTTACGGCCACCCAAGTGGTCTATCTGAACAACGCCGAGGGTTTCGGCTATCGCGAAGAGCTTGACCTGGACACATAAAAAAATCCGGCCGGAGGCCGGATCGGGGATGTAAATGGTTGAGCTGTTCTCATTGTACCGTAGGCCCGGGGGAAGTCAAGTAAAAAGGTGAAAATATGGTGAAAATTATGGCAACCCGGCCTGTCGCAGAAAGTTTTCCAGTCGGATGCGGTCCTGGACGGTGAGAAAACCCGGGATTTCGCTTTCCAACAGGAGGGTCGGGCAGGGGAGCGCCCGGGCAAACTTCCGCAGCATGGTTACCGGCGGTGAAAAAGAGGCCGTGACGACCACCACGGCCCGGACTTCCCGTTCCCGCAGCAGGGAGTGATAACG
Organism: Acidobacteriota bacterium; assembly: GCA_016935015.1. Taxonomy (GTDB): domain Bacteria; phylum Acidobacteriota; class JAAYUB01; order JAAYUB01; family JAAYUB01; genus JAFGRT01. The sequence continues at coordinate 18,457 of JAFGRT010000210.1, read as the reverse complement.
GGGCAGCTTTTCCGGTAACGCCTGGAAAAACGGATGCCGGAGCCAGGCATCATCGGGGTCGAGGCCGTCGGGCCAGTCCACCAGATCGTGCAGAAACTGGACCAGGACGAGACGCCACCCGGCGGTGGCGATGAACGTCATCAGGTCGGGCCCCAGCAGCCAGTCACCGAACAGGGCCAGCCGGGGGAATGCCTTTTCCGCCAGTGGTTCATCCGCTGGTGGAGCGAAGGGGGCCGGGAGCGACGCCCAGACGTCGACCGCCGGCCGCAGGGCCCGGTACCACTCCCACGCTGTGCCGCGGGGCAGATCCGGCAGAGAGCGCTCCCATCGGCGCCAACCCCGGACCTGCTCCGTGAAACGGGCCGGATCGGGCAGCGGCGATTCCGGCCGGACTGCGGCCAGGGCCGCCGCCAGCCGTCGTCGGCGCTCGGCGACCGGCACATGGGGATGGACCGACAGGCCGACAATGCGGCAGGGCTTCGGCGACCGGTTCTGCCAGGCCTCATACAGGGCCAGCGTGTCGCGGGATTCGATGGGGCTGAGGTGCAGCAATACGTCCGGTTCCTCCCGGACCAGGATTTCCGCCAGCAGAGGGAGCCAGACCGGAGTGTTCCGCGGCAGGCTCAGAGGTCCGGAACGAACGGCCGTCAATCCTTTCAGATCGGCCGGCGGGTAATCCTGTACGAAGGGGTGGATGAGACGGCCCGATGCGACATTTTTCAGGCTGGGAGGCCAGAGGCTGGTGCTCAGGCAGGACGGGCGGCATTCTGGGGGGGAACTGTCGGCTGGAATGATGTCCCTCCGTCGCCTGGGTGGCGGTGCCGACCGGAGGAGCTGTCTTCCCTACCACCGGCACGGCGGGGGCTCTCCGGCAGTGTTTAGAAGGATCCGAATGAACACAAACCATCCCCAATCTTACCGGTCGACGGATGTCAGCCGGATGGCTGGATTCGTCCGCACAGACCCGCCGGCGAGGGACCGGCGGGTCGGCGGATAAGCCTCGCCGCGACAGCGGGTTGGTTCAGGGGGCGGAGACGGACCGGGAAGCTCGTCGGGGCGGCGGCCCGCGCCGCCGTCAGCCCATCAAGTTCTCCAGATCGGCGATCAGTCGCCGCACATGGTCGGCCGATTCGTCGAGCATCTTCTGTTCATCTTCGTTCAGATCGAGCTCGATGACTTTTTCCACGCCGCCGGCGCCGATGACCACCGGTACGCCCATGAAGATGTTATGCAGCCCGTATTCGCCTTCCAGGTAGGCGGCACAGGGCAGAATCCGTTTCTTGTCCTTGATGTAACTCTCCGCCATCTGGATCGCGGCGGCAGCCGGCGCGTAAAAGGCCGAGCCGGTTTTCAGGAGAGCGACGATCTCGCCACCGCCCTTGCGGGTGCGCTCGACGATGGCATCGATGGTTTCCTGGCTCATGAAATGGGTGAAGGGGATGCCGGCGATGTTGGAATAGCGGGGCAGGGGCACCATGGTGTCGCCATGGCCGCCCAACACCATGCAGTAAATATCCTCCACGGAGTACCCGGTTTCCATGGATACAAAGGTCCGGAACCGGGCCGTGTCCAGGATGCCGGCCATACCCACCACCTGGCTTTTGGGAAAGCCGGTGATCTTGTGCAGCAAGTGAACCATGATATCCAGGGGGTTGGACAGAACGATAATGAATGCCTTCGGTGCGTGCTCCTTGATCTGCGACGCCACCGCTTCCATGATTTTCCGGTTCACGTCCAGCAGGTCATCGCGGCTCATGCCCGGTTTGCGGGGTACACCGGCGGTGATGATGATGACGTCACAGCCGGCCAGGTCCTTGTAATCGTTGGATCCCACCAGCTGGCAATCACTGCCTAAGATGGGGGTGGACTGATAGGTGTCCAGGGCCTTCCCCTGGGGCATCCCCTCCACGACATCCACCAGCACCACATCACCCATTTCCTTGCTGGCGATGTAGAAGCCCAGGGTTCCGCCAATTTGCCCGGCGCCGACCAAGCCGATTTTCTTCCTCATGGTGATCAACCTCCTTGTTGGTTCGAGTTGTGGATCAGTTGCGATAATTTGGAACCATTATATATTTTTTGTACCGGCTTGTCACGTCAAATGGTGAAATACCACCGTCCGTCGGAATGCAACTTCAAAAAGCGCCGGGCTTCTGGTACAATCGCCTTTTACGGATTCCGCCCCATGGGTGTTGAGCATGAAAGAACCGAAAATTCTGCACATCTTCAAACGGATCCATCACCATTCCGGCCACTCCGGTTACGACCAGCTGGCCAAATACCTGCCGTCGGTTCACTACCAGGGCGGAAAGGTTTTTCATTATTTGTACCGGCGGAATCCGGAGAAGTTCAAATTCATCCGCCATATCGATCCGGAGTGGTACACGTACGAATACTTCTGCCTCGAAACCGAGCTGCTGTTGCGCATGAACCTGGTGTCCGACACGATTTTTCACATCCTGTACGGGGAAAACCAGTATCGTTTCCTGGGACGGGCGCCGCTGCGCCGCAGCAACCGTGTGGTCCCTTCCTTTCACCAGCCCCCCGACGTGTTCCCCCGGGCGGTGCAGAATCCCAAGCTGGTCCGACGGGCCGATGCGGTGGTGGTGGTGGGCAGCAGCCAGACGGACTATTTCCGTGACCTGACCCGTCGCGACAACGTTTACGTGGTGCCCCACGGCATCAGCACGCACTTTTTTACACCGCCCGAGCAGCGAAACTGGGACGGGCCCCTGCGCTGCATCTCCGTGGGCTGGTGGCTGCGCGACGTGGAGATGATCAAACGAATCATTCAGACGTTCAACGAGTTCCGGAAGCCGAAGGTCGAGTTCCATATCGTGACCTTCGCCTGGTGTCACGAGTTTTACCGGGGGCTGGAAAATGTGCACCTCTACGCGGATCTCACCGATGACCAGCTCCGCGAGCTATACCGGAACAGTCACGCCCTGCTGCTACCCATGAACGACTGCACGGCCAACAATGCCGTGCTGGAAGCCATGGCCTGCGGCCTGCCCGTACTCAGCACGGATGTCGGTTCCATCCGCGACTATGTCACTGGGGAGAATGCCATCCTGGCGCCGCCCGATTCGGCCGAACCCCTCATCGACGCGCTCCTCGAGGCCGAACGGGACCGCCGCCGCTTTCAGGCGATGGGCGCAGCCTCGATCCGGCAGGCGGCGCTCTTCGATTGGCACCGGGTGGCCGAGCAGATGCTGGCGGTATATCGCCGCATCATGTAAATTTCCGTTTTTCCGGCCGACCGGCCGATACTGAAAATCTGCAGGAGACAGCCGAGAATGCTGGCCATCTGTCCCGAATGCAAGCGTACCATCACCGTCGACCAGGCCGGCTGGCAGAACTGCAAGTTTTGCGGCCGGCGGATCTGGGTGGCCGATCCCATGGATCCGGAGGCAAAACCCCCCGAAGATGCCGCCCGGGGGATGGACCGACCCCGGCACGAGGCCACCGAGCCGGCCGATCCGACGCAGATTCCCTGGGAAAGGGTGGGTGAGCTCAGCTTTCTGCGCCGGTTTTTTTCTACGGTGGGCCAGGTGCTTTTCCACTTCCGCGCGTTTTTCGCCAGGCTGCCCAACAGCCCCGTCAATCATCAGGTCCGCCTGTTCGGCATCATCGTTTTGACCTGCGGTCTGATCCAGTTTTTCCAGTTGCAGTCCGTTTCCCGGGCCATGCTCCAGGAGATCGCCCAGGACGAGCGTCTGATGGACGATTTCCGGAAAATGGTGCCCTTCATGGACGAGGCCCAGCTCCGGGAGGCCATTGCCCGGATGGAGGAGGCCAAGCTGGATGATCAGTTTTTCATCATCTCCGGCCTGCTGTCGCCGCTGTTCGCCCTGCTGATTCTATGGCTGACCTCGCGGATTTTTATCACCAGCTACCTGTTCACCCACAAGGTGCTGCCGCCTCCTCTCCAGCGGATTCGGCGCATCACGGTGTATTCGTATGCGCCGTGGCTTTTCCTGGCCCTGCCCGTCCTGCCTGTTCTGCCGGCGGTCATCTGGATGGTGGTCATTCAGTACCATGCCCTCCGGCAGGGCCTGGGCCTGCGCGCCGCCGCCGCCTTTTTCGCCGTCGGATTGAATCTGCTCTTGCTCTGGCTGGGATTGGACTTTTGGGTTCAAATCCACTTGCTGCTCCGCTGAAATCATTTTATGATGAACATGTATCCGGTCTCGCCGGAAGAAATCCGGAGGTACCCCTTTCCATGCACAGGCACGGGCATGGGCCCCGGCTGGGGGTGTCGTTCTGCCCGGGTGGCTTGCGGCAGAAAGGCAGGTCTCATGCAGACAGTCCGTTACGCCCTGGTCGCCGGCCTCGTCGTTTTCCTGGCCGTGGGGGACGCGATGGCGGAATGCGAGCCCCGCGTGGCCTATGAGATGACGGTGGATTTCGATCCGGGCGACCGGTCGGTCAGCGGCCGGCAGGTGATTGTCTGGCGGAATTACGGGCCGGACCCGGTGCAGACCCTCCCGTTTCATTTGTACATGAATGCCTTCCGCCGCGCGGACTCCACTTTTTTTCGTGAAGATCGCACCAGCCGGCACGCCCGGCCCTTCGAGCCGGCGAACGCCGGCGCCTGTCGCCTCACTTCACTGGCCATCGACGGGATGGGCGATCTGCTGGACCGATTGCTGTTTATCCAGCCCGACGACGGCAATCCGGCGGACGAGACGGTGGTGAGCCTGACGTTGCCGCGCCCGGTGATGCCCGCCGAATCCATCACCATCCGCATCGAGTTTGAAACCGTCCTGCCCAGGTTGGTGGCCCGGGCCGGCTGGTCGGGCAATTTTTTCCTGGTGGCCCAATGGTATCCCAAGCTGGGAGTACTGGAGCCGCCCGGTTGGCGCGGGGCGCTTCTGACACGCTGGAATTGCCACCAGTATCACCGCCACAGCGAGTTTTACGCCAATTTCGCCGACTTTGAGGTACGGCTGACGGCACCGGCGGAATACGTCATCGGCGCGACGGGGCGTGAAATCGCCCGCACGCCCGAACCGGAGGGCCGGACGGCTTATGTGTTCCGCGAAACGTGCGTTCACGATTTCGCCTGGGCCGCCTGCCCCGATTTCGAGGTGGTGCGGGATACTTTCTTCGGTCAGGTGGATGTCACCGCCGCCGAATATGCCGCCTGGGCCGAGTGGCTGGAGATGAAACCCGCCGATCTGTGGCTGCCCGACGTCCGGCTGACGATCCTCATGCATCGCGATCACCGGGAGCTCGCCGACCTCACCCTTCATACCCTCAAACAGGCCGTCAAGTACTACGGCCTGTGGTTCGGCCCCTATCCCTACGAGCAGATCACGGTGGTGGACCCGGCACCGGGGGCCGCGGCGGCGGCGGGGATGGAATACCCCACCTTCTTCACCGGCGGCAGTCATGAACTGCAGGCATGGTGGCCTTTTTCGGCCATCCGGCTGGAAACGGTGATCGTGCATGAATTCGGCCATAATTACTGGCAGGGGATGGTGGCCAGCAATGAGTTCGAAGAGCCGTGGCTGGATGAGGGCATCAATACTTATGCCGAAGCCACGGTGAATCGGTTCATGTACAATCCCGGCGGCCATCCGCTGGAAACCCTCAGCCTGGGCGGTTTTCTGACCAGCCGGTACCGTTATTTGCAACGGCAACCGTTGCTGGATCCTGTCAACCGGGTTTCGTGGGAGTATTTCCCCGGGCATTACGGTGTCAACGCCTATGACCGGGCGTCGCTGCTGCTGCTGACTGCCGAACCGCTCATGGGGCGACCCCGGTTTTACCAGGCCTTGCGGCAGTATTTCCGAAAATTCCAGTTCGGGCATCCCACCACCGCGGATTTTCTGCAACATTTCAAGGACGCGGGGAACGAGACCGTGGCCGCGCTGCTGGCGGATGTCATCCTGCACAACGGCACCGTCGATTTCCGGGCCGATTCGATCCGCGTCACGCCGCCGAATGAGGAGGGCCGGGTGACCAGCCAGGTCGCGGTGTCATGCCTGGGGGAGTTGCGGCTGCCGGTGGACATCCTGTTTTGTTTCGAGGACGGAACGGAGCTGCGGGAAACGTGGCGGCCGGTCGGTGACCGGAACTGGCACGAGTTCGAGTTCGTGCGTGAGACGCCGCTGGCGGCGGTAGTAGTGGATCCCGAATACCGGGTGGCGCTGGACGACTGCTTCGCCAATAACAGTCTGACTCGGCGGCCGGTCACCGATCCGGTGGACACCTGGCAAGGCCTGGTACAGTTCGTCATGCAGATGCTGCTGCAGGTGGCCACCTGGCTGGCCTAGGAGAGATACCCATGCGATCCGTCTATCCCTTCGGCAAACTGGGCCAGCTGCTGCTGGTGTTGTACCTGGGCAGCCTGCTGTTCTCCTGGCCCGTGGGCGCCCTGTTCGGCGCTCGCCTGGACGATTATGCCGGCGCGTCCCTGTTTCTTCAGCGGCTGGAGGGCCAGCCGTTCGATCCGCTCTTTCTGGCCGAGTTTCTGCCCAACGCCGCCCCGCTGAAGCTGGTTTCGCCGCTTTTGCCTCCCCTGATGGTGGGGTATTTCCTGTTTCATGTCTTTTTCGCCGGCGGGGCCATGTACAGCCTGGCCGAGCGGCGCGGCCCCTTTTGGGCGTCCTTCTGGCAGGGCTTCATGAAATTCGGGTCCCGTTTCCTGCTCCTGAACCTGATCTTTCTCTCCCTGGCGGCGGTGACGGTGTTGCTCATCGTCAGCCTCTTTCACCTGGTGCAGAAAATGGCGCCCGAGCCGGCCGGGGACATGGCGCCGCTCTACATCGCCCTGCTGCAAGGCGCCGTGATCTTCACGGGCGTCGGCCTGCTGCAGAGCATGCATTACGTCATCCGCGCCCGGTGGGTGCTGCAACCCCGGCCGCTGTGGCAGATGCTGCGGGTGCCGCTGCAAGGGAATGCCCGTTTTCTGTTGCTCGCGGCGGTCAAATATCTGGTCATCACCCTGCTCGGTTTCGGCCTGGCCGCCCTGGTGATCCGCCTGGCGTTCTCCCTGACGGTGCATGGCGTGCTCCTGTTGGTCCTGCTTCAGCTGGCGGTGCTATGCACCGTGGCCGGCCGGATCTGGCTGTACGCCGAATTCGTGAAGGATGGCCGACGGCAGCTGCGGGCGGAAGAGGAGCGGATGAAAGCGGTTCCACCGGCTGCCAACGTGCCCGTCGCCGGGGGGGGCGGTGCAACGGAGTCAGGGACCGATGCCGTGGTATCGGCAACGGGAGGGGCGGCGGTGGGAGGAACCCCGGCGGCGGCCGATGATTCGCCGGTCGAATCCCCTGGCAGGGAAAACCGGCCGGAAGGGAAGACCTGAACGCGCCGGTGGCAAGAGCGGCCGGGCCATTCACCCGTTTGGCCGGCCCGGTCCGGTGGGCGATAACGGCCGGCCCGCCAGGGGTGCCACGCCGCGCGCTCGCACCCGGACGGCAGTGGAAAGTGGAACACGCATGATCTTCCTGTGGACCAGCAACGATCTGCACCGCCTGGCCGCCATCCTGGCCGAGCGAATGGGTCAGCGAAGCCCGGCCTCCCCCCTCCGGCCGGAGTTCGTGCTGGTGCAGACCCATGGCATGGGCCGCTGGTTGTCGTTGCAACTGGCCCTTCGGCATGGAATCAGCGCCAATATGCGCTATCTGTTTCCCAACGCATTGCTGCGCGATGTGGTGGAACCCCTTTGTGCGGTTCCGGCCGCGGATGACCCGTGGGCGCCGGATAACCTCGTCTGGAGCGTGGCCGACATCCTCTCGGATCCCCTCATCGGCGACGACGTCTTCCGGCCGGTGCGTGATTATCTGGCCGGATCGGCCGGCGGCGGCGAGACGGGGGTGGATGTGCGGCACTTTCAGCTGGCCCGCCAGGCGGCGGACGTGCTGGACCAGTATACGGTGTATCGCCCCGGCCTGACCGAAGAGTGGGAAGGAGGGCGGCGCCGCTATCCCGGCCAGGCCGATGAAGCCTGGCAGGCGGCCCTGTGGCGGGAGCTGGTGCAGCGCCATGGTCGAAATCACCGGGCGGCCCGCTGGCGGGAACTGGGGCGGCAGTTGGCCACCCTCCCCACCGAGAGTATCCAGGCGCAACTGGAACGCCTGTGGGTCTTCGGTATCGCCACCCTGTCCCCTTTCCATCTGAATGTGCTGGAGACGTTGGCCCGGCGCATCGATGTGTCTGTCTTTTTATTGTCGCCGTGCCGGGAGTTCTGGGGGGACATCCGCCGCCGGCGGGATGTTCTCCGCCAGGTGGGACGGGCGACCCGTCCGGAAATGGATGCCGCGGCGCTTCATCTGGAGGAGGGGAACAGCCTGCTGGCCGGACTGGGCACTCTGGGGCGCCACTTTTTCGATGCCCTGCTGGAACTGGACGGGGTGGAGCAGGCCGAATGCTACGCGGACGTGATACCCACGGGTGTGCTGGGCCGCATCCAGGCAGACATGCTGGACCTGATCAACCGCGGCCACCGGGCAGGGGACGAGGGAGCGGAACGCCTGCCGCTGACACCCGACGACGATTCCATCGGCATCGTCAGCTGCCACAGCCCGTTGCGGGAAGTGGAAGTGTTGCACCAGCACCTGCTGCGCTGGTTCGACCGCGATCCAACCCTGACCCCCGGGGATGTGGTGGTGATGGCCCCACGGATCGACGAGTACGCGTCGCTGGTGCAAGCGGTATTCGACTCCGCTCCGGACCGGCTGTGCATCCCGTACGCCATCGCCGACCGCAGCCTGCGGGCCGAAAGCCCGCTGGCCGGGGCGTTGCTGCGATTGCTGGAACTGGCCGACAGCCGCTTTGCCGCGCCGGATGTGATCAGTCTGCTGGAATCCGAACCGGTTCGCCGCAAATTCGGACTGACTGATGGAGACCTCGAACGGGTGCGGCACTGGATTCGCGAGACGGGGATCCGCTGGGCCTTGGACGGCCCGGACAAGGGCCGGTTCAATCTGCCGCCCTATCCCGAAAATACCTGGCAGAGTGGCTTGCAACGCCTGATGCTGGGGTACGCCCTGGGTGGCGGGGAAGATCGGGACTTCGCCGGCGTATGGCCCTATGACGAGGTGGAGGGCGAATCGGCCGAGGTCCTGGGGCGGCTGGCAGAATGTATCATGCAGCTGGCGTCGGTCGCCGGCGCGTTTCGCCAACCCCGATCCTTGGCGGCCTGGGCCGATGAATTGGCGGCGGCCGTTCTGGAATTTGTGGCCGACGACCCCGAATGGGCGCCCGAAATGGCGGAGCTGTTGCGGATCTTTCGGGAACTGGGACGCCGGCAGGAGATTACCGGTCTGGACAAGCCGCTGGACCTGGCCACCGTTCGCTATTACCTGCAAGAGATACTTGGAGACCAGGGACTCGGTTTCGGCTTTCTCACCGGCCGACTGACCTTTTGTTCCATGATTCCCATGCGCAGCATTCCCTTTCGGGTAATCTGCCTGCTGGGGATGAACGACGAGGATTTTCCGCGCCAGGGGAAAGCGACCGGCTTCGACCTGACGCGCATCTCCCCGCAACCCCTGGACCGCTCTCCACGGGAAAGCGACCGCTTTCTGTTCCTGGAGATTCTGATTTCCGCCCGCGACCGGCTCTATATCAGCTATGTGGGCCGCAGCAGCCGCGACAACAGCGAACGACAGCCATCGGTTCTGGTGACGGAGCTGCTGGATGTCATCGCCCGCGGATTCTTCCGTGCCACGCCTGACGGGAAGCCGACAGCGGGTGTGGATGCGGATCCGACGGCGCAACTGGTGACGATCCATCCGTTGCACGCTTTCAGCCGCCGCTATTTTTCGGGTACGGATTCGTCTCGCCTTTTTTCCTTCGACTCTGCCCATGCCGCAGCTGTCGCCCGGCTGGTAAGCGGGGAGCGTCGGGGCGTATGGCTCGATGAGTCGGTGCTGCCCGAGCCGGGCGAGGAATTCCGCGAGTTGGAGCTGGCGCAGCTGATTCGCTTCTTTCGTAATCCGGCAGAGTTTTTTTGCCGGAACAGGCTATGGGCCGTCCTGCCCCGCCCGGAGGAGATGATCCAGCCGGTGGAGCCCTTCAAGCTGGATCCCCTCAGCCGCTACCTCCTCGAAGAGGAATTGCTGGCGGCGGACGATCTGTCGGCGGCTGAGGAGGAGCTCTTCCGGCGGCTTGTGGCCCGTGGTGTGCTGCCGCACGGCAATCTCGCACGCCGGGAGTTCGACGGCGTCCTGTCCGAGGTGCGACGCCTGGCGGAACGACGGCGGGCCGAGTGCGGCACTGCCGCACTCTCTGCGCAGGATTTTGAACTGGAGTTGACGGTTGGCGGACTCCCTTTCCGTTTGCGGGGACACCTCGATTCCCTATACGAGAGGGGCCGGATCGTGGTCCGGCCGGTGGCGAAGATGACGGCGCGGGATCGCCTGTCTCTCTGGCTGTCGCATCTGGCGCTGAACAGTTTACCCGACCGAATCCCTCGGGAGAGCGTGTTCCTGGACCGGGAGAGCCATCACCGGCTGTTACCCGTGGAGGATCCTGTGCCGCTGCTGGGGGCCGCGCTCACCGTCTACTGGCTGGGACTGCGCGGCTGGCTGGCCCTGGCCCCCGAGACGTCGTTGACCTATGCCGTTGCGCGGGGCCATGACAAGGGCGAGGACCAGGCCCTGGCCGCCGCCTATTCGCGCTGGGCCGAGCACCATGTCCGGCCCGAGCAGGAGGATCCGTATCTGGGCCTGGCTTTTCGTCGCCGGGGAGTATTTGATGGCAACGAAGAGGCATTGATTGAATTCAGAGAGATGGCGCTGACGGTGTTCGAACCCGTTTTGCGCCATTTTGGATGAAGGCCATGAAACCGTTCGATCTGCATCTGCCTGAATTGCTGGAAGGAAAAAACCTGATCCAGGCCAGTGCCGGCACGGGCAAAACATACGCCATTGCCCTGCTGTTTTTACGGCAGTTGCTGGAGGTCGGCCGTCCTGTGGAGAAGATCCTGGCTGTCACCTTCACCCGGGCGGCCACCGCCGAACTGAAGGGCCGGATCCGTGATTTCATCCGCGGCGCGGAGCGGTGCCTGCAGGATGGCGACGGGATGAACGACGACATCGACCGTGTGGTGAAGCGCGCCCGGGAAATGGCGTCAACGACGGTGATACGCCGTCGCCTCGAGCTGGCCCGGCTGCAGTTCGACGAGGTGCCCATCTTCACCATCCACGGTTTCTGCCAGCGGATTCTGCGCGACCACGCCTTTGAGTCACGGACACTGTTTCATCTGGAACTGGCTCCCGACCAGGAGCAAATGGTGTCCGAGGCGGTGGAGGATTTTTACCGGGAACGATTCTACACCCTGCCCCCGCTGGTGCTGGAATACCTGGCCAGCAGCAGGATGGGAGTGGATGACCTCCGGGTGAAGGCGCGGGCGTACCTGGTCCAGCCGGACGCCACTCTGCAGATGGCGGCGGGCCGGACCGACATCCCGGAGATCGAGGCGGCGGCGCAGGCCGCGGAACAAGCATTCCGGCGATTGCGTGCCCTGTGGCCCGGGTTCCGGGACAATGACTGGCCCGCCATCCTCGACGGCGGGACGCTCAACAAGGGGCGCTACCGGGCCGGTCAGTTCCGAAAGCTGGATGAGTTCTTCGGCCGACCGGACTTCGGTCCGGACGTTCCGTCGGAATTGGCCGCCTACACCACCTCGGGTGTCCGCGAACGGCTGCGCAAGAATGCCACCGCGCCGCACCACGCATTCTTCGGCGCGGTCGAGGAGTTCCTGCAGCAACTGGCCCCGTTGCGGGGGCGACTGGCGGACCTGAAAGACAATCTCCTTCATGAACTGTTCGTGACGGTCCGGCAGCGCCTGGCGCGTAAAAAGCGCCGCCTGAATATCCGGACCTTCGACGACCTGCTGCATGATCTGTATGATGTGCTCAAGAGTGATGACGTCTACCGTCGCCGTCTCCAGCGCCGCCTGCGGGATGATTTCGAGGCGGTGCTCATCGACGAGTTTCAGGACACGGATCCGGTGCAATACGCCATTTTCGAATGGTTATTCGGGCAGGAGACTCCTCTGCTGTTTTTCATCGGCGATCCCAAGCAGGCCATCTACAGTTTTCGCGGCGCCGATGTCTTCGCCTATCTGCAGGCGGCCACGAGTGTCCAGGACGAACGGCGGTACACCATGACCGTCAGCTACCGGGCCGAGCCGTGTTTGGTGGCGGCCGTCAACCGGTTGTTCCAGGGGCCGGCGAAACCGTTCGTGTTCGACGAGATCAGCGCCGGGGCGGTCAGTCCGTCACCCGACAGCGAGCGGATGATCCTGCGGGAAGGCTCGGTGCGGCACGCGCCGCTGGTACTGGTGGTCCCCGGCCGGAGCGACGATGATGACGGTAACGGCGGCCTCGCCCAGAGCGACGCGCGCAAGCTGTTCGCGCGGGGACTGGTGGCCGAAATCCGGCGGCTGCTGACGCCGGCCGCCGCCGCCCGCATCGGAGAACGGCCGCTGGGTCCGGCCGATGTGGCCGTGCTGGTGCGTACCCACGCCGAGGCGCAACTGGTCAAGGGAATGCTGCAGCAGGCCGACATTCCGGCGGTGCTGTCGCGGTCCCACAATGTGTTCCGTTCGGCCGAAGCCGGCGACATCCTGACGCTGGCCCATGCCGCGGCGGATCCCACCGACGAGGGGCTTCTGCGTGCCGCGCTACTGACGGTGATTTTCGGGCGGAGCGCCGCGGAGACAGATGCCCTGGCGGAAGATGAAAATCAGTGGGAAGCATGGCTGGACCGTTTCCAGCGCTATCACCGCGAGTGGGCCCGCCATGGTTTCCTGCCCATGTTCCGCCGCCTGGCGGCCGAGAACGACCTGGCCGTCCGCCTGCTGGGCCAGCCGGATGGTGAACGCCGGATCACCAATCTGTTTCATCTGGCCGAATTGCTGCAGAGTGAGGCATCGGCCTGCCGGCTGAACATCACCGACACCCTCGGCTATCTTTCGGTGAGGGTGCAGGACGAGGCCGGCGGAAGTGAGGAGTACGAATTGCGACTGGAGCGGGACGATGAGGCGGTACAGATCATCACCATCCACCAGAGCAAGGGAATGGAATACGCGGTCGTGTTTTGTCCCTTTTTGTGGAGCCGTTCCTCACCGCAGGCCGGGGATGTGATCCGTTATCATGATACCGGCTGGCAGCCGGTGATCCATATTCGTCCGGATGAGACCGCCGTGGAGAGGTTTCGCCGGGAGGAGTTGTCCGAGAACGTGCGCCTGATGTACGTGGCGGTCACGCGGGCCCGAAGCCGGTGCTACATCTACTGGGGGAAGATCAAGCAAACGGAATGGTCGGCCCCGGCTTTTCTGCTGCACGGCATCGCTGGAGATGCCGAAGTCTGGAAGAAAAAATCCGCCGCCGCGGTGACGGCGGACCTGGCCGCCCTGGCCGACGGGCGGACCATTCGCCTGACGGAACTGCCGGTGGCGATGGAGCGGCCCGAGCCGCTGCCGGCCGGGCCTATCCCGTTGCTGCGTCCGGCGGAGACATTCACCCGGGAAGCCCTGGGCGGCTGGCGGGTGGACAGCTTTTCCACCCTGGTGTCCCGGGAGATCCGCCCGGTGGTGCCGGACATGCCCGATCGGGACCAGTTCGCCGCAGACATATGGCCCATGGACGAACCGGGTCCCCCGCCGGCAGGTGTTTTCGCCTTCCCACGGGGAGTGAGGGCGGGTACGGCGCTGCATGAAATCATGGAACATATTGATTTTACCCAACCGGACATTCCACCGGTTGTGGCGGAGTATCTGACCAAACATCGCTTGCGCCACAGCGGTACCCAGGATTGGGTTCCCGTCGTCACCACCATGGTGCGCAACGTGCTGGACGTGGAACTGCCGACGGATGACGGCCCGTTGCGCTTGCGGGATGTGCCTCGCCGGGACCGCCTGCCGGAGATGGAGTTCGTCTTTACGCTGGCCGGGCCCGGCTCTGACGCACTGTCTGCCGTCCAGGGTGAGGATCCACGGCACTGGCAACCGGGGCCCGGTTATATCCGGGGATTCATCGACCTGGTTTTCCAGTGGCAGGATCGATATTATATCGTTGACTGGAAATCCAACCATCTGGGGAACGACGTGTCGGATTATGAACCCGAGGCTCTCCGCCGGGCGATGGAGTTCCACAACTATCCGCTGCAGTACCGGATCTATGTCGAGGCGTTGCGCCGCCATCTCCGGTTCCGCCGCCCGGAATTCGACTACGACCGTCATTTCGGCGGCGTCTACTATTTGTTCATGCGGGGCGTCGATCCGACCCGGGGCGCCCGGTACGGCATTTTTCAGGCCAGGCCCAGCGTCACCGAGATGGATCGGTTCGTGACAATCACCTTGGCCGGAATGGTGACATGAAACCCATGGAACTGGAAAAGAAAGACTTTTTTCGGCCCATCGACCGGCAGCTGCCGCGGTTTCTGGCCCGTTTTGAGGCGGAACCCGCGGCCGAATGGTCCCTGGCCGTGGCCCTGGTGAGCCGATCGCTGGGCGATGGCCATGTCTGCCTGGACCTGGCGGACCTCCCGGACGCTTACCCGGCGGCTCTGGCCGGGCAGGGAGTGACCTGCCCCGAGGTGGGACGCTGGTGTGAGATTTTACGCCGCCATCGTACGGTGGGTGAGGCCGGTGCACTCGCCCCGCTGATACTGGACGGCACCCGCTGCTACCTGCACCGCTACTGGCAGTACGAGCGGGAGCTGGCGCGCCGGTTGGTCCGGCTGGCCAAACCGCGGGAATTACTGACGGACGAGGCGGTTTTCCGGACCGACCTGGCGCGGTTTTTTCCGCCCGACGCCTCCGGCGAACCGGACTGGATCCGGGTCGCGGCCGTGATGGCCGCGACGCGAGGATTATGCGTCATCTCGGGCGGTCCGGGGACCGGCAAAACCACGGCCCTGGCCCGCATTCTGGTGCTGCTCCTCGGTCAGTCACCGGGGCTGGAGATCGCCCTGGCCGCTCCCACCGGCAAAGCGGCGGCGCGCATGAACGAAGCGGTGCGACAGGTCTTGGCCCGGTTGTCCGTTCCGACGGAAATTCAGGCCCATATTCTGGAAAGCCCGTCACGGACCATCCATCGGCTTCTCGGCTACCAGCGTCATTCTCCCTATTTTCGTCATAATGCCGGCCATCCGTTGCCGGCCGATCTCGTGGTGGTGGACGAAGCCTCCATGGTGGATCTGGCCCTGATGAGCAAGCTGGCCGCGGCCCTGCGGCCCGACGCCCGGCTGATCCTGCTGGGCGATAAGGACCAGCTGTCCGCGGTGGAGGCGGGGGCCTTCCTGGGTGATCTGTGCCGGATGGGCGAAGAGAATCGCTATTCACCGGATTTCTGCCGGCGATTCGTTCGGCTGACCGGTGACGAACGATTGATGGATCATGTTCGTTCGGGCACGGAACCGGCAGGCGTGCTGGCCGATTGCCTGGTGCAGTTTCGTCGCAACTGGCGCTTCGATGCCGCCGGCGGCATCGGCCGCCTGGGGGGACAGATCCGCGCCGGTGCGACGGACGTGGGTCACCCGGAACGGTCCGGGGAATCCGCCGACGTCCGCTGGCATGTGCTGCCGCCGCCCGACGATTTGAAAACCGCCCTCCGCGAGGCGGTACTGTCCGGGTACGCACCGGTGGCCGCGGCCGCTGATGCGGAGAGCGGACTGGCGGCGCTGGGAGAGTTCCGAATCCTCTGCGCTCGGCGGGAGGGGCCTTACGGCGTGGCCGCCGTTAATACCCTGGTGGAAGAGATCCTCGCCGAGGCCGGGCTGCTGAATAGTCGGAGTCTGTGGTACACCCACCGGCCGGTCATGGTGGTCCGGAACGATTATTCCCTTGATCTGTACAACGGGGATGTGGGGCTGGTCCGGGAGGTGGAGCCGGGACTCCGGCGGATTTTCTTTCCCGCCGCCGGGAGCGGGATCCGGCCGGTTCTGCCGCAGCTGCTGCCGGCCGCAGAGACCGTGTATGCCATGACGGTCCACAAGGCGCAAGGGTCGGAATTTGCCCGGGTGCTATTGCTGTTGCCCGATCGCGATTCACCGGTCCTGACGCGCGAACTCCTGTACACGGCCGTGACGCGGGCTCGTGAATCGGTCATCATCTTCAGCCGGGCGCCGGTTTTTCAGGCAGCGCTGAAGCGCCGGGCCCGCCGGGCTTCCGGCCTGCCGGAGGCCCTGGCGGCCGAAGCCGCGGCCGTGATCCACCCGAATCCGTCCCCGGCCCATCATCAGGAAATGACAGATGACTAAACCACGATCCCCTGCAAAAACAACTGATTCTGCTGATGCCCGGCCCGCCTGGCCGTGGGTTTTTTCACTCATGGTGCTGGCCGTCATCGCCTTCCACAACGCTCTCCCCACCGAATTCGTCCTGGACGGGGTCAACCTGGTGCGTGACAATCCGCGACTCCATGAGACCACCGCCTGGGCGGACCTGTGGCAATCCAACTACTGGGGTGGTTTCAGCAACGCCGGCTTGTGGCGGCCGCTGACCATGGCTGTCTGGCGGATGGAATACGGGACGTTGGGCTTCGGTGACGATCCGCGGGGATATGTCGTGGTGAATCTGCTCCTTCATCTCGGGGTGATCCTGATGCTGTGGCTGACCGCCCGCCGGCTGGGGCTCGGTCAGTGGGCGTCCTTTACGGCGGCGGCCTGGTTCGCCGTTCATCCCGTGGTCACCGAAATCGTTCCCAATATCGTCGGCGGCGCCGACCTGTTGGTGGCTCTGGCCTTGCTGCTCGGGTTCTGGGCCTACCGGCGCTATGTCCAGTCCGGCCGCCCGGGGTGGCTGCTTTTGCTGGGCGGAATCTGGCTGGCCGGTCTGTGGTCCAAGGAGAACGCCGTCATCCTGCCGGTGCTCCTGTTGGCGGCGGATCTGGTGCTGAACGTGGCTGACTGGCGAGCAGCGCCGCGGCGGATGCTGCAGCGGCGGGCCCTGCCGTTCATGGTTCTGGCAGTGGTGGGCGCGACCTGGCTGGGCTGGCGCTGGACCGTGCTGCATGCTCTCGGCGAACCTTTCACCGCGGCGGTGAACAATCCGCTGGTGTTGGAAACGGCCGGGGTACGCATGCTGACGGCGGTCAAGCTGATGGGGTTGTACCTGGGCCAGGCCTTTTGGCCGGTGTCTCTCTGCGCCGATTATTCCTTCCGGACCGTTGATCTCGTCAAAGCCCCGGCCGATACGTCCCTGCTGGCCGCGGCGGCCGGGCTGCTGACCGTGGCGGTTCTGGCCGGCTGGGCACAACGGCGCCGGCCGGTGGTGACGCTGGGCCTCATTTTTTTCGGCGTGGCGATATTCCCTTTGTCCAATTTCTTTGTCCCCGTGGGCATCATTCGGGCCGACCGATTTCTGTACATTCCATTGCTGGGCCTGATGCTGGCGGTGGCGGCCGGCGGGGAGTGGTGTCTGGAGCGGCTGCCCCGACGGGCGGCCGTGGTCCGTTGGCTGGTACTGGCTCTGCCGCTGTTGGGAATGCTGTGGCTGACCATCGGACGGAATCCGGATTGGCACAACGCCCGGCGACTGTGGCGACATACGGTGATGGCGGCTCCCGACAACGTCAAGGCCCGGCATAACCTGGCTCTGCAGCGGCTGCCCGCGCCCGGTGATCCGGCGCCGGCCGAGGATTTGCTGGTGGTGGCTCGCCACCTGGAGCACGCCGTGCGGGTCAGTCGCGAGCTGCCCGGCGATGAATTTTTCGAGCCCTGGGTGAACCTGGGCAATGTTTATTTGCGCCTCGCCGCGCTGGAGATGCCCGACAGCCGCATGAATGCGGCCGGAACACAGCGGCTGGAACAGGCGGTGGCGATTCTGGAAGAAGGCGTGGCCCGCTCCCAACACCGTGGGCGGCGGTATGCCTCCTGGCAGTCGGCGCTGACGGCCCGGGCGGAGCAGCTGGGTGAGCTGCGGCCCGAATTCGGCGACGCCAAGCTGCACCTGGCCCTGGCTTCGGCTCTGGACGCCCTGGGACGTCCGGTGGAGGCCGGCCGGCAGCTGCGCCGCGCCATGGCGGTGGAACCGGCCAATCCCTCCCCCTACTTGCGTCTGGCGTTGCTGTACGCTCGGGCCGGCCAGCGCAAGGATGTGGAGATCCTGGTGGGAATCGCCGTCCGGCTGCCCATCGCCAGCGCCGAGGACCGCCTCCTGCTCAACCGCCTCATGACGCTGCTGCAGCAGTGGCCATCGATGCCCGGTGCCCCGGGTTCGACGAACCCGGGAGAATAGCTATCCCTGGAAGGAAAATGTGTTGAAGGAGCTCAAGCGCTGGCCGGGTGCCCCTGATGCATTTTGCATTATTCCAGTTCGAGATGCTTCCCGTAGCCCGCGCCCGTAGTCCACGCCCGTAGTCCACGTCCGTAGTCCACGTCCGTAGTCCACGTCCGTAGCCCACGTCCGTAGCCCGCGCCTGCCGGGCGCGGGTCTTCCCGAAACTGAACAATACAGACCGCCTTCCGGCAGAAGGCGGCTACGCACGTGGCG
>JAFGRT010000040.1 GCA_016935015.1 Acidobacteriota bacterium | reverse complement strand
GCCCGCCCACGATCTCCAGCACCGTAAATCCCAGGTTGAGAAAAAAAGCCAGCCGGAGGTTGCCGGACGCCGAATGATGGGCTGAATCCGTCGACATGATGCCTATTGTATCACAAGGGAACGGCGGCCGCCGGACAGGGCCGCGGACTATATCCCGGCGCCGTCGCGGAACAACTCTTCGCGGACATGAGCCTGGGTGATCCGCGCGCCGGCGGGCACGCTGCGGGTCAGCCACACATTGCCGCCGATAATACTGCCGCGGCCGATGGTCACCCGGCCGAGAATGGTAGCGCCGGCGTAAATGGTGACATCGTCCTCGATCAACGGGTGACGGGCGATGCCCTTGATGGGATTCCCCTTTTCGTCCAGGGGAAAGCTTTTGGCGCCCAGGGTGACCCCCTGATAAATCTTCACGTTGTTGCCGATGACGCAGGTTTCGCCCACGACGACTCCCGTGCCGTGGTCGATGAAGAGACGCTCCCCGAGGACGGCCCCGGGATGGATGTCGATACCCGTCCGGCCATGGGCGTATTCGGTGATCATCCGCGGGATGATGGGGACGCCCAGGCGGTGCAGCTCGTGGGCCAGGCGCTGGCAGGTCAGGGCATGCAAGCCGGGATAGCAGAAAATCACTTCATCCGTGCTGATGCTGGCCGGATCCCCCAGATAGGCCGCTTCGGCATCCAGGTTCAGCATCCGCTGGACAGCAGGTAACCGATACAGGAATTCCTTGGTGACCTGGCGGGCGTGGCCTTCACAGCGGGTCGCCGGATCACAGACGTTGCACACGAAGCAGAGTCCGCGCTGGATCTGCTCCTTGAGGGGGCGAATGATCCTCTCCAGGGTCGCGCCGACGTAATAGAGCACGGTCTCGGACGTGAGATCGTCCGAGCCGTTGAAAAAACCGGGGAAAAGCAAGGCCCGCAGCTGTTCCACCACCTCGATGACCGTTTCCGGTGCCGGCCGGGGCTGGAGGCAAAATTCACCACCGGAGCTGTGATGGTGCTCCGCCCGGCGGGTCAGTTCCTCAACCAGCCGCGGCAGGTCCGTGGACGACAGAATTCCGTGACTCATGCGTTACCCCTCCACATCCTCAAACAGCCATGTGCTTAGATAGCGCTCACCTGAAGAAGGAATGATCACCACGATCATCTTGCCCCTGTTTTCCGGACGGCGGGCCACTTCCAAAGCCGCCCAGATGGCCGCGCCCGAGGAAATCCCCACCAGCAGGCCTTCCTCCCGGGCAGCGCGCCGGGCGGTGATTCCGGCGTCCTCGTGACGGACGCTGACAGTTTCGTCAATGATATCCCGGTTGAGAACCTCGGGGATGAAACCGGCGCCGATGCCCTGGATTTTATGCGGTCCGGGCTCCCCGCCCGACAATACGGGTGAGTCCGCCGGTTCCACCGCGACGACGTGAAAATCCGGCTTTTTGGCTTTCAGCGCTTCGCCGACGCCGCTGATGGTGCCACCGGTGCCCACCCCGGCCACCAAAATATCGGCCTGGCCGTCGGTGTCATCCCAGATCTCCGCGGCGGTAGTGCGTCGATGGATCTCCGGATTGGCCGGATTGGCGAATTGCTGGAGGAGAATGGCACCGGGATTCGCGTCCACGATGGCCTGTGCCTGGCGGATGGCACCGGACATCCCCTCACCCCCGGGCGTCAGCACCAGCTCGGCGCCCAGTATCCGCAGCAGCTTGCGCCGTTCGATGCTCATGGTGTCGGGCATGGTCAGCACCAGGCGATACCCCTTGGCGGCACAGACAAACGCCAGAGCGATGCCGGTGTTGCCGCTGGTGGGCTCCACGATCAGCGTATCGGGACAGATCCGTCCTTCCCGCTCGGCCGCTTCGATCATGCTGAGACCGATCCGGTCCTTGATGCTGGAAAGCGGGTTGAACGTCTCCATCTTCAGAACGATTTCCGCGTCGATGCCGGCAGCCAGGCGATTCAGTCGCACCAGCGGTGTCCGGCCAATCAAGCGGGTGATGTCTGCGGCAATGTTTGTCATGGGTCTTTCCCCTTGGAAATGAATGATTAGATGTTTATTGGCGGGCCGGCGTTACAACAATCGTCAATCAAAACGTTTCCGGTTGGAAACAACCCGGCAATCTCATCTTTCATTTCTGACGGCGGGATCGTCGCCGGATGCATCCACCGCCTGTTCGTGAACTTCTTTTTCCTGGATCTGCCGGATATGACGTTTGTCCGGTTCCAGCAAGGAATGGACCTCGGCAAATGCCTGGCTCAATCGGCCATCATATCCCCGGCTTTTCCGCCAGTAAATCCAGCCCCGCCGCTCCAGCCGGCCGCCGAGGCGGTCCAGCAGCCAGCATCCCGCCAGGGCCAGCAGTACGATCACCACTGTCTTCATCAGGAACCTCCAAGTCTCCCATCTTACCCCAGAGTGGTCTCAAATGCCCAGGGGTTATATCGGCAACGTTGTCCGGAGATTCCGGCCCCGTCCGAGGATCGGTCCACCATTTCATGGCCGAAGGTTACCATGAGAGATGCCCCAGGGTGGTGAAATTTTCTCCACCCTTGTCGGTCATTTTCATTTGAAAACTACTTTATATCCATCATTTATTTCTTCGGTACTTTTGGCATGTTCATTGCAGATAGAAAAGTGACTTTGGAAATATTTGGAGGAGGTGAAAAAAATGTTTCCTGTACGACGAAGAGTTAACCCTTTTGACGAGATCACTCGGGAGTTCGATAGGATGATGCGACGCAATTTCGGTTTTGGCGAATACTACAACGAAGAGGAGCGGGGTCTGGCCATGTGGTCGCCCCGGGCGGACGTATCCGAAACCAAGGACCAGATCCAGGTCAAGCTCGACCTGCCCGGCATGGAAGAGAAGGATATCCAGGTCACGCTGGAAAACAACGTCCTGACCATTTCCGGTGAGCGGAAATACGAAAGCAACGAGCAAGAGGAAAATTACCAGCGCATGGAATGCTTCTACGGAACGTTCACGCGGAGCTTCACCCTGCCGCGCACCGTGGATCCGGAGAAGATCAAGGCCAACTACAAGAACGGCGTGCTTCACCTGACCATGCCCAAGAAAGAGGAAAGCAAGCCCAAGAAGATCGACATCAAACTCGGCTAAGACGTCACGCCATCGAATTCTCCGTGGCATCTCGCAAACCCGGCCCTGGGGCCGGGTTTTTTAGTGCCCGGAGAATCCGCAGGCTGACAACGGGTCATTCATAACCCGGATCCGCCCCGGCATCATACCCGGCGTCATAACCGGCATCATACCCGCCGTCACCACCTGCGTCGTATCCGGAATCGTAACCGGCTTCATAGCCCGAATCGTACCCCCCATCGTATCCGGCATCATCCGCCGTGTAATCGGCAACACTCTCACTGCCCGGCTCCGGACCGACGGGTGTGCCCTGGGCCACGTCGGAAGCGGGATCATAAACCGCCCCCTCGGCGCCGTGCTGACCCTCGCGGCCGTAGGTGTCGGCCCATTCCTGATGGTCGGCGGCAACCTCGGCGGCGCGGGCGGCGTTGTCGAAATCCCCCTCGGCCAGATACGCTTCGGCATCGCGCCAGTTCTCATCAGCCAGATTCTGCTCGCCTACCGCCCAATCCTCTTTGCCGTATTCAGCCCAGGCCTGGCCCGAATGATCCTCACCGCCGGCCTTGAAATCGGCCCACTCACTGGCTACACCGGCATTGAACGCGTCGTCGCGGGCTGCTTCGTAATCACCGGCGGCGGCATGGTCCGCTTCCTGCCGCTCGAACTCCCGGGCCTGGTCCTGGTAGTCGGAGGCGCTGTCCAGTTCGGCCGAGTGGCTGCCATGGAGCATGTCGCTCTCGCCGGCGGCCCAGGCCTCCTCCTCGGCGATTTCCCGCTCCGCCGCCGCGGCGGCATAATCGCCCGCCGCCACATCGTCGTCGGCCCGCTGCTGGGCTTCGGCCGCCCGCTGGGCGTGCATGTCCACCTCGCCAAGGGATTCATCGGTTGCTTCCGACCCGTCGGCAGCCGCCACTTCCTCGACCAACGGCCGGTCTTCCAGCAGCTCGTACTCTCCGTCCGTCATGGCCGCGAAATCTTCGGCCGGATCCGGATCCACTTCGGCTTCAATGAAATCCGAAAACTCTTCGAATTCAACCCCGGAATCTTCATGACGATCATCCTGTTGGTTCATCGGCAACTCCTCATGATGCACACTGTCTATTCAGGCTGAACAGTCCCCCGCTTTCAAAACGGCACGAATTCAGTCAGAATCCATCCATCCTTCCTGGACCGACCGGGGCAATTTGTCTGGCGGCATGGCTTCCGCTGGCGCCATATTCCTCTTCAGCACGACGATCCGCCCGCAATCCGGCGTCGGACATTTGACACGGAACGTCTCCTTGCCGGCCAGCACCTGGCGGGGCACACGCAACGGTGATTTGCATGACGGGCATACCAGCCGCACAAAATCATCCCGGGGCTTCCCGGCCGGTGACGGTGGTGGCGCCGCTCGGGGCCGGGCCCGTGCCGCTTCTCGCCGCGGTGGCGCCCCGGGGGGGCGTTGCGGATTCCACTCGACGGCATCCCGGGCGGCTTCCCGCAAGGGCGCAATCACCGACCACCAGTGGGCCAGATCGGGCGTGCCCGCGAACTGGGCCAACAACTTCAGCCGCCGAGTGATGTACGGCGTCGAGGCATACGCAAATTCCGACAGACGGGTGATCTGCTCGTCAGCATCGTCCAGTTGCCCCATCCAGGCGTCGATGTTGACATGGCGGTACAGCATCAGGGATTTCAGACACCACGACAACAGGACCCGCCGGGCCACGTCTTCCGAACCGACGGCCAGCAGCCCGGCCCGGTCACCGGTGATTTCCGCCTGACGGGCCCAGGCCAGCAGGGGCAACTCAATGGTGCCGCTGACCAGCTGCACCGGGTTCAACGCCGAGAGCACACCGCCGCCGCTGCCAAAAAAGCCCTTACGCTGACCCTGCTCACCCAGCAGGAACCGGATCACGGTCTTCCACAGGGCGTGGCCGGCCCGGCAATGCCCCATCTCCCGCGCCAGCAGGAACAGCAGGTCATCGCCCCGGAAATTAGACACCAGCGCCGTACCGATCAGGACGAAGGAATTCGTCTCGCTGCCGTAGGTCACGCAATCCCACAGCCGTTCGCCGGACACGTACACGTCCGGCATACTGGGCATCCCCATGATGCGGGCGGCGAGAATGGCCAAGCCATATACACCCGGCATCTGGGCATCACTCAGGCGCACGGCACTGAAGGTGCTTTCGATCCACCGCCGCCCGATCCGGTCGGAGATGAGGCGGGCACTCTTGGCGAGGGGCGCGATGGAACGCAGCCGCGCCATGGCCGCGCCATCCTGGGCCCATTGAAACGCTTGGCAGTCCAGGGTGTAACCGGGCGTCAGCGGCCGCAACCAGCGGCATTCCGGACACACCAGCCGGGCCTCGTCCAGCTTGCCCCCGTCACTACCGCACGTGCTGCAACGCGGCGGCGGATGCCCCGTCCGCGGGTAAGGCGCCGCTCCGGCCGGAGGGGCCGACGGATATCCCCGGGCGGGAACGGGCTGCCCGCCGGGGGGCGGGGGCGGAGGCGGTCCTGCTGGGGGTGCCGGCACGTTCAGCGGGGCACCGCAGTGGGAGCAGAACTGGCTGCCCGGCGGCAGGGGGCGGATGTGACAGTGGGGACAGGCAAGGGGCGGTTGTCCTGGCGACGTCATGTTCCCTCCTCTTCCTCAGACACCGACCAGATGGCGCGATTCCTTCATCCGGTACCGTACCGAACGTTCATCCGGCGAAATTCTGCACGCTAAAAAACACGTGCCCGAACTCACAAGAATCTCTCGGTCATTCGCTTACCGGTCGCTCACCGGTGTGGTCACAAACCGGTTCCGCCGACGATGGAATCGCAGATACTGGTGAACGACTGTCCCTCTGGCAAGGAGAAGATAATCTCCACCCGTCGGTTTCTCTCATTCTTGCCCTGCTCTTCCACCGCCAGCCGCCGGAATCCAAAACCCTCCACCAGGGAGCCCAGCTGGGCCAAAATGTCATTTCGTTTCAGCCGTTTGCCGCCCTGGGAACTGTTGAAATCCATGGCCAGCAGCTCCCGTACCATGCGCAGGCGCCCCTCGTTCGCGTCGCGGGTGGCTTCGTCCGGCTGCAACTGAAGCTGCTGCTCCAGCAGATACTCGGCCACGCTGAGGGCGCGTTGTTCCGACAACCATTGATTGTAATCCTCGGCGCCGACCCAGTCCGTATGTCCATCAAACTTGATGGGAGCCTCCCGGAACAGCAGCAGTCGCAGGATGGCCAACTTGGCCAGATTCTCGCGGGCGGCCGGCCGCAGATTGAACTTGTCGAAATCGAACAGAATGTCCGACGCCAGGGTCAACACGATATCGCTACCCTGCTGGTTCAATTGGCCCAATGATTGCAGCTGCCGGCGCAGTTCCGCGCAAATGATGGACTTTTCGGTGCGCAGGCGCTCCGCGTCGCGCTGGGTTGTTTCCAGGAGTGTTTGTAACCGATTGTTCAGGGAAAGGGATTCGGTGACCTGTTCCTGCAGACGTCGGTTGTCCAGCTGCAGACGGCTGAGTTCCACATTCAGGTTGCTGCGGGCCGCTTCCAGCGATTCTTTGGCCTGCTGCAGTTCGTCGACGGTCTGTCGGGCCACGTCCAATTCCCGCAGCAATTGATGGATATAGACCTGCCCGACTCCACCGACGGACAGGGCCCGGGCACTTTCCGCCGCCTGGGCGGCGGTCCGGGCAAACTGAACGATGAGTTTTTCATCACTATCCTTGTTGGCCGCCGCGGCTTCCGCCCGACCCAGAAATTGTTCGGCCAGCTGCAAGGTCGCCCGGGTGCGCAGTTCATCCTCCAGGGGTGTCTGGTCGGCCGGCGTCGGGTACTTCAGGATCCCTGATGATTTGGCCAGCTGCACCGCCTTGCGGGCCTGGATCAGCTCCAACGGCACTTGATCGGGAGTACCCGTGGTTTCGATTTCCCGGCTGTAAACACCGGCGAAATGGGTATAATAGATCGGATCAACGGCCACCCGCTGGGCCTTGTTGCCGGTATCGACGGTGTCCTGGGGCTTGCTCACCAGTACCACGACCTCGCTGGGTTCGCTGACCGCAAAATGCGGTTCGGCGGTAATCATCAACCAGAAAGTCTGGAATGGCGTCGTGACGTTGATTCCCGACATTTCCCCTCGCTGGTTGAACACAATTTCGCCCAGATTCTGCGGACGCCCGTCTACCGAGACCGCCCAAAACACATAGGTGAAAAAATCCTGTCCCCAGCGGACGGCCCGGGGCAGGCCGCCGATCTCGTTCCGATTGATATCGATCTCGAGGAACCCGGCCTTGCTTTCCACCTTCATCCGGCCCCCGGCTTGGCTGGCCAGGGCGGTTCCCTGCATTTCCACCACGGTGGCGCCGGAACGATGCGGGAAGCTCAGGATGCCGACTTTCTGATCCAGGCGAATCAGTTTGATCGGTGTAAGCATTTTAGACAGGGGGGACGAGTCGGCTGGCGTGGACTGGCCGAGCACCATGACCATCATGCTGACCATGATCCCGATGGTAATCCGGCAGACAAATCGGCCGGCGGTCATCTTCCCCGGGCCGGCGTCGGATCGGATAGTATGCCGAAACTTCATGAGTTCTCTCCGTATGGAATGACGTGATGGCGTCATGTTACCACAAAAAAGCAGCATGTGGTTAACGGATCATCGGGTGGGAACAAAAACCGGGCATCACCGGAAAACAGGCGATGGTTAGCCGGCAAATGTCTCGCGATTCATTCCTCAACGAGTCCGTCAGCCGCATCATCGACTTCGATCACGGATCCCTGGCCGACCGCGGACCGACTCCGATGGTTGCGCGGGGAAGGGAGATTTTCATAGGCGCGGCGCACCACCTCCGGTCCATATTGGCGCTCCAGCCGTCGAACAATGAAATGACCCCGTGCCATGTTCTGGAAATGCACCATGAACAGAGAATTCACCAGCGCGCCGCCGGCGGCACCGACGATGGGAACCGTCATGGCGGCGATTTTTTCAGACACCACAATGCCGAACCGGGTGGAAATGGCACTGATCAGCCGCACCAGCACTGGCGCCCCCTTTTCCGCCAGGCCCCGCTTGGCAATATACCCGGCCGCATCGGTTATCATGTTGGCCAGGGCGGCCCGGACGGCAAAATAACCGGTTTCCGCCGCGTCGTCGCTCCGCCGGGGGCCGCCCAGGGCAAATACCTGCAGGCAGTCCAGCTTCGTCTCGATCTGGCGGATATCCTCGCCTTCGCTGCGGGCGATATCAGCCACGGAACGCAGCATGAGCAAAGTGGAAACTGGCAACTCGATGGCCAGGGCCGGCAAACCGAAGGCCCCGCCCACCCCGCCGGAGGTGGCCACGGCCACTTTGTGGGTAAACGTACGGGCACGCCGGCGCCGCCGGCCGAGGGTCAGCACGGCAAACTCCAGTGCTTTCTGCAGCGATTTGTGGGTGACGTCCTGTACGACCTCCGACCACTTCTCCGGCAACATCTCGAAACCTTTTTCCACGGGTGTGCCCAGCACATTGGAGAGTTTGGCGACCAGGCCCGGATTTTCCAGCAAACGTTTGGCATATTGCAAATCGGCCAGATCCTGCTGATGTAGGGTCATGGGATGCTCCGTACATTGGGTTCAGACAACGATTTTATTATCCATCAAAGGATGGCTGGATGCCAAGTGCAAAAGCCTGCCGGCGCCCGTAACGTCCGCTGCCGGTCACGTCACCAGCCCTCTGGATTGGCGCGGGGCAATTTCAGCCGGCGACCGTAGAACAGGTCGTCGGCCAGCAGGGCCAGGCGCTGATTCAGTCGATTGCGGGCAATATACCAACGCACCAGACGGTGAATCAGGGTGTCGGGTTTGGTGAAGGGGCAGGCGCGGACGCATACGGCACAATCCGTGCCGGCGCTCCGCCAGAAACCGTAACAGGCTTCCTGTTCGACGGACCAGTGCCGGAAACCCCGGCTGAGCGGCATCTCGCCGGCGGGAATGGCCTGGCTGGGACAGTTATCGGCGCATTTGCGGCAGATGTCGCAAAAATGCTCCATGTAGGCATAGTCCCCCTCGGTCGCGGGCAATTCCAGATCCGTCGTCACCACCGCCAGGCGGACACAGGGGCCGTACACCCGGTGCATAAACAGGCTCATCCGGCCCACCCGGCCCAGACCGGCCGCCTGAGCCAGCGGCACGCACAGTACCTCGTAATTACCGTCCACATGCGCCCGGGCGTCATAGCCGAAACTGCGGATGTAGGCGGCCAGCAGATAGGCGATCTTGGCCGATTCCACATACTGCCGGGACGATTCCACCATCACCGGCGCGGCAGGGGCCTCCTGCATCCGCAGATAATCCATGGCCACCACTACTACCACAGCCGTTCGATGCCGGGAATCAATGCTTCGGCCCCAGCCGGCCAGTTGTCGCCCGGCATGGCTGTAGAAATGGTGATCCTGCAAGTGGGCAAACCCGATATCCACTGCCCCGTACAACCGGCCGAGTTGCATGAGCCGGCGACTCATTTCCTGCGATGAGAGGGGCTTCCGGTTCTCCGCCACGTTGCCGCACGCCAAGGGCCGCGACCGGTCCAGCAAATCGAAGGCGATTTCCGCGGCGGGTGTCTGCCACTCATGATAAAAACGCCCGCCCGGCTCCCCCAGCTGCGGCCGGTTCAGAATACGCGCGTCCACGTCCCGCTTGTCAGGATGACTGGCGTAATATCGGTTTGCCATTTCGGGATGGCGCCAGGTGTTGTTGCGGGCGAACATATGATCCCGCTCGTCGAACCGCTGGATACCGGCCGTATCCGGCGACTCCCGGTTCGGGAAACGGGATACCAGCGACACGACGAGAAAAACCGCCGTCAGGGAAACCAGGAGGATATTGGCGCCGTGGATGACTGTGAACTGAGGGGATCCCAACAGAAAGGTCAACCAGAGTGCGGAATTCACCAGCAGTCCCAGAACGGATAGCCGGCAGGCCCGACCTGACTTTTCCCGCCAGGCGGCCAAACCCAGCCATACGAAAAACAGGTTTCCAGCCGCCAGCAGGATGATATTCGCCCAAACCATGGACGGATTATAAAAGAAAGCGGGCCCCGGGTGCAATTTTTTCCGGATTCGCGGCCGAACCGGTCGTCAGCGCAGATTTTTCACCCGGCCGGCAACGGTCTATGGTAGATTGGAGCCAGTTTGAAAAGGGGAGTCGACATGATTACATGCCCACGGCCGGTCCTGACCGGAATGATCGTCTTGTTCGGTATGTGCCTCAGTCCGTTACTGGCGGCGGAAACGGCCGATGAAGGCGGCTGCACGACGCTGATCTGCGGCAAGAATACAACCATGGACGGTTCCATTCTCTTTGCCAAGAGCGAGGACGACAATCGCATGGAAGTGGATTACCTGTGGTACGTCCCGCGGCAGATCCATCTGCCGGGCACCATGCGGCCGCTGCACCACGGCGGCGAAATCCCCCAGGTGGAGACTACCTGGGCCTACCTGTGGGACCAGGCCCCGGGCATCCCTTTTTCCAACCTGGTGGTGAACGAATGGGGCGTGGCCCTGGGCAGCAACATGTGCGTCTCCCGCGAGGAATCCCTGAAGCAGGTGCTGGAACAAGGCGATCTGGCCCAGGGCGGCCTGGAGTACGACCTGCGGATCATCCTGGCCGAACGGGCCAAAACCGCCCGGGAAGCGGTACTTATGGCGGCACAGCTGCTGGATACGTACGGGTACCGGGCCTCCGGTCGTTGTCTGAACATTGTCGGTCCCGACGAGGCATGGCAGCTGCAGATCGTTCGGGGGCGGCAATACGTGGCCCGGCGAGTGCAGGATGACGAAGTGGCCGTTCTGGCCAATACGTTCAGCATTCGGGAAGTAGACATCGAGGACACGGCCAATTTCATCTGTTCGCCGCGGCTCATGGAATATGCCGCCGCGCGGGGCTGGTATGATCCGGCCAGCGGCCGGCCCTTCGATTTCGCCCTGGCCTATGCCCCGCAACGGTCCCACACCAATCCCGGCAACACCAACCGGCAGTGGAATCTGGCGCGTCTGGTGAACTCCGCCTTTCCTGTATCGTGGCAGGAAGCCCAGCAGGGGGTCATGCCGGCGGCGGTCAAACCGGACCGGAAACTGTCCCTGAAGGATGTGATGGCCATCTACCGCAGCCATTACGAGGGTACCGAACTCGATGAATCCCAGTGGACCTCGACGGGTGCCTACCAACAGAGTCCCCATCTCACCAGGGCCACCATCTGCAGCTACCTGACCCACCGGGTCACCGTGATCCAGCAGCGGGCCGACATGCCACCGGAAGTGGGCACGGTGATCTGGCGCGCGTTGGATCAGCCGTGCAGCAGCGTCTTCGTTCCCTGGTACCTGGGGGCCACCACCGTCGCGCCGCTCCTGCAACACGCCCCGGAAAACCGGGACACCACGACACTTGAGGCGCTGGATTACCACTTTCACGCGCCCCGCGAGGCCTGGAACCTGGATCTGGATTCCGCTTCCGCCATTTTCACCCTGCTCGGGCAGATGGTGGACGCCGATTATGAATTGACCCACGAATATGTACAGCACTATTGGCGGGAATTCGAGGACCGGGCCATGGCCCTGCAGCCGGAACTCGAAAAAACCGCCCTGCGCCTCTATGAAGCGAATCCGGCGCGTGGGGCCGAATTCCTGAGTGTGTACTGCAACGGGCAGGCGTATCAGGCCCTGGAAACGGCCCGTCGGTTGATCAACGACATCAAGCGCCAGCGCTGGGGCACCACGCACCGCAACCGGATGCTCGTCCCGGGCAAGGTCTCACTGGACATCTTGCCCGACTATGCCGGACGGTATGATTTGGCCGACGGCCGCTATTTGACAGTGGATGTGAACGGGAACCGGCTCTGTCTCATGCGCCCTAACGAATCGGTGATCCGGCTGATCTGTCTCGAGCCGGATCGCTTCGCCGATGAATTCGGCGAGATATTCGTCCGATTCACCCGCGACGACCATCGCCGGGTCAGCGGCATTGAAGTGACGGGTCTCGGCCAGGATTTCCAGGGGCAGAAAATCCGCTGAGGATGGACAGGTTCATCACGCCAACCGTCAGGAACAAACGGTCGACGTGACCGTGGACCAGATACTCCGCCATCCGGGAAAGCCCCCTCCTCCCGGCCGACGGCATTTAATTGCGCCGCTGGTAGATCATTTCCATATTCCGGAATTCCTTGCCGTCCGGAGTTTTGTCGTAGGCCTCCATGCGGAAGGTGTCCGCATCGACCTTCGTTTCCACGCTGCGGGTCATCTTGTAGGTGCCGGTCGCCGGATCGGGCGTTTCGGCCAGGTAGACGATGGTGTCCCCGGCCGTATCGCCCTGGCTTTCTGCGCGCATAATACCGGTGCTCATGGAATCGAGCCAGACGGCAAAGAATTTCTTCTTGAAATTGTCGTAACCGCTGATCCCCATTCCCTTGAAGGGCTGCCCGTTAAAATCACTTTCGAAGTGATCCAGAATGTATCGGCCGTCCATAATGGACTCGATCCGGCTGACACCTTTGGACACCTGGGGCGGCGCATCGGGCGAGGTCCAGAAACGGACGGTCACGTTCCAGGTGCCGACCCGTTCGGCCAGGCGCTGGTGGGGTTCCCCCGGGGTGGCATAGGCCGCCCACATTTCCATCATGGCCTTCATTTCCTCGTCGGCGGTTGTGGCCTGGGTCTCCTGGGCCGGCAGGAAGGCCGAACCGGTGAGCATCACAAACACACAACCGATCAAAATCATCGTTTTTTTCATCCTTACACTCCTTGCGAAGATGGCTTTGCTTGATTCTCAGCCGGCATCTGATTCGCCGGCCGATAGTCGAATTTGTTTCATCGGATCTCTGCTCGATGGATGCGTAATCCGTGACAGGTAAGATGATCGCCCCTTGTCTGCGGATTCCGGCGCCGTTTGGAGCGCCGGGGCTCCGGCCCCCGCCAGTCAGCGTATTGATCTTTCACCGAAAAAAAACGTGCCCGGGTTACGTCCCGTTATCCCGTGGCTGCATCCAAAACAATGTGCATGACCGGATAGCGATGCGGTCCCGAATGGTTCACCCACGATCCGGCCAAATTGATCTTTACGGAGGAGTAGCATCATGTTGTTCGGTATTGATCCCCTGTACTGGATGATGATGATCCCGGTGCTGATCCTGTCGGGTATCGCCTCCTGGCGGGTGAAAAGCGCCTTTAACAAATATTCCCGGATCGGCTCCCGCTCCGGCATGACCGGCGCCGACGTGGCGGCCCAGATCCTGCGGCAGAACGGACTGTCCAATGTACAGGTGACTGAGACCCGGGGCTTTCTGTCGGACCACTACGACCCCCGCAAGAAAGTCGTCCGGCTCTCACCCGGCGTCTTCGGCAGCAGCTCCATTGCCGCCCTGGGGATCGCCGCCCACGAGACGGGCCATGCCATCCAGCACGCCCGGTCCTACACCCCGCTGACGGTACGCAACCTTCTGGTGCCGGTGGCCTCCATCGGATCCAATCTGTCGTGGATCATCATCTTCGGCGGATTTATCCTGGGCCTGATGGGCCTGGTCAAAATCGGCATCGTGCTGTTCAGCGTCGTGGTGGTGTTCCAGTTGCTGACACTGCCGGTGGAATTCAACGCCTCGGCGCGGGCGAAGCAGATTCTTTCTTCCTACGGTATTCTATCGTCCGGCGAGATGCAGGGCGTCAACAAGGTTCTGTCGGCAGCGGCCATGACCTACGTCGCCGCGGCCGCCTCGGCGGTGATGACGCTCCTGTACTTCCTGCTGCGGGCCGGTTTCCTTGGCGGCGACGACTGATCCGCCGCTCCGGCCGGGGGGTAACACCCCCTGCCAATGCATCGAAAAGACGGACCCGGCGCCCCCTTGGCCAGGCCCGATGTTTTTTCCGCGTCCCTTCCGGTCAGCCGGCGGTCAGCTCGCGCAGTGCCGACAGCACTCGCCGGATCTCCGCCTCCGTATTGTACAGGGAGATCCCCAGACGGGTGACGCCGCCGCGCTCCAGCAGCCCCAGCACTTCCATGGGCCGGATGGCGTAGAAATGACCATCCCAGGCGCAGATGGCCCGCTCGGCCAGGTGCCGGCACACGTCGACGGGATCCCACCCCTCCGTGACGAAGGACACCGTCGGGGCGCGATGACGGCTGACAAAAGACGGACCGATGACGGTCACGCCCGGAATATCCCCCAAACCATCATACAGCGTGGCGGCCAGTGCATGCTCGCAGGCGGCCAGGCGGGTCATGGTGTCCACGACCCGCTCGCGGCGGCTTGCCCCCGCACCAAGGCCGGCGATGTAGTCCACGGCGGCCCGGGTGCCGGCCAGGGCGGCGTGATT
>JAFGRT010000209.1 GCA_016935015.1 Acidobacteriota bacterium | reverse complement strand
CTGACCCTGTCTCCGGCGCGTAGTGAGCGTTTTGGTTCTTTCAGCACGCCATAACATTTCCGTGACAGAGCCTGGCACCATTTCATTCCGCGCCAAGTCCTGAAACAACTATTCAACGATATCTTCCAGCTCACCCTGCACCAGGATGTCGCAATGGTCGCGCACCCGCGCCGGACTCATGGAAGCGAAAGCCCAACCATGAGCACAATTTTTTCACGGCGCTGGAATTCGTCGGCCAGAAAAATCATCCGCCGGCATAAAAGATTCGTACCGGTGATGCCCACATATTCAGCCGGATGGTTAAAATCAACTTGTTGGATATCTTCATTGAGCAATTCCACTTGGAGATGTGGTGCAGCGAGGGCGGCCACTGTTGTCATCGCCAGATCGCCGATGAAGGCGCACCGGCCCAGCCCCATGACCCTAAATACTTCTGGAGAATAATAGAATGCATGATCGGAGCACGGATTGATCAACAGAAGCGATGCAGGAACATTCTTCATCCTGGTGAATGATCGTCGGAAAAGAATTCACCATCTGTTTACATTATTTTACCGCTGATGTCATCTGTGGTGAACATGTATTTCCTCGACTTTCACCTTCCGGCCTGTCGTTTTTGGCTGGTTACAGTTTCGCCCCGACAACGTTACGAGCATCAGGATACTGCACATCTGGTCTAAGGTGTCAACGTCTCAGGCATGTCGGGCGGTCCTTCTCTTCCCTGTTCAGGAGAACCGGGTGATGCCCTATTTTATTCGGCGGGGGGATATGTCTGGTTATAGAGACGGATGATTTCGTCAGTCAAATCCAGCTCTTCGGAATAATACGCAATCACCTGGGACACCGTCTGACGGTTCAGGTAAAAAACCACATCGTAGCCGTTGTCCTGCGCATATCGGAAGAACAGCGGCGAAAATTTCTTTTCCATGGCCCGGGCGAATTCATTCAAACGGCGTTCGTATTCTGTTTGGGAATCCTCTTCTGTCCGGCGAATTCGTGTCCCAAGATCGTCTATTTCGACCGCCAGTGCGGCCTTTTTGGCTTCGGATAACATGTTCTGTTGGGATTGCAGCTGCTGTCGCTTTTCATTGAATTCCGTTTTCATGGCATTGATGGCATCCTGTTGCTGGGTGGCCCAGTCTTTGATCTTCTGCATTTCCGCTTTGCCCTCGGCGGTCTCCACAAATGCCCGGTTGGAGTCGACAAACCCCATTTTGGCCAGGCCGCAAACCGAGAGCGAGGTAATGAGGAACAGCAGCAGCATGCTTCTTTTCATGAGTATATCCTCCTGAAGAAGATCATGGTTTCATCGATATGGTCGAGATTGCGTCAACACATCATCCCTGAAACGGTGCCGGCGGCACCGATAAGTGGAAATGTATCAAAGATACGGTATCACTGGCAATGCTTCATTTGGAAATGATGGATGTATTCAGACTGTGCAGCGAACGGATCCTCATCACCGGGCCATCGTATGACCTCAGGAGACCCCTTTTTCTCCGTTCAGGTAAAGAAGATATACGACTTGATTTCCCATCTGAAGCTCGTCTGCAGCACGGCCTGCGTAGCGACAACATCGGCGGCCTTTTCCGGTCCGATATAGTCAGGCCAGTCGCTGTCCGGCAGTTGAACGTACCCGGACGCTGCATCGAGAAAGCCACGCCCGGATCGCCCTCAAAAAATCTCCTGACCATAATCCAGGATTAGCGAGGTATCGCGCGTCGCTCCGCTTCCGTCACCAGCTGATTGGTGACACTGAACGACAGCACATTGCCCCGCAACAGATTTTCGGCCTGGACTTTTTCCACTTGACTGCGGACCACCCCTTTCAACAGGATGTTGCCGTTCTTCACAATGATATGAATCGGCGGCGTGGAACGGTTGGCATACTCGGCGAACATGGGGTGATGAAAGATCAGCCGCGAAGCCCGGACCCGGATCTGGTCATCCATGGGTGAAGTGGGCAGAACCTCCAGATTGTTTTCGATCTCGCTCACGCCGGCCACTTTCTCCACCAACCGCTCATAGTCCTGTTTGCGCCATGGTTCACGAACATAGCCGGACAAGTCGACTTCACCATCTTTGACGCTACCTTCAACCCAATCGAAAATATCGTAGAAAACAGATTCCCGGATTACTTTGGCGACGCGATTGGCGATTTCCTGATCGGAAAGCCCAACCGGTTTCAGAACAATCAGATTCTTCACATCCATGACGTCGTCGATGCCCTGGGCGGCTTCCCCGGCCTGACGCTTCTCATCCAGGCGCTCCACCATCCCACTGAGGGTGACGACACCATCATCCACTGAAACCTGAATGTTATCGGTGGGCAATCCCCTCTTGGCGAGCCGCTTCTCGATGATGGACTGGATCGTGCTGTCGGAAAGACTCGCCTGCTGGGCCAGCGCAGTTCCCGCAAACAATAACGACGCCACGATGAGCGCCAGTATTCCTTTCCAGCTGTGCATCAAACAGTTATGCTCTCTCATTGAAAACCTCCTTTGTCAGGACAATTCCTATACAGCCATACATTATATTTAGATGCGAAGGTTATCTAATAGATTCTAAACAAAGGAGATTGATTCATTTTAAACCGGGGTTTGATCATGAAAGGTAACGCCGCCGTCACCGAACGGCGGCGCGGGATGGTTTTACGGGAAAATCTGTCGGACGGATATGTCCAGAGTTGATTTGTCCTGTGGATGCCGCAACAGAGGGCCGCTATTTCAGCGGCTCCTTTTCCTTCTCATTTTTCTTCTTGATGATGATGGAGGTGTCCTTGAGCGCTTCCTCGATCTCTTCCAGGTGCTCCAGATCGATATCTTCCACGATATGCTGGATATCGATTTGATGGCCGCCTTCCAGCACCTCCTTGAGCTCCAGGCGGATGTTCGGCAAGGCGATGCCTTCATGAAGGTGAAACACTCCGTCATTGTCCTTCGTTTTACCGAGGGTGACGGGAATGGAGAACTGACGGTCCCGTCTCTGGATCAGGAATTCGATGTCATCTCCCTCCTTGGCCTTGCCCAGGCGCTTCAGCAGGTCACGAGTGGATACGATCGCCTCGTCAGACCAACGTAGGATGATGTCCCCCGCCCGGAGGCCGGCCGCCTGGGCCGGGCTGTCGGCCAGCACCTCGGTGATCATCACGCCGCTTTCTACATTGAAGTACTCCGCCAGCTGCTCGCTGAGGGGCAGGGTATGGATTCCCAGATAGGCGCGGTCCTCATTGATAAGGATCACCCACTTGTTGCCGTCGAACGGCTTGACCAGCCGAGACCCGGCCTTGTGTTCGCCCAGATCCACCGCAAAGGACATTTCCCGGCCCTCGCGGATCACCACTACCTGAACCGTGTCCCCTGGCAGATAGGCCTTCAGGGTATTGTGTAGATCCTTGAGGTCTTTCACGGTCACCCCGTCGATGGCGACGAGGTGGTCTCCGGCCTTGAGACCTGCTTTCTGGGCACCCGTATCTTCATACACGTCATCAATGATGACGCCCTCGGGAGTGTCGGGATCATCATCCTCGATGATCATGACGCTGAGGCCCAGGTAAGCCTTTTGATCGGCCGCCCGGACCGTCATGAACAACGCCAGCAGGATCCCGCTCAGAATCAACAGTTTTTTCATCGTCTGCCTCCTTTATGGACAAAAGCTATATGAATGTCGTTAAAACGATATCTTGCGAATACCCGGCCGCGGCCCGTCGAGTTCGGTGTAGACCAGCACACGCCGACCGTTGGCCAACTGAAACTGACGCAGTGCCAGGATGATCTCTCCCTCGAGTACCGGTGTGGCCCCCTGAGTCGTGGGATAATGCTGGCGGGTCCATTTCTCCACCACAAGACGATCTATGTTGGTAGAGACAATTTCCTCTCCTTGCATGTAATCATCCAGGTTGATGGGGAGATCCCCGCTCCCTTCCTCCATTGCCTCTGGCCTGGATCCGGTCTTCGCCCATCTGCCCCTGTCGACGGCCGGTGATGAAGGCGAACCTGTTCCGGGGCCGCCGAACGCCAGGTTCAGTCTGGCCGGAACGCCGGGAAAGATGATGAATCCGACGAGTGCCAGAACAAGCAGCCCGGCCAGACCGACCGGCAGGACGAAAGCCGGTCCGCGGCAGAAATGACGTTCCCGGTCCATGGCCGATTGCAGGCCGGCGCGCAACTGTGCCTTGAATTCAGGCACCTCAATACGGGGTTTGGACAATTTTTTCATAACATCCTCGCACGGATTCGGGTTCAATACCCTGTTCCTGCAGGGCTACCCTCAGTTTTTTGAGGGCACGGTGCGCTCTCATGATGACGGTCCCGCGCCGTTTGCGCAGAATAGCGGCGATTTCAGGGTACGTTTTTTCCTCGAAATATCGCAGGGTCAGCAGCTCCTGATCCTCCAGGTTCAGCCGGCCGATGGCCTGGTGCAGCCGCCGGAACAGGGCTTCACGCTCCAGGAGCCGCTCGGCCTCGGCCAGTTCCGCCAGAACGGCCGGGTGGTTAAGAATGTCATCGATCCGCTCCTGCCAGACCGGTTCCGTCCGCCGGCGACGAAAATGGTTGTTCACTTCATTGGTGGCGATGCGGTAGAGCCAGGTGGAGAATGTCCCGCGGGACCACCGGTAGCGCCACAAACCGTGCAGCGCCTTGAAAAACGTCTGGGCCGTCAGATCCTCGGCCGCGGCGACGTGCCCCACCCGATGAAGAACATAGCGGAAGATGGAATGTACATGGCGGTCATACAGTTCTTCGAAGGGAACATGTTGTCCGTTTCCGTCGCGGATGGCATGCCGGGGAAGGTTCATGTTTATCCCACTGAGCGGTTAAGCCGCCGGTTTTGACCACACTTGCCTGACGCAGGTCACAGGGCGTTCATCTTCTATTACGTCAAAACCGTCTGGCGATCACAGACCGGGACAGATTTTTCCGGTTTTCGGCATATGGGGGGGGGCAACCACGCTGGTCCTTTGCCTGTGGCGCCCGTCCGTGAATCAGGTCGGACCGAGCACGGCTGGGCAGGGGGTAGGGGACGGCAGACAAAAGGGGTGGCTCCGGCAGAGCCGGACCACCCCGTCGAGACGACTCAGGCAGGCCGATCAGTAGCGGGAGCGGACTTTCTCCGCCGCCGCCTTCAGATCGGCGTATTTCACACCGTTGAAATGAGACAAATCATTGAAAAGACCAAGCCTGGTGAAAGTGTTTGCATCTTTCTCCCACTCTTTCCAGGTATCCTGGTATGTTTTCCAGTATGCATCGATCAAGGGTGCCCAGCCGGCGACCGTCTCATTCCAGCGGCTCATGAGATGGCTGTAATTGCTGGGTACGGCCTGCAGGCGGGATTTCACCGCGGAGATATTGCTGTCGAGACCCGTCTTCTTCTTTTTTCGTTCCTTTTCGATAAATTTCTGCAGCTTGTCCAGGCCGCTGGCGACTTTTTCCGCCATGTTGACGGCCTGCGTCGCCAGGGAATTCGCGCGTGCAGGATCAGACGAACCCACAGACTCCGCTTCATCCAATAATTTGTTGGCTTCCCGCAGCATGTCCTGGTACCCTTTTTTCATGCCGGGAAAGTCCTTGAGGTCATAGTCCAGAAGGATTCGTTCCATCTCCATTTTCCATTTCCAGTGCAGCAACTGATAACCGTCGGCATACACTTCGGCAAAATACTTGTCGTAACCTTTCTTCCATTCATAGAGCTCCTTCACATCCATCTTGTTCTCTTTGTAGTAAACCTCCATCTGGTAAATATTGTTGTTCCAAAGGCCACTGTACTTTTCAATAATTTCTTCCCAGGGAATGATGGTTTTATCCTCCCGGTCGCTGTTGACCTTTAGCTGATCCGTCAGGATTTCAAATGCGAAATCCGCCGTTTGGAGGGTACTGGCCCGCAGGGCATCGAGGGATTCGCCGGTGCGAATCACGCGACCTTTCCCCGTCAAGGTCCGGACCGTCTGGGCCCATACGACCTGTGCCAGCAGCATCAAAACCAAACATGTCAGTATGAAAACGGTTATTTTCTTCATGACGCACTCCTTAAAATTGCTGGGCATAGTCTTCGATGTACCAGCGTTCCTTGTTGCGGCGCCGGAGTTGATGGGGCTTCGGGGACCCATACTGGCGCCCCCGTTCATCCCATGCCTTGGAAACCACCCAGGCTTCTTCCACCAGGGGTTCGGAGATCTGTTCCACCGTCTGGCGTTGTTCCGTCGACAGGAAGAAATTGTCGAATTCGTTGGCGGAATCATACCCCTTGAGGACTTCAATCTCGGCCTCCTCCACCGTCACATGGACATAAAGCTTGGCAAAGCGCTCCTGGTGCAGGTCCCAGTGATAGCGGATGCGGGACATGGCGCGGGGGGTTTTCTTCCGTTCGGGTGAGATGCAGTCGAGGTACAGCGGAAAATTCTTCTCCCTGATGGTGATGGCGAAGATCTCCAGCAACCGTTCCGGGGTTACATCCGGTGGGATCTGGCGGACGGTGTAGAATTGGTCCTTGATGGATTCCATCTTGCTCTCGCCGGCGAATTGCGCCCCGTTTTCATCGGCGGCATCATAACGGGCAAAGGTCCGCTCCGGGACGTAAATGGCCACTGGTTCCACGGTCCAGCCCCAATGGGCCGACATGGTTTTTTCCTTCTCAGCTTGGGGTACCAGCAGGTGGCTGCCGCTGATTCGACCCACCAAAGTCCAGGGGCCGCCTTCCGGCACATCGCTGTTGATGAGGCGGCGGTAACGTTTTACGGCTTCATACGGTCCCAGCCAGGTGCGATCGGATATCTCAACAAAATAGTAACCCCGGGTGCCGCTGCCGACGAAAACATACTCCTCGCCCAGACCGAAAAAGGCATTGGTGGGATAGCTGAATTCCTCGAGTATCACGTATTTGCCCACCACGTCGGCGATGGCCACATTGCGGTGCGCGGGCGTGGGAAAGGCTTTGAGCACCTGACCCGGTACGGAATTGATCTGCTGCATGAAGGCTCTCCATTCCCGGTCAGCCTCCTTGAAGAATAGGTCCGACAGCTTCTTCTCGAGCTTTCGGTATTCCAGCATTTCCGGAGTAATGGTGACAAAGTCCCCTTTGCTGGTCATGTACGCCGCACTGGCCCGCTGAAACAGCTCTTCCACCGCCGGATCATCGGGATACTTTTCCTTGAGGTCTTTAATGCGTTTGAGGGCCTCGGTGCTTTCGTAGTTCGGCTTGAAGGGCTGCCCTTTGGCCCGGGCCGCCTGGGCTTCCAGCTTCTTGAGGTAATGTTCGGCCCGGGAAATCTCGTTTTTATCCGCCCGGTCGGCTTGCTGGGCGAAGAGGAGTGTACACAAACAGTACAGAAGGAACAATACAAAAACTTTATGCATACGTGACCACCTCTCAGAGGGTTTGGGCTGTTTTGCAATCAGATTATCGAATGAGAAGATGTCTCGATTGTAATGGATCACTGGCGGAGATGCAATTCAAAATCCTGTCAAGGTTGTCGGATACTGTCTATTCTGCTCTTTCACATCCAAGTCGGGAAATAAATTCCATCATATGTTCTCCCGTCGTCCCGATAATCGCCGCGACTGCCACTGCGAAACGAATCGAACGTGTCCCTGACCCTGTCGCCGTAAGTTGACGGGGATAAGATAGCAGATACTGGCACAATGTCAGGATTATGAACTTTACAGGTTGAAAGATAATGTCGGGATGATAAATACCGCAAGTTTGTCAAGCCAAACGTAGTATGATTTGGTGCCAGGCACTGTCACAAAACTGTGTCCGGTCGAATGTAGTTTGAGCTGGTGCCAGGCACTGTCACAAAACTGTGTCATCCCGGAATTTCAGGAGGATTATCCTCATATCCGTTCGGAAATGGCCAAAAAGCTGGTCGCAGAATTCAGGAAAAACCTGCAGGCGTCCTGCTCCTTCTTGTCACTTTGACTGTTTGCCCTTTGGCAGATCCGGTCAAATGGTGCCAGGCTTTGTCAGAAATAACGTAAAAGTCGAATTATGACCGGTTCGGCGTCACCAGAAGTCCACTGTTTCAATTTACGTTTTAGCCGACAACATTTTTAATGATCTCCGCCACTTTTTTATCACTTTTTTTCGTAGGTTTTCCGCCCCGCGCGTTATTTAAAGTGACACCTTTTTGCGGAGGAAAACCAATGGGACGTCATCGCCGTG
>JAFGRT010000208.1 GCA_016935015.1 Acidobacteriota bacterium | reverse complement strand
TCACGATTCCCCGCCGAAAGCAAGGGTTCCAGTGACTGAACGATATGGTCGATGTAACGGGCCGGCGGGCGTCAAATGCTGCCAGATTCGGCGGCGACCTCGCCGGGGCAGGCCAGCGCGCACAAACCGCCCCCGGCCAGCGCGGGCTACGTCCGTAGCCGCCTTCTGCCGGAAGGCGGATCATTCCGAATGATGATCAAGGCAAGAGTTCCGGGTTTGGCAAACCCGGAGTACAGGTACCCCGCCTTCGCCGAAGGCGGGGCAGACAGAATCATTGTTCACCCTGACAACAGTTCGCCCAGTTCAAAAACAAAGCGATCTGCCTCCTTCGCTCCGCGGAGCAAAGCTACGGCGGCCAAGCAGCGAGTGCACTCCCGGCTTCGTCCCGCCGGGCGGGACTACGCCGGGGCAAGCCACAGGCTACTTCGATTCGATGAATTGTCATTGGGGGGAGCGAAATTGCCGGGATGGAAGTCCGTCGCCGGTTGCCATCTGCCTTCAGCCTTTATCCTTCATCCTTCTTCCGATCCGCGGGCATCCGTGTTCGAAAACAAAGCGCTGTCGAGACAGCGCACTCCATACGCGCCTGCCCGGCAGCGAATGGCTCCCGGTGAGTGTAAATAATCTCTCCCACCTTCTGCCCTCATCCTTCAGCCTTCATCCTTCATTCTTCATTACCTCTTCACCTGCCACCTGCAACCTTCCCTCTGACATTTTTGAATTTTTTCCCGGCGGTGTGAATCAAACACTTCAATGCGCCCCGCTTTTTGACCATCAACAGTAACTGAACGTTGCTCCCCGGTATCGGGGAAACTCCCGCCGCCCGGCGGGAAGGAACAAGGAGGAAGTTATGACATCGAGCAAATCTATAGTAAGAATATGGATTTTTACCGTCCTGGCCGGCCTGGCTATCAGCCTGGCCCCGGCGGGAACGGCACAAAAAGAGCGGCCACTGGCGCCGATGCTGACCGGGATGGGCGACCTGCACATGCCCGTCACCACCCGCAGCGAAAAGGCCCAGCGGTTCTTCAACCAGGGCATGGTGCTGGCCTACGGCTTCAATTTCGACGAGGCGGCGCGTTCCTTTCGTGAAGCAGCCCGTCTCGATCCCGAGTGCGCCATGGCCTACTGGGGCATCGCTCTGGCGCTGGGACCCAACTACAACGCCCCCATGGCCGATGAGGCCCTGCCGCCGGTGCGGGAAGCTCTCGACCACGCCCGGCGCCTGGCGCCACAGGCCTCGGCCTTCGAGCAGGCCATGATCCAGGCCCTGGTGGCGCGCTATCCGGCCGAACCGGTGGCCGACCGCACCGCCCTGGACGCCGCCTACGCCGCGGCCATGGCCGACGTGGCCCGGCGCTTCCCCAACCAGCCGGAGGCCGTGGTCCGCTATGCCGAGGCCCTCATGAACCAGCATCCTTGGGACCTGTGGACGTCGGACGGCCAGCCGAAACCCTGGACGCCGCGCATTCTGGCCACCCTGGAGGGCGCCCTGCAGCAATGGCCCGACCATCCCGGCGCCAATCACTATTACATCCACGCCGTAGAGGCGTCCACCCGCCCCGAGCGGGGCCTGACCGCCGCCGAACGGCTGGGTGACCTGGTCCCCGGTGCGGGCCACCTGGTGCACATGCCGGCCCATATCTACATCCGCACCGGCCGGTATCACGCCGCGTCCGAAGCCAACGAGCGGGCCATCGCCGCCGACCGGGGCTATATCACCCAGTGCCGCCAGCAGGGGATCTACCCCCTCATGTACCACCCCCACAACTGGCACTTTCTGGCGGTGACGGCCACCCTGGAAGGCCGCCAGCAGCGCGCGGTGCAGGCAGCCCGCCAGATGGCCAAGATTGTGCGCGGCCACATGCGGGGGGAATACACCACCCTGCAACATTTTTTCTCGGTACAGTATTTCGTCCTGACGAAGTTCGGCATGTGGGACGCCATCCTCCAGGAAACGCCCCCGCCGGCCGAGCTGGCCTACCCCACCGGGGTGTGGCGCTTCGCCCGGGGCATGGCGTTCACCCGACTCGAACGGCTGGACGAAGCCGGGCAGGAGCTGGCGGCGCTGGAAAAGATCGCCGCCGACGAATCATTGCGCGAGGTCACCATCTGGGGGACCAACAACTACTATGACCTGCTGGGCATCGCCGTGAACGTGCTGAGTGGCGAGCTGGCGGCGGCGAAACAGGATTACGACCGGGCGGAAAAGCATCTCCGGACGGCCATGGCGGCGGAGGAGAAGCTGATTTACGACGAGCCCGCCTCCTGGTTCCCGCCGGTCCGCCAGAACCTGGCGGCCGTCCTGCTGCAGGCCGGCCGGGCGGCTGCGGCGGAGGACGTCTGTCGCGCCGATCTGCGCTGCTATCCGGACAACGGCTGGACGCTCTTCACCTTGGCCCGTTGCCTGGACGCCCAGGGCAAGACCGCCGCGGCCGAGCAGGCCCGGGTGGATTTCCAGCTGGCCTGGCAGCACGCTGACGTGAAGGCGGCGACCATTCTGCCATAAGCGGCGCGGGGAGTGCAAAGCGGGGTAACCTGAGCCATTTCCGGCCCCGGTGGTTGCGGCGGATGTACGCCGCCGCCGCCACCGGGGCCGGGTTCTTCACACAACAAATAATGCAACTTCCGGCCCGACCGGCGGGTAAAAGACAGGGTGGACGACCGGACGGTCTTCCGTCCGTGTATACCCTGTCGCCAGGATCCCCGTGGCTGTGCCGGGGCCGGCCGTCAGGTCCGATTTCCGAATCCGCTGCCGGTCGCCCGTCGGTCCCGTCGGCCCCGGCTGAGGGAACACCATACCCCATTCATCAGGAGAACACATGACCAAGAAAACCCTGCTGCTCATGGCCGCCCTGTGCGTCATGGCCGGTCTGGCCGCGGCCCAGGTGGACGCGCGGCTGCTGCGCCAGCCCGACGTCTCGGCCACCCATATCGCCTTCGTGTATGCCGGCGATATCTGGATCGTGCCCAAGACGGGCGGCGTGGCGCAGCGGCTCAGCTCGCCGGCGGGCGAGGAGATGCTGCCCCGGTTCTCGCCCGACGGGCGGCACATCGCCTACAGCGCCAACTACGACGGCAACACCGACGTGTATGTCATCCCCGTC
Organism: Acidobacteriota bacterium; assembly: GCA_016935015.1. Taxonomy (GTDB): domain Bacteria; phylum Acidobacteriota; class JAAYUB01; order JAAYUB01; family JAAYUB01; genus JAFGRT01. The sequence continues at coordinate 272 of JAFGRT010000208.1, read as the reverse complement.
ATGGGCGGCACGCCCACCCGGGTGACCTACCATCCCCTGGACGACCGCATGGTGGACTGGCGCCCCTCGGGCCAGGGCCTGCTCTTCGCCTCCGCGCGGGAGAGCGGCCGGCAGCGCTTCAACCAGTTCTACAGCGTCGCCGCCACGGGCGGCCTGCCCGACAAGCTCCCCGTCCCCTACGGCGAGTTCGGCGCCCTGTCCCCTGACGAAAAGATCCTGGCCTACATGCCCCAGTCCCGCGATTTCCGCAACTGGAAGCGCTACCGCGGTGG
>JAFGRT010000039.1 GCA_016935015.1 Acidobacteriota bacterium | reverse complement strand
CGGCAGGCGCGGGCGACGGCCCATTCGTTCATCAGGAAAACAAAGGGCTTTCCAGCATACGGATGAGTACCGGGCGGAGATAGCCGGAATCCTGAAGAACGAGGGTCTGACGGAAGTTCAGGCGGAGGATTTCTTGTTTTCCTTCCTGTCGGAACGTTTATTCTCCATTGTGTTTCATGAATCGGCGACGGCTTCGGAAGCGGTGCGTCGAGGGAACTTGAGTCCCCCGGACGCCAGCCGCCTGGCCGCGAACGTGGTGGATTATCGTGTGGCGAGGGGCGTCACCTTTCGCAAAGCGCACGGCGCCATCGGCAAACTGACGGACCGGTCCGAACGAACCGGCCGATCGCTGTTACTGATTGTTTAGTAGCGGGGATTGTGAAGGGCCGGCGGCGGAAAAGAGGCCCTGCCCTGGAAGATTACCCGATCTGCATCCCCGGCCGATGGTCCTGGAGGCGATCCCTGACCAGGCAAACCAGCCATGTGGACAAGGCCAGGACGACCATCCCGCCTGCCGCGGCCAGGGAAACATCGAGGACCAATTTCCACTCTGACACTCCGGATGCGTCAGCGAGCGTCGAATACCCGCGCTGCGCCACGTCCAGAAATACACCCTGAAGAGCTGACCCGTGAAAAATGGTGAGAAGGGCTGCCGCCAGGCCCGCGGCCAGCCAGGCCAGCCGGCGGCAGAGGATCACCGGGGCCAGGGCTTTTCGCCGGAGCAGGGCGATCCGGCGGAGTTCCGCCCGGCGCCAGATGACGGAGGGATCCGGCAGCAGCCGGGGATCGGCTGTGGCGGAAGGTAGCTGCTCCATGCCGCGGGCCACCAGCCAGACATCCCGGCAGACGGGGCACGCGGCGATATGGGCGGCCAGCTCCGCGTCGAGGCTCCCGGCATAACTGATTTCCTTTTCCCGCGGGCAATATGTCGGATTCGTCATGTTCGTTCCTCCATGATTCCGCTCTGGCGGATCATCCGGGCGAATTTCTGCCGGATCCGAAACAGCAGGACGCGCACGCTGGCGCTGTTTACCCCGACCATGGCCGCCACCTCGGCGTGGCTGTAGTGTTCCACATGACACAGCCAGAGGAGGGCGCGCTCCCGGGCAGGCAGGTGGGCGAAGAGGCGCTGCATGTCCAGCCGTAGTGTCCGGTCGGGCGGATTCTGGTTCTCTTCGGTCCGAAAAGACAGGTGCCTCTCCTCCCGCCGCCGGGCGCGGAAGTGGTTGATGGCCAGGTTGTGCGCGATCCGGAAGAGGTAACTTTTCCGCTGCTGCTCGTCCATGGGGGGCGGGCTGGCCGTGAGAAACCGCACGAATGTCTCCTGCAGGAGGTCATCAGCCAGGGCCGCTCCGACGCCCATCCCCAGCAGAAAAGAGCGGAGCTGACCGGCGGTTCGCTGGTACAGCTCCGTAAAGTCCTGCTCGTTCATGGTCAGGTTAGCCCGGTTTTCGGTCATGGTATCCACGTTCACAGACAGGGTTTGCACGCTAACCGTATCCGCACGGTTGAACCGGCCGGCGCGTCAGGGAATACGTTTAGCGGTCTCGCGCGGCTCCAGCAGTCCCAGTCGTTTGGACAGGGCAACCGAAGCGGCGGCGGCGACCAGGAAGCCAACGCCTAGGGCCACCGAGAGAATCCCGGCCCCGCTAAATACGTCGGCCACAACAGGATTGGAAATGATCATCGTGACGACGAACGCGCCCAATCCCAGCATGATCAGGATGATCCCGACCCGCACGGCGCTGAGCACCTGGCCGGAGAGGCCGCCGGGGCTGCCGCCGGGTCCGGCGATATTCAGGGTCTTCAGAAATTCCGCCCCGCTGGGCGAGTTCATGAAATCGGCCAGCTCCTGGCTGGTGCCGAAACGGTCGATGAGTTTGGTGAGAACCTCAGCTTTCTGCCTGGACTGGCGCCATTTCACGAATCCCCACACCAGCAGCAGCGCAAGAACCATGGCCATGAACGGCAACAAGACAAGGGGCCAAATCGCATTTTGAATCATGTCGCACCTCCGATCTGATTTCTGGCTGATAAACGGTCGAGAGGCTGAAATGGTTAACGAAAACCTGTGGGAATCGGTGATTCGCCGCATGCTCGGGGGGATGTGGCATGAATCCACGCCATTTGGGCAGGAGCAGGGGCCTATCCGCCATGAGACGATTTTTCAATCGAGAGATTGTTCAGGATATACAGCCTGTTCGTGCCACACAGTTTTCAGCCCGCTACCCGGGCGAGACCGCGCCCAGGGGAATCGAAGCCGGAGCGCTGGATTTTCTTCCATTATAGTCCTGAAAAAAAATCCCGAAAGGGAAATCTCAGCAGATCTCAACCACTCTGCAAACTGATTGACGTTTCTGGACTCTACCCAAACCCGCCATCCAATCAGAATGATTGACCGGGAATTATTTGTGGTAGACTGTCAGGAGTGGATGTTCAGATCGATCATAGTCGGGTGGCGTTAAAACTGGTGTGGTCACCCGTTTCGTCAGACTGTCTCGCCCCCTTGCGTACGCTGTGGTTGTTCCGCTGGCGCTCTCACCGCCATATATTCCGGTTCTATCCCCTGCTGCCGGATTTTCTTCCAGAACCTATCCCCGTGACGGGAGAAGGTCTCCCCAGTGGCCATTGTTTCATTCATCTTTCGTTCGAGCAAAGGAGTTCATGATGACAAACAAGCCGTTTTACAGGCTTCTTCTATTGGGATCCGTCATGTTCCTGACGTCCATGTGTGCCCTGGCCGCGCTGCCCACCACATGGTGGGTCAACGGCAACGGCTATACCGGTCTTCTCGTCTATACCCTCAATCCCCAGACGCAGCGGATATCCGGAACATTGCTGGGTACGCCGGTGGAGGGGTATCTGGTCGGCCGGCATCTGGTTCTGCACCGCCACCCCGCCGGCAACACCCAGCTCTGGGAAGGCTGGATCCTGGACCGAACCCTCGGCAGCGCCATTCCCTCCTATTCGGGTGATTTCATCATCGCCGGGACCATCAGCGTGAACGGTGACCAGGTGTACCCGTGGTTCGGCATCGAGCAGGGGAAAAATGCCGGATTTACCATGGGCCAGCCGCCGTCGGGTGCCCCGGGTGGGCTCACCGGCCAGGCCCAGGTCGTGGCCGGCACTCTCCATGGCCTGCGCTGGGAGATGCCCTGCCAGGTCAAGGGAGCGACTTGCAACGCCGCCGTCCCCCGGCCGGTGAAAAGTACCATCCTGGGCGGTGATCCGAACCGTACCTACCAGGTCACCCTCCGTTTTCGCGGTGTAGTGGAGCAGCAGTCCTATGCCGGCGGGCAGCAGGACGGTCTGTGGTATACCGGCGGCCGATCCGCTGATGGAAATTATAATATTTACAAACTGGAGATTACGAGTCCACCCCAAACATACTTTCTCAACGCTGGCCGCGCCGGTATCCGGCGCTGCTGGCTAATCGATTACACCCGGACGATCACCGTCCGCGGCGGCGCGACGGTCATCCTGTCGGCCGACGCCCAGGACGGCCGCCTCATTGGTAATGTCGACGATCAGGGCCGACCCATTGTCGTGCCCGGGGTGCCGCCCGCGCCCCAGCCGTACAACGGCCAGTTCATCCAGATGGATGTCATCGAAGTGAAGTGAAGGATGCCCGGCGGGGCGAATCCCCGCGGCCGCGATATCCCGGTGAAATGTCGCTGTTCCGAAAAACGGAGGGTTTTGCCGTATCGCTCCGAAAGCGGAGGTGCGGAGGGGGGGGCCAGCGTGCGCACGTAGCTGCGGGCGACGGTCACCGTCCATAGACGCCGCCTTCCGGGAAGCTGATTTTTCGAATGGACTTCAGCAGGGCCAGAGTTCCGGGTTTGGCAAACCCGGAGTACTTCCCGCGCCCCGGTCCGGGGTGGCCGTTGCATAATCACAGGTAACGGCGTTTGTTCCGGCCGGCGCGGGCATGGTCGTGGCCACCGCCGGCCTCGTGCCGGTGGAGCGGTGTTCTCGTGATACGCTCCGCCGACTGTAAACAGGATCTTGTCTAGAGATGGTTGCCCTGAACAACGCCATCCG
>JAFGRT010000207.1 GCA_016935015.1 Acidobacteriota bacterium | reverse complement strand
CCACGCCCTGGTGGTTATCTCGCATTTCACTGGTCATTTGGCCACCGGTTTCGGCGCCGCCATCAAGAATATGGGTATGGGCTGCGCCAGCCGCCGCGGCAAGCTGATCCAGCACTCCACGGCCAAACCCAGCATCCGCGTGGAAAAATGCACCGGCTGCCGGGAATGCCAGGCCTGGTGCCCCCAGGATGCCATTTTCTTCGCGGAGAACACGGCCGCCATCGACGAGGCCAAATGCATCGGCTGCGCCGAATGCCTGGCGGTCTGCCGTTATGATGCCGTGGGATACAATTGGTCGGAGACTTATGAAAATCTGCAGAAGAAGGTCGCCGAACATGCCCGCGGAGTGCGGGCCTGCCATCCGGAGAAGGCGGTGTACTTCAATTTCCTGCTGCGCATCACCAAGGACTGCGACTGCATGTCCCGCTTCGAGCGGATCGCGCCCGATTTGGGCATCCTGATGTCGTCCGATCCGGTGGCGGTGGACGCCGCCGCCCTTGATCTGGTGGAAGACCATCTGGGTGGCCCCCTGTCCCGGCATGCCTATGAAATCCCCTACCGCACTCAGCTGGAGCACGGCGCCGCCATTGGCCTGGGCGAGCCGACTTACCAGCTGGAAGAAGTTTAGCCGTCCGTCATGTTCCTTCCAGTGCCTGTTTTTCGGCCGCCGGCCCGGCTGGCCAGAATCGTTTGCTCCTGGCGCCGCACGATGACTACGCCGATATAGCCGTCCACCGTAATCCGGTCACCGTCGTGGATCCGCCGGGTGGCGTCGGGAACGCCGGTAACACAGGGCAGGCCGTATTCCCGGGCGATGATGGCGCCATGGATCAGCATGCCGCCGCGGCGCTCCACAATGGCCGCCGCCAAGGGCACGAGGAAGGTCATGTTGGGATCGACGGCGTCACAGACGAGGATGTCACCGGCCTGGAAACGACCGATATCGGCCGGTGAACGAATGAGGCGGGCGGTGGCGGTGGCCACTCCCGGCCCGGCCGGTTGCCCCACCAGTTGGCGCGGTTCCGTGTGCAGTGCCGTCTCCGCCCCGACCCCGGCCGCAACGGCCGGTTCATCCACCGGCGGCACCTGGGTTGGGTCCGTCAGCACGTCGGCCACCGTATCGGCTTCCCAGCTGGTGGCCCGTTCACCAAAGACCTCCGCCAGCCGTTGCCGCCCCACGGTCAGCACCCGGCGCAGCTCTCGCTCCACGCGGCCGAGGTGGATGTTGTCATCATCCCGCCAGCGGTAACTGTGCCGGGCGAGTTCCAGTATTTCGGCGGCCAATTCGCGTCGCGCCGGCGGAACCGCGTCCAGAAATGCATCACGCTGCGCCGCCGGAACGCGGGCACCGGGCCCGGCATCCGTCACCTTCGTCATCTCCAGCACCACACCGGCCAGCACCTGCCGTTCGGCCATTCCCCAGGCCGGGGTGCCGAACTCTGCCAGAAAATCGTCCAGTGCGGCCAGAAAATCGGGCGGCAGTTGTTGCCACGCGTGGGCCTTCAGCCTTTCCGCCAGCACCGTGTCAACGCGCACCCGTGCCGCCAGGCGTCCCAGCCGCTCGTTGCGCCGAATGCTTTGCAGGCCGGTATCCGCAAGCAGGGACATGAAGGCGTAGGGATCCGTCGGCCGGATGACGTCATTGTAAAACTGGCCGAACAGACGGATCCCGTGGGCGAAGGGGATCAGATCATCCCAGTAGACGTTCTTCCACTGCCGGTAGACGGCGAGGCGATAACGAATCTCCGCAGCCAGGGCGGCATCATCCAGAGACTGAAAAGGGCGGGCCGCCAGTTCCCGGGCAGCAGTGTTCATACCCGGCACGATTTCCGTTTCGATGCGCGTGTGTAACGCCTTCAGGTTCTCCAGGCTGCGGGTGAGGCTCAGGTACCAGGCCCTGTTATCGGCGGCACCCCCCTCCGGCGCGGTGGTGATGGGGCGAGACTGCAGGATGTGAAACTCCTTCCCGCGGAAGGTCCATTCCACGTCCTGGGGATGGCCGAACGCCTCTTCCGCCAGACACACCTGTCGATGGACGCGGCGGACCTCCGCCTCATCCAACGGCGGTTTGCGCCGCAGGGCGGTGGGAAGAGCCTGCCGTTCCGTGCCGGCGCCCGCCGGCACCAGTCGCCAGCGGCGTTCGACCGGCTGATGTTCGAGAATTTGCCCCGTGATTCGGTCAAGAATCCAGCGGTCCGGTGCCACCAGGCCATCCACCAAGCCCTGGTTCTGCCCGTAGACCGCCTCCACCACAGCCCGATCCGGGCGCTGCGGATGGACACCGAACGCCACGCCGGAACGGTCGCCCCGCACCAGGCGCTGAATGAGTACGGCCATGGCGCTGTCAGCAACCTCCAGGCCCAGCTCGCGGCGATACAACAATGCGCGGTCCGACCAAAGGGATGCCCACACCAGCCGGACATGCTCGAGAATGGCGTCCACGCCGCATACGTTCACATAGGATTCGTGCAGGCCGGCGAAGGACGCGCCGCCCGAATCCTCACCAAGCGCCGACGAACGGACGATGACCGCCGTCTTTCCGAAATGCTGCTCCACGGCCGCGGCAAGGGGATCCCGCAGTCGCGGCGGAAAATCGGCGCGCAGGAAATGGTTGCGGATGCGCAGGGCGACATCCCAAATTTCCTCCCAGCGCATATCGGCGAACCGCTTGCGGTTCAGTTCCAGGCCGATGCGATCGACCAGCCCCGTGACCCTCACGAATTCCCGGTAGCACTCCACCGGCACGCAGGCACCCACCGCCACGGATACGCCGCGCCGGGCCAGTTCCGCCAGGGCCACGGCTTTGCCGCCGACGCGGGCGCCATCCGCTGCCGTGACGTGCGCGAGGGGGATCACCACGGTCATGGCTCGATCACCACATCGGTGACTTCCTGGAAGCGGCGCACCAGGCTGTAGCGTTGCACCCTCACCCGGAACACGGCACAGGACGGCGCCGTGGCGAACTGGTTGAGGTGGGCGTGTTTGGCGATGAACCGGCGTTCCAGCTCTTCCCGCCCGGGACCGGTGACCTCTTCGGCACCACCGTAGACGGTGACGGCGGCGGCCTCGGTAAAGTCACGCATCTCGTTGTGGCGGTTATCCATCACCAGCACCACCCGGCAATCTTCCTGGAGATTGGCGTACTTGCGAGTGGCCCGGTTGGTGACGAAGACCAGTTCACGGAGATCAGGGGAAGCGGCAAACGCCACCAGACTCCCGTGCAATCCGTCGGGATTCCGGGTGGCCAGCACCGCCAGGTACTGGTCGTTCACCAGATCGCGCAGCAGTTTCATGACTTCGGAATCATTCATCGGTCCGTCCTCGGCCCAGGCGTATTTTTTTCTGCTCTGATTCTACCCGAGGGGCGACGCGGGGACAATTGAAAAGACAGGTTTCCGTGGCCGGCTTGCCGACCCGGTTCTTTCGCTCCAGACCACCGGATCAGCCGTCATCCGCCCGTGACCCGGGCCTGCCGCGCCGAGCGCCATCGAGCCAGAGCTTGGCCCGTATGGGATAGCGGGTGGTCCAGCAGACCCGTCACCGCCCCTTGGTAGACCACCAGGCCGCCATCCTCGCCGCCCTCGGGTCCGAGATCCACCACCCAGTCGGCATGATCCAGGAAAAAGAGATCATGCTCCACCACGATGACGGTGTGCCCCGCTTGCCGCAGCTCCTCCAGGACGACCAGCAACCGGCAGGTGTCGGCTGGATGCAGGCCGGTGGTCGGTTCATCGAACAGATACAGCCCCGTGGGGGCCGGCGCCGACTCCCGCCGACCGGCCCGGCCCCGGTCGGGAAGGTGTTCCAGCAAGGTCCGGCACAACTTCAACCGCTGGATCTCCCCACCCGACATGGTCTTGAGCGTCTGCCCCAACCGCAGATAGCCCAGTCCGACCTTTTCCAGCAGGGCCAGCCCTTCCGACAGACCGGCCAGGTCGCCGAAAAAGACCGCGGCCTCGCCGACGGTGAGCTGCAGGATCTGCACGATATGCAGACCCTGAAACGTATACTGCAATGCCTCGGCCGAATACCCGGTTCCCTGGCAGTCCTCGCACAGGACCTCCTCGTCGGCCAGAAACTGCATGTCCAGCACCATGGCGCCTCGTCCCCGACAGGTGCGACAGCGCCCCCCCTCCACGTTGGGCGAGAAAAAACCGGGTACGATGCCTTGCAACACGGCCTTGTCCTGATCGGCCAGCAGCCGGCGCACAGGGGTGAACAAATCCAGGTAGGTCAGGGAGGTGGACCGGGCGCTGCCTGCCGGCAGCTCCTGGTCCATGTAGCGGACGAACGACAAGTCCAACCCACCGGTGACGCCGTCAAGCTGCGGCGGCGGATCCTCTCCCCTCAGCCGGGTCGTCACACCGGCCAGAACGATTTCCTCCAGCAGGGTGGACTTCCCGCTACCGCTGACGCCGGTGATACAGCTGATGGCCCGGCACGGAAAGCGGGCGGTGATGCGCCGCAGGTTGCGGGCCGTGGCTTTACGGAATTCGAGAAAATCACCGTCAGGGGCAACCGCCGCCCGCTCGCGGGTGGGTTCGTCCGTTGCGCCGCGCAGAAAACGGGCCGATACCGAATCCGAACGGGCCAGGAAATCCGTCATGGGCCCGCAGTACGCGACCCGGCCGCCCTGGCGCCCGGCCCCAGGCCCCAAGTCGATGATGTGCCGGGCATAGCGGATAAACTCCGGATCATGCTCTACGCAGACCACCGTATTGCCGGCGGCGCAGAGTTCGGCCAGGATATCGGCCAGGCGGGCATTGTCCCGGGCATGGAGCCCCAGCGTCGGCTCATCCAGGATGAAGAGGGTGTCGGCCAGCCCCGTCCCCACCACCGCCGCCAGGTGGACCCGCTGCGCCTCACCCTGGCTGAGGGTGAAAGTGGGGCGATCGAGGGTGAGATATCCCACCCCCAGGCGCACCAGGCAGTGCAATCGCTTTTCCAGCTCCTGAATGACCCGACTCAGCGCCGCCTGCACCGGGGTCGGCAGATGCAACGTCTGGACCAGATGCTGCAGCTCCATGGCCGTAAGGGTAGCCACTTCACCGATATCGCGGCCCTGGATGCGCACCGACCGCGCCCGGCGGTGCAGCCGGGTGCCGCCGCACTCCGGGCAGGTGGCGAAGCGCCGGAAGCGGCTCAGAAAGACCCGCACATGCATCTTGTACTTTTTGGATTCCAGTTTTTGGAAAAAACCGGCCACGCCCGGGAAGCGTCCCTCCCCGGCCATCAGCCCGCGCTCCACTTCCGGCGGCAGATCGGCCAGTGGAACATCGGTGGGGATCCGGCGCTCCACCGCCCAGCGGAGCAGGTGTCGGTGGTACACGCCATAAGACTCGCCGGACCAGGCCAGCACCGGATTATCCCGGAGGGTTCGCGAACGGTCGAGATACAGGTCGGGGTCGTAATACATGATGTCGCCGAATCCCCGGCAGCGTGGACAGGCACCTTCAGGCGTATTGAATGAGAGCAGGCTTTCGCTCACCGGCGGCACTTCGGCGCCGCAGCCGGCGCAGACCCGACGCGCCGGGAAGAACAGGAGAGATTGATGGCCGCTCGACATCCGCCCGACGTTGAGAGGAGAGTCGCCTATATCCGCCTCCCGTGGCAGAAGCAGGTAAAAACCGGCGCCCCCGCTCTCCGCCAGCGCACGCCGCAACGCCTCCTGCAACCGGTCGGCCTCCGACAGCTCCGACGGCAAGCGATCCACGACGATATACCCGTCCGGTGG
>JAFGRT010000206.1 GCA_016935015.1 Acidobacteriota bacterium | reverse complement strand
TCAGAGCCTCCCGAACTATTTCGGATATATCCATCTCAGAAGACCTCTCTCCAGATGATGATCCGTTTGGAAACGGATTCGGGTTCCCATCCGGGCTGAGGAGAGGGTTTCCCCATAAAAAGTTGTTCAACCCACGACCAATCGTAGTACGATAAAGGCAAGGACTTTGAAAGGAGGCAATATGGGCTGGTGTCCACGCTGCAGAGCCGAATACGTGGAGGGTATCGTCGAATGCGCCGATTGCCATATCCCCCTGGTGGATGAAAAACCGGACGATGATGTGGAGTACGTTCCCAAGGACTGGAGACTGGTGGCGGAATACAGTGATGAAGAGATGGGCCTGCTGGCTCGGGGGCTGCTGGAGCAGAACGGCCTCGAATGCCGGCTGGAGAATCTGACCTTTCACGCCTACCCGGTAACGGTTTCCGAGCAGTTCACGCGGGTTCGCCTGTGGGTCGGCCAGGAGGATGAGACGGCGGCCCGGGAGCTCCTGGCCGAGGTGGAGGATTACCGGTTCTGTTCCGAATGCGGGGCCGTGGTGATGAAAGAGGACTCGGTCTGCCCCAGCTGCGAAGCGCCTCTCGAGGACTGATCCCTACCCGCCCCGCAGGGGGAACCATCTGGGAGGCCCGTTTAACGCTTCATCTCCAGCACATCCAGTAGGAAGGCATATTCACGGGCGGTGCGGCGGAAGCGCTTGAAGCGCCCCGTCGTGCCGCCGTGGCCCGCTTCGAAATCAATATCCAACAACAGCGGATGGTCATCGGTTTTCAATTGCCGCAGACGGGCCACCCATTTGGCCGGTTCGAAGTACTGCACCTGCGAATCGTGCAGGCCGGTGGTGACCAGCATGGCCGGATAATCCTGGCGGGCCACGTTGTCATACGGCGAATAGGACAGCATGTACTCGTAGTAGACCGGATCCGCCGGATTGCCCCATTCATCATACTCGGACGTGGTGAGAGGGATGGAATCATCCAGCATGGTGGTGACCACATCCACGAAGGGCACCGCGGCGATGACCACCCGAAAAAGATCCGGACGCATGTTCACCACGGCGCCCATCAGCAGGCCGCCGGCACTGCCGCCCTGGGCCACCAGGCGGTCCGGTGCGGTGTAGCCCTGCGCCGCCAGATATTCGGCGCAATCGATGAAATCAGTGAAGGTGTTCTTCTTTTTGAGAAGCTTGCCGTCCTCATACCAGTACCGGCCCATTTCCTGGCCGCCGCGGATGTGGGCGATGGCGAAGATGAAGCCGCGATCCAGCAAGGACAGGCGCTCGGCCCGGAAAGAAGGATCCATGGACGCCCCATAGGAACCGTACCCGTAGAGCAACAGCGGTTGGGGGCCTTCCGTCCGCAAATCGCGGCGGTACACGAGTGACACGGGGACTTTCACTTCATCCCGGGTGCTGGCGGACAACCTTTCCGTGGCATAGTTTGCCGGTGAAAAATCGCCCCGCACCGGTTGCTGTTTGCGCAAGGTGCGCCGGCGGGTACTCATGTCATAATCGTATGTGCTGGACGGTGTCGTCAGGGAGCTGTATACGAAACGCAGAATCGCCGTGTCGAATTCGTGATTGTCGGCGGCCCGCACTACATAGGCCGGCTCGGCGAAGTCGACCTCGTGTTCCGTTCCGTCGGCCCGATTCATGATCCGCAACCGGGTCAGGCCGTTTTCCCGCTCTTCCAGTACGAGATGGTCCCGAAACAACTCCAGGCCTGTCAACAACACATCCGTCCGGTGGGGAACGACTTCCGTCCAGTTTTCCCGGCCGGGCGCCGTGAGGGGCGCCCGCATGAGCCGGAAATTGGGGGCGTCGAGATTGGTCCGGATATAGAAGGAATCGCCGGCATGGTCCACGTGGTACTCCAGGTTCCGCTCCCGCGGCTGGATCACCGTGAGCGGACCGTCGGGCGCGGCGGCGTCCAGATATCGATACTCCGTGGACAAGGTGCTGCGGCTGCCGACAAGGATAAACCGTCGCGATTTGGTCTTGGCGACGAAAACCGAGAAGGTGGGATCATCTTCATGAAATACCACTTCGTCTTCGCCGGCCGGCCCGCTGAGGCGATGCTTCATGATCTGAAAGGAACGCAGGGTATGATCCTTGACAGTGTAGAAGACCGTGCGGCTGTCCTCGGCCCAGACGGTCCGGCCGGTGGTGTTGCCGACGGTGTCGGTGAGGTTTTCGCCGGTGAGCACGTTCTTGAACCGGATCTCGTATTTGCGTCGGCCCACTGTATCCACCCCAAAACTGATGAGACGGTTGTCGGGGCTGGGACTGACCCCCGTCACCGAGCAGTAGTTTTTTCCCTCGGCCAGTTGGTTCACATCCAGCAGAACCTCTTCAGCGGCGTCCGGGGTCGCCGCCTTGCGGCAATACACAGGGTACTCCCGCCCCTCCGCGTAGCGCGTGTAGTGGTAATAGCCGTTGAACAAATAGGGGACACTCTCGTCTTGCGGCTGGAGGCGGCCGGTGATTTCGGTGAAGAGCTGGTCCTGCAGTTCGGCCACAGGCGCCAGCATGGCTTCGGTATATTGTTGTTCGGACTGGAGATATGCCAGCACCTCGGGATTATCCCTTTCGTTGAGCCAGTAGTAGGGATCCACACGCACATGGCCGTGAGGCGCCACCAGCTCACGGGGCTTCTGTGGCGCGACGGGCGCGACGGGCCCGTGACCGCAGGTTGTCAACAGCAGCAGACCTGTCCAGGCCAGGAAAGCATACCGGCCCAGACGCTGTTTCCGTTCCTTCATCGTCCACTCCTCGCCGGACGACACGGTGCTCTGTCGCCGGCACCGCGGGTCCTCTGTATTTTTCTGATCATTATCTTACGCCGCAGCCTGTCGCAGGTTGCAAAATGTGCCGGACATGCCGGTTCCCGCGCCTCACGGCCAATCGCAAGGGCGGCACGGATCAGTGGAGACCACTCAGTCGGCCTCGCCGCCGGCCGGGCCGACATCCAGCCCCTCGTCGGCGAAACGGCGCAGTTTGTAGATCAGGGTGCGCCGACTGATTCCCAGGGCGCGGGCCGTTTCGGTACGGTTATAGTCGTGCTGTTTCAGTGTCTGCAGAATGACCGCCCTTTCGACGTATTCCAGACGCTGCCCCTCACCGGCCGCCTCCACTGACGCCGCCTCTTCGCCGGCCCGGCCGATGCGGCGAGGCAGATGCTCCGGCAGGATGATTCCGCCCCGGGCCAGAAGCACCGCCCGCTCCATGGCGTTTTGCAGTTCCCGCACGTTACCCGGCCAGTCATAGAGCGTCAGGCACGTGGTGGCAGTGGCTGAAAACCGGGTCGCCCCCGGGGCATAGCGTCGCGCAAACAGCTCCGCCAGAGGAAGGATGTCTTCGCGACGCTCACGCAGCGGCGGCAGGTGAATCTCGAACACGTTCAGACGGTAAAACAGGTCCTCGCGGAATCGGCCCGCGGCCACATCCTGTTCCAGATCGCGGTTGGTGGCGGCCAGCACCCGCACATCGGTGCGCCGCTCGGTGTTGGCGCCCACCCGCTGGAAGGTACCTTCCTGGATGACCCGCAACAGCTTGGCCTGAAGGGCCGGCGACATTTCCGATATTTCATCCAGCAGCAGAGTGCCGCCGTCCGCCTCCTCAAAGCGGCCCAGACGGCGCTGGACGGCGCCGGTAAACGCCCCTTTCTCATGGCCGAACAATTCACTCTCCAGCAGGTTTTCAGGGATGGCAGCACAATTCAGGCGCAGCAGCGAATGATTTCGGCGGTCGCTCCAGCGGTGCAGCAGCTGGGCGATCACTTCCTTGCCGGTGCCGCTTTCGCCGGTGAGCAGTACCCGCGAATCAGAGGGGGCTACTAACGCCACCTCACGGATGACATCCTGCATGGCCGGGCTGACGGCCACCACCCCCTGAGGCAGCGGCGGCACCGCGTCACCGGCCGTCGGCGGGGGTACCTGCAAACCCAGGGCGCGCCGCACCAGGTCGCGCAATTCCTCCACATCCACCGGTTTTTCCAGATAACTGACTGCTCCGTCCTGCATGGCGGCGACGGCATCCCGGATGTCGGCGTAGGCCGTGACCAGCAGCACCGGCAACGCCGGCCACCGCTCCCGGGCCCGGCGCAGTGTTTCCAGCCCCGAGATTCCTCCGAGACGAACATCGGAAATGATCAGGTCCACCGGTTGCCCTTCCAGAACGGCCAGCGCCGCCTCCCCCGATTCCACCGTCAGAATCCGCACCGGCAGCCGCTCCAGCAGCGAGGCCACCAGCTGACGCTGCCCTGGATCGTCGTCCACCAGCAGAACCACCGGCGCCGAGCCCGGAGAAGATGTCGAATCCCTGTCACTCATGCGGACTCCTCCGCCACGGATTGCAAGCCGCTGACCCGGAATCCGGCACCCCACCCCTCGGATTCAAAGTAGGATACCTCCCAGCCATGGGCTTGGGCGATCTGCCGGACCACGGCTAGGCCCAGCCCCGAGCCGTCCGGCCGATGCGTGACGTACGGCCGGAAGACGGCTTCCCGTTCGGCCGGCGGGATACCCGGCCCCGAGTCCCGGATCTCCAGCACGCCGTGCCTGGAGGCTGCCAGGTAAAGGTCCACCGCAACACGGCCGCCCTCCGGACATGCCTGGACGGCGTTCAGCAGCAGGTTGAACAGCAGCTGGCGCAGAAGGCCGGGATCCGCCAGCAGCCGGCACTCCACCAGATTGGCGGTCAGCACGACGCCCTTCTCCTCGAAGTCGCCCCGAAGAGTGGCGGCCACATCTGTTGCGATTTCCGCCACGGCGACGGATTCGGTCTTTGGGTCGGGCGGCCGGGAATATTCGATGAACGTGTTGAGACGGCTGGTCACCCGATCCACTTCCTCCATCAACTGGCCGGTCATCTGCCGCGCTTTCGGGGAGAGCACCGGCTCGGCCCGGATCAGCTGCGCCAGGCCACGAATGATGTTCAGCGGATTGCGGGTTTCATGGGCCAGGCCGGCGGCAGCCACATTTTTTTCTTCCAACTGTTCCGCGCGTTCCCGCGATCGGGCCAGGGCCACGCCCAATTCCCATGATTTGTCCATACCGCGCCAGGCCAGGGCCAGACCCGTTGCCGCCAGCAGGGCGAAGGCCAGCAGGCCCAGTCGCATCCACATGTCCCGGGTGATGATCCCTTCCGTTTCCCGCGACGAGACCACCACCACGCATTGCTGCAAACCCTGTTTCCAGATGAGATTCTTGCGGAACTCTTCATCCAGTAACGGACTGCGCAGGTAGCGATCCATGTCGGGCGGGTCCATCTCCCGCTCCCACCGCCGGGCCAGCCGCCGGCGATCCGGGTCACCCCGTTCCGATCGGGGCCCGGGGCTGTGTTCCGGCGGGGCCAGCTCGCGCAACTTTTCGAGAAAGCGGCTGGCGTCCAGCTGGCGGCGGACCGTCAGCTTGTCTTCGGCGAAGATCACCGGCTGTTCGGCCAGGGCCTGCCAGTCGATGGCCGTCGTATCGCCGCTGGCGAGCACGACCTCGCCGTCGCTGTCCAGCAGGGCGACGGTCATGATTGCGTTGCGGCCGGTCATTTCTTCGAGGATGGCCGTCAGAAGCCGGCGGTCGGCCAGGGCGAACCGGCCGGCGGTGCGCAGCTGAATGGCCAGAACCGTGGAAAAGCCGTCCACCCGGTTCAGGAGACCGGCGCGGATGGTTTCCACGTAGCGTTGATGATCAGTGTATTGCCAGACCAGGAGTAACAGCCAGCCGATGACGAGGACGGCATACCCCTTAAACCGTCGACTGGTGGTCATGATACGTTTCCTTTCCCACCTGTGCCCTTGTCGAGCCGGCAGCACATGCACTCAGGGGACACAACCCCGAATCCGCCGTGAACCCGAGTGTATCATAAAAAACACATTGCCGGGGTACCGAATCAGCGCCCCGGCAACGTGCCCGTGTTGTGGCCGCTTCACTGCCGAAGCTGTCGCGGAATGAGGGGGAGGTTCAAGCAGCGATCAGAAGGCCCTCCGGTTGAGACGGTCACCGCGTCGCTCCGGCTTCCCCTGCCGGAATTCATCGAGGGAGATCATGCCGTCCCCGTCGGTGTCCAGACGCTGGAAGCGGTTGTTCATGGGGTGATGAAATTCCTCGGTCGACAGCAATCCGTCTCCGTTGACATCGAGTTCCTTAAAACGCTCCTCGGGATCGAAACGTTCCATTCGCTCGCGGCTTCTTTCCCGCATGTTCTCCCGGGTGGCGGTCAGTTCGTCCAGGTTCAGGAAACCGTCCTGGTTCAGGTCCATTTTCCGGAAGATTTCTTCGCGATCCATCTCACCGGCTGGACCGAAACCGCCGCCAAAACCGGGACCGTGCTGCCCGCGCTCCATCCGCCCGCCCCGGTTTCCGGGACGACCGGCGGCCAGCTCTTCGGGGCTCAGCTGACCGTCGTTGTCGGCGTCGAGACGCTCAAACGCGCGATCGAAGCCCGGGAATTCATCCGGTGACAGATAACCGTTTTGGTCGGTGTCCGCTTCCCGGAATCGCTCCGCTGCCAGTTCGGCCATCTCGGCCTGGTGCTGCCGGCGGGCTTGCTCCGTTTCCTCCCGGGTGATGTTGCCGTCCTCGTTCAGATCGAGGCGGTCGAACAGGTCCGGCGGATGGGTGAATTCGGCCATGGAGATCAAGCCGTCACCGTCGGTGTCCAATCGTTCCATCATGCGGGCCGGCTCAGTGAAGCCTCGCTTGTGGGCGGCCGACCGCGGAGCGGCCATCAGCAGGATGGACACGGCGATGATGAAGGTGAAGGTCAGGCCGAGTAGCAGGATCATTCGGGATCTTGGTTTGTTTTTCATGATGAGGTTCCTCCTCGGGTGATATTTGCCGGATCCGCCCGCTCTGGCGGGTTGGTGATCCGCATGTTCACCCGGTACAATGCAAAGCTCATGCCAATGCATATTCGGGCGCCAAACGGTGATTTACGTGCTTTCCTGTGCAGATCTTGCCCACACAGCGATTTCGGGGTATGCAATTTTTGCGCAGTATTCACTGTGGACGCCAGCCGCCTGTCCCGACCGGCTATATCCCGGTTTCGATTCACCCAGGGGTCCGGCGGGTCGCTTGCTGCCGCCGCACAGCCCCGCGCCCGCTGGTCGCAGACGATAGAGGCAGGCCACCGCCGGCCTTGCGCCGGCGGGGCCATGACTGACGGCCAGCTGGACGCCCCCGGTGCTCACCGCCACCACCGGCCTCGCGCCGGTGGAGCGGTGTTCTCCGGATACGTTCCGCATACGGTGAACAGGATGCTGGCCAGAGATGGTTGCCCTGAACGACGCCGTCCGTCCATTGACCGCTCATCACCTGAACAAAGAGACATGGCCCCACCGGCACAAGGCCGGTGGGGGCCATTTTCCTGAAGGAATCCCTGGCTGGCATTCAGTCCTCGCTTCCACCGGGACAAGCCCGGCGGTGGCGTTTTTCACATTTCGTCGTTTCACCCCGTCAC
>JAFGRT010000038.1 GCA_016935015.1 Acidobacteriota bacterium | reverse complement strand
TCGTAGTCCACCCGCAGCATCTTCATAAAGGTGGAGGTCAGTTCGAAGGAATCGCCGCTCATGATAAAGGTCCCGGCGCTGTCGCGCAGACGGTCGAAGGGCATATGCTTCGAGGCGGTGGCTGACACGATGCCGGGATGGGCGCGCAGCCGGGTCTTGATGCTCTCGATGTTGGCCGCCATCTGATCGTCGAAGGGCAGGATCAGGTGCTGGTCCTTGTAAAAGCCGAGGGAACGGGTCCGGACAAAATCCAGCTGCCGGCCCACCACGCCCATGCAGATGATGAGGCCGATGGACACGGCAAACTGCAGCACCACCATCACCGACCGCAGGTTCAGCACACGGCCGCGCCGGGTGAAATCCCCGCGCAGCACCACACCGGGCCGGAAGGCGGATAGCACCAGGGCGGGATACACGCCCGCCGCAAGGCCGACGGACAGGAACATGCCCGCCACGGCCGCCAGGACGGTCGGGTCCAGGATGACCGCCGCCGAGAAGGGTTTGCCGGTGAGGTCGTTGAACCAGGGCAGGGCGACCCACGCCAGAGCCAGCGCCAGGACCAGGGACACCGCCGCCAGCAGCAGCGACTCCCGGAAAAACTGGTGGATGAGCTCGGTTCGGTGAGCGCCCACCACCTTGCGAACGCCCACTTCCCGGGCCCGCGTGCCGGCGCGGGCGGTGGCCAGGTTGATGAAATTGACGCACGCAATGCCCAGCAGCAGCAGGGCCGAGATGGAGAAGATCAGCACGTGGTTCATGTCGCCGTTGGGCTCCACTTCGGAATCCAGGTGGGACAACAGGTGGATGTCCGTCAGTTTCTGGAGCTGCAGGGTCGACTCGCGCTGGCCCTCGGGAAAATGACGGTCACGGAAGTCGGCGAGGCGGGCCGCCAGCCGGCCGGCATCGGCTTCCGGGGCCAGGAGCAGGTAGGTGAGGAACCGGTTGTTGCCCCAGCCGTTCTCCTCGGGATCCATCAGGGCGTCCCAGGTCCTGAAGGAGACGATGAGCTCGGGGTGGATATGGGACCGGCGCGGCACGGATTCCATGATGCCGGTGACGGTCAGGTCCACCTTCTGGCCTTCCACATGCAGCGTCAGGTTCCGGCCCAAGGGGTCCTCATCACCGAAATAGCGGCGGGCGACGGGGCCGGTCAGCACCACCGTGAACGGGTCGGCCAGGGCGGTGTCGGCGTCCCCGCGCAGGAGGGGCCAGGTAAACACGCGGAATACCTCCTGTTCGGCCAGGAAGAGGCGCTCTTCCATGAAGCGGTGGGTGCCCCGGCTGAGCAGCATCTCCGGCGCGTTGAGCAGCCGCACGGCCTCGCGGATCTCGGGGAAGTCGTTTTTCAGGAGCGGGGCGATGGGATAGGCCGTGGTGCTGATGTCGAGGGTGAGGGTGCCGTCCATGTTGTAGTACTGGCGGGAGACCCGGCAGATCCGGTTGTGCCGGTCATTGTAGCGGTCATAGGCCAGTTCGTCCTGGACCCAGATGAAGATGAGCAGGCAGCCGGCCATGCCCAGGGCCAGCCCGGCCATGTTGATGAGGGAGAATGTTTTGTGGCGCAATACGTGCCGCCAGGCGAGTTTCAGATCGTTCAGTATCATGATGAACCGCCAGCACAGTCCACGCCAGAGAAAGACCGGGGCCAGTTTCAGGATGGACAGGACATACCAGGCCAGGGCCGCGGCGCGACCGTGCCGGGTGAACCGGCGGTCATACATTTCCTCGAAATCGCCCAGCAACGGATCGCGTTCGTGCGGCGGGGTCATGCGTTCCAGAATGCGCTCCAGAAATGATGGCGGAAGATGCGGTGCATTCATGTTCATTCACCTTTTGAGTTGGTTTGGCGGGCCGAGGCGGCCCACAGCCGGTCGCTGATCCGCCGGTATTCGGCCAGGGCCTGTTCGCCCGCCTCGGTCAGCCGGTAGATTTTTTTGCTCCGGCCACCGCGCACGGCCGTGGCCTCACCCATTTCCGCCGCGATCAGGCCCGCTTTCTCCAGCCGGCTCAGGGGGATGTGGACCGAGGGGAGGGTCATGGCTTCCCCCACCACCTCGG
This sequence comes from Acidobacteriota bacterium, assembly GCA_016935015.1. Classification (GTDB taxonomy): domain Bacteria; phylum Acidobacteriota; class JAAYUB01; order JAAYUB01; family JAAYUB01; genus JAFGRT01. The sequence goes on along the minus strand of JAFGRT010000038.1, from coordinate 8,457 downwards.
CCAGGTAATCGGTGATAGCCACCAGGTAGGCGTTGTCACGCAGGGCCAGCACGGCCAGCAGAATCAGCTCTTCCTTGCGGGTCAATCCTTTCATGAGGTCCGTCCCGTTCTGATCCAGGCGGCCCGGCCACCGGCCGGTTTCGATTCGCGTTCCGGGATCGAGACATGTTGTGTTGTGGATATCTTTAAAATTTTATTAAACATATTATCTGATGATACGGTCTGTCCGCCCAAAATGTTTCACCGTCTCCAGCATTCCGGTCCCGCATCAGTGCACCGATTCCCCATCAACCAATTACCCACCGGGCGGAATTCCGTGGTCGACACCGCCTGCCACGACCGGCCCTTTTCGCTGTCCGGATTCGCTGACGGCATGGGTATACGCGGCTCATTTCCTTCACTCCGAACCAGCCACACGTGGCTGATGTGCCAGGCCGCCGCCGGCTGGAGCATTCACGGCCAAAGCAGTTATAACTTCAATCATCCCTTTCGACTTCCCATTGACAAGGATTACATTCGGGATTAGAATAAGGAGGTATATTTTCCGGTTGGGACCTATTGTGTATATCTTTCGGGACGGCGAGTGACCTTGCCGCCGGGAATGTTTGCAAGAGGCGGACGTAAACAGATCATTTGATTTACAGGACAGACGAACGTACCCAAGTGAATAATGACAGCAGATGATGGCCACCGGGCCGGATGATTCCAGGTGTCATGAAGTTCAGTCGTCGGTGTAGGGAACGGATATGGTCGGAACCCGGTGCGGTGAACGATGCGGCGGGCCTTTTGGGACAGAGGGTATTCCTCGACCGGCATGACTCCTCCATGAGCGGTGTGTATGTGAGGGAAATGAACACCGGCGCACATAATCCAAACGATTTCAATTGATTAATCCTAAACAGGAGGTTTTGATATGTCCAGAAAATTCAGATGGGTCCATTGTGGTTTGTTGTTCATCCTGGGGACCTTGCTGGTCATGCCGGCGGTATATGCCCAGGATCAGGAGACGGATGAAACCCTACTTTTGCGGGCGAAGATGCAGAACATCCCGTTGGAGGATCTTCTGGCGCAGCAAGCGGATGAGGCGCTCGCCGCCGAGAAGGCCCTCGTCAACAATCATGTGATGGATTACGGCATGGTGGCGGTTCTGCAGGGTTATGTCCGGATGATCAACCTGCGAACCCTCTCCCTGTCCCCACCCCTGTTGCAGGGACGGCTGGGTAACGCCAGCGGCGGATTATTGGATGTGATGTTCACGCCGAATCTCCGCTATGCCCTGGTAAGCAATTTCGGCGATCAACGGATCAATATTATCGATGTCACCAATCCTGTGGCGCCATTCCTCCGGCAACACGTCCGGGTGAACCTGTTTGCCGAGGATATCGATGTCACGCCTGATTCCAAGTATGCCCTGGTAACGGACGGCGGTTTTTCATCGGCCATTGCCGTCATTGACATTGCCGCCGGCCGGGTCCGGCAAACATATGACCTCGGCTCCCGGGATGCCCAGTCCGTTGCCGTGGCGGCCGACGGCCAGACCGTCCTCTGTGCCGATTACTGGGGCGGCGCCGTACATGTCCTGACCCTCAATCCCTGGACCGGCCAACTCCGGTATAAATCGACCATCGATGTCATGCCCTATTGGCCGGTGAATATCGCCATTTCCCCCGACGGCCGAACCGCCCTGGTGTGCAATGCGTTTGGCCCCGGGGATGATAAAATAGCCACTGAGGGATCCAGTCTTCCCGTGTTGCGGATTGACAAAGGGAGTCGGGTAACCTGGACCGAAACCATCCATCTGCCGCCGGATTTCTCCAATGCCCAGTCGGCCGTCTTCACCAGTGACGGGTGGCGGGCGTTTTTCATTGTGGATCAAAACGTCTGCAATGGAGCAAAGAGCGATGAGCATTGCTATTTCAACGAAATCCACGTGCTGGACGTACTGGGGCCCGGCGATGTCCGGCCGACGGGCGACGTCATTCCGGTCCCCTTCTATAGTAACGGCAGTTATTTCGGTGTCGACACACTGGCCATCGATCCCTACAACCGCTACCTGTTCGTCTCCAACAAGACCAGTTCAGGTAATAATGATCTGGCTATCATCAGCTTGTATTCCCTTCGCCAGATCAAGACATTGCATCCCGGCGTCGGGGAAGACGATCTCCCCACCGGTGTGGCGTTCCCGACAAACCGGATCGCCATTCGGTAGACGAATACAAGACTGTCGGGGTGTAACCCTACAGGAAGCGGTTTCATTATTTCCGGGCCATCCCCGGTTGGGAACAGGGGATGGCCCGGATTTTTTCCGTTAGTAAGGCCGCCTTTTATCCATAACACATTGCGATGGAGGATATTCCCGGCGGATTGAGGCGCGTTTCGACGCCATGCAGTGGATGCAGCACCACATCTCCGTGAACATCCCCTTGTGGAAAAATAAGTTGACCTGTCCAAAGGTGCAGGGTTCAGTATAGCTCTATCAGCCGGCTGATGGACGACCGCCTGCGGCGTCCCCATACCCTTTATGACAAGGAGAACATCATGACTGAACATGCCATGGACAAGGAAAAGTGGGTCGGCCTGTTCCGCGAGATCGGGCTGACGGAGGAACAGATGCACGCCTGGCACCGGGCCTTCGAACAGAAGCATCCCAACGCCCACCAGGCTTTTCTGGAGTGGTTGCGAATTCCAACGCGGGAGGTACTGGCCATCCGCCGCCAGTTCGGCCAGTAAGCGGTTTTCCGCCCGTCCCGCCCGGGCGGGCGGAAATTTTCCACCGGTGGGGATGGCTGTGGTATAACAGGATGACGTCCGCGCCGGTCATCAGGAAAAGATCATGCTGACCATCGGTCAAATGGTAAAACGTTCCGGCCTGGCCCGCAGCACGCTGCTCTACTACGACCGCATCGGCCTGCTGCGGCCGTCGGGGCGCAGCCGGGCCGGCTACCGCCTGTATTCCCCGGCGGACGTGCAACGGCTGGAGCTTATCCAGGCCTATCGTTCCGCGGGTCTCGCCCTGGCGGAGATCGCTGCCGTGCTGGCGGCTCCGGCGGATGCCACGGCGGTCATTCTGGAACGGCGGCTGCAGGCGCTCAATGGCGAAATCCGCTCCCTGCGCCGCCAGCAGGAGCAGATCATCGCCCTGATCCGCAAGAAGGAGGCCTGGCGGGAATGCCGCGCCATGACCAAGGAGCGCTGGGTGGAGATCCTGCGGGCGGCGGGCTTTTCCGAGGAAGACATGCAGCGTTGGCACCGCCAGTTCGAGCGCCTGGCGCCCGAAGGCCATCAGGATTTTCTTGAATCCCTGGGCGTGGTCGCGGCCGAGATCCGGCTCATCCGCCGCTGGGCGGCGGGGGAGTTGTCGAACGGCGCGGGCGCGCGCCACCGTTTGGCCCTGGAGAAGGAGTCCTCCTGACGAGGAGCAGTATGGCCTGTCCGCAGTCCGATTGGTTTCCGGCAAGAAGGAGCACAACGTGACAACCGCAGCGCATGACGTAACTGTGGCCGTGATTCAGGCCGCGCCCGTATTGTTCGACGGTCCGGCGACGCTCTCCAAAGCGGTCCGTCTCACCGCCGAAGCGGCGGCCCGGGGCGCCCAACTGGTGCTCTTCCCCGAGGCGTTCATCCCGGCCTATCCGCGCGGCCTGAGCTTTGGCACGGTGGTGGGCAGCCGCAGCCGGTCCGGCCGGGAGCTGTGGCGCCGCTACCGGGAACAAGCCGTGGACGTGCCCGGTCCGATGACGGAGGCCCTGGGCGCAGCGGCCGCCCGGCACCGGGTGTTCCTGGCCATGGGCGTCATCGAGCGGGACGAGACGGCGGGCGGCACCCTCTATTGCACGCTCCTCACCTTCGGCCCCGACGGCCGGCTGCTGGGCCGGCACCGCAAGCTGAAGCCCACCGCCGCCGAACGGGTCATCTGGGGTGAGGGGGACGGCAGCACCCTGACGGTGGTGGACACCCCCTTCGGCCGGCTGGGCGGCCTCATCTGCTGGGAAAACTACATGCCCTTGGCCCGCATGGCCCTGTACGGCAAGGGCGTGGACATCTGGCTGGCCCCCACCGCCGACGCCCGCGACAGCTGGACGGCCACCCTGCGGCATATCGCCTGCGAGGGCCGCTGCTTCGTCCTGGGCGGCAACCAGTTCGTTACACGGGCCATGATGCCGCCCGAGGTCCTGGAACTGGAAGACATGGCGGCGGCGCCGGAAATCCTCAGCGCCGGCGGCAGCGCCATCGTCTCGCCCCTGGGCGACGTCCTGGCCGGACCGGTCTGGAACCGTGAGGAGACACTGCTGGCCACCCTCGATATGAGCGAGGTGCCCCGGGCCCGGTTCGATTTCGACGTCACAGGTCATTATGCCCGGCCCGATGTGTTCACCCTTATCGTCAACGAGCATCCCCGGCCGGCCGTAACGTACGTCCGGGATAAACCGGCGGAGACCAATCCGCCCGACGACGATCATCCCGGCCACACCCCATTGGTGGAGTGATGGTTTTGTGATACCCTGCCCCTTCGTTCGGCGCGAAGAACGCGACATCGATTCTCCCGTGACGGTCGTCCCATGCTGGAATGGACATTCTTTGATTCCTGGAGTCAGTGGCTGATCATCGGCGCGGCAGTGTTTCTCGGGCAGTTCATTTACGCCGCCCTGGGCTTCGGCTCGGGCATGATCACCATCACCCTGCTGACCCTGCTGTACGGCGAGGTCAGCCTCTTCGTCCCCTTCTTCCTGCTGCTGTGCATCCCCACCGAGCTCCTGGTCAGCATCCAGGACCGCCGGCACATCGCCTTCCACCGCACCGGCCGGCTCCTGGTCTTCATTCTGCCAACCTTGATCGGCGGGAGTTACCTGCTGGCCGCCTCTCCCGAAGACTGGCTGGCCGGTGCCCTGGGCGGCCTCATCGCCCTGCTGGCCCTGTACTACATGTTTTTCGAGGAACGCCTGACCGTGCAGCTGGACTGGCCGGGCGCCGCGCCGCTGGTGGGCACGCTGAGCGGCCTGCTGGGCGGGCTGTACGGCATCAGCGGCCCGCCACTCATCGTCTATTTCAAGAGCCGGCGCCTGGACAAGGCCGCCTTCCGGGTGGCCCTCCTCAGCATCTTTCTGGCCATGAGCCTGCTGCGGGTGGTGACCTATTCCGTGCTGAAGCTCTACACCCTGACCGTAGTCATCAGTTGTATCTACAGTCTCCCTTTTTCCCTGGCGGGACTGTACCTGGGCGGCCAGGCGCATCATCACCTCCCGGAACGGCTGTTCCGGCGGATCACTTCCGGCGTGCTGCTGCTGAGCGGATTGCTCTTGCTGGCCAAAGAATGGATCAACAGGTGAAGACGGTTTCCTCGTCGTCGGGGAAGACAAGGATCACTTCGGACATTTCCACCATCGGATTCGCCTTCAGGTCGCGAAAGATCCGCAGGACGGCCTCGAAGCCGCCGGCGATCTTGCCGGAGATGATGAAACGGTGAAAGGGAATGGCGCTGAATCCGCCCGGCCCCATGTCCCACCCCTGGCTGACCAGATCGGTTTCATGCAACGTATATTCCGTCTCAACGTCATCCAGGGCGTCCAGCTCCTTCTGGAAGGCCGTCACCGCTTCCTTGTCGTGGAGATTGGCGTTGAATTCGAAATAGGCGGAGCGGATCTCTTTGCAGGAGATGATCTCCATGCCCAGTTTTTCCTGGGTCGCCGAGACGGCATCCTTGAAGCTCTGGACATAGTCGCATTCCAGGCAAAGGTGGACGTAATTTTCGAGGCCCAGCCAGTCCTTCAAGTGCTCGGCCAGGGTTTCGGTCTTGATGCCGCTTCTCCGGCTGAAATAGTAGACCGGCCGGTCGTCCCGCCCGTGAATCCAGCCCAGCAGAAAACCCTTGACCAGAATGAAGGGACTGCTGATGACCATTTCGGCAAACCTGTCGGCCATGGCGCTCCCTCCCCACTAAATGTTGATGATTACCCTGAGATGATTATAGTGCAATTTTCAGGCTGCTGCAACCCGAGTGAGCAGGGGGGCGTCGTGGCCGGACGCAAGCGGGGACCTATGGCCGGGAGGATGTGTCATCGGGAACGGAATTTTCCCGCAGGAATTCTTCCAGGCGTTCGGCGTCCCGGGGTCGATTCTGCGCCTGGTAAAAGGCGATGAGTCGCCGGATGGCGGCGATGGTATCGGGATTGTCCGGACCCAGGGCATCCACCAGTATGTTCACCGCCCGCTCCAGATACTCGCCGGCGGCGGCGGGCCGTTCCTGCCGTTGGAAGAGAAGGCCCAGGTTTAGGACGGTCAGGCCTGTCTCGGGATGGTCGGGGCCCAGCGCCTCTTCCTGGATCGCCAACGCTCGGCGGTAGTATTCCTCCGCCTCCTTGAATTTTTCCTGGTCCTCAGCCAGCAAGCCCAGATTGTTTAGGGTGATGGCCACCACCGGATGTCGCCGGCCTCGGGCGGCGCTGTCTACTACCAACACCCGCTGGAGCAGGCCCTCCGCCTGTTCGTAATCCTGCTGCTTCTGGCAGACCAGGGCCAGGTTGTTCAGGGGCAGGGACAACTGCGCATTATCCTGGGGTACATTCTTTTCCAAAAGTTCGATGGCCCGCTGAAAAACCGGCGCCGCCGCATGATATTGCCGCAGTTGATACAGGCACTCGCCCAGGTTGTTGAGGGCCATGGCCAGGTTGACCGGCTTCGGATCCGGCTGGGTGTCATACAGCGCCACCAGGCGACGGTACAATTCGGCGGCCTGAACATACTCTTCCGCCGCGACAGACAGGTCGGCCAGCCGCGAAATGGGGTCAATGAGTACCGGAGCGTTCCGCCCGGCCTCATTTTCCTGAATGGCCAGCGCCTGAGCGTAGGTGGCCATGGCGGCGGCGATGTTCCGTTGCTCCTCCTGCACCTCGGCCAGCTTGAGAAGCGCCCCCGCCAGTTGCCCGCCGGCAGCATCGCGCTGTTCCAGCAGCGTCACGGCCATGGCGAAGGTCGATTCGGCGTCGGCCATTTTTCCGTCCCGCTGGTAGGCCGCCCCCATATTCATGACAATAATCGGGAAATCAGGCTGCTCATCAAGCCCGTTGCGGCGCATATGCACGATGGCTTGCTGAAACCAGTCGACGGCATCGTCGTAGTCCCGGCGATAGGTCTTGATCAGGCCGAGGTTGTTCATGGCCAGCGCCCGGTCCAGGTCGGCGGGCGGCGACACATTTTTCTGGATGTCCAGACATTTTTTCCCGTATTTCTCCGCCTTCTTCCAGTCCCCCTTGATGCGAAAATAGAGAGACATCCGGTAATAGCAGTCGGCCATCTCGCGGCTTTTTTTGCCATGGGCCGCCTGGATCTTCTTTTCCATTTTTCCGAAGACCTTCTCGGCAGCGGTGAATTTCCCCTGGTTGCCGTAAATAGCGGCCAGACTGAGATAATACGGCGTCAAATAAGAAATAGTGGCCGCCGGCGCGCCTTCCCGCCGGCGCAGTGCTTCGACCAGCAGGCTCTCCGCGGCGGATAGATTTTGCTGTTTGACCAGCTGTAACACCACTGTTTCGATCTGCTGGCGGACGGCGGGATGAAACAGGCCGTGCTGTTTTTCGAGTTCGTTCAGTTCCCGGCGCGCCCGATCAAGCGCGACGCTCGGCGACTCCGGCGCGCCCACAGGGGCCGCGGCCAGGAACAAGGCCAGACCGGCGACGGTCATTACACGGCGGAAGTATAGGTGCCATGCCAACATATCTGCCTCCAGCGGCCGGACGATCATCGCTGCGAGATCCGGCCAGAGCAAACGGCGGCAATTCAGTTTTGCCGGATCAGCCGGACAGCTTCGGCCACCGTGTCGGTAATATCACACACCCGGTCGAGCCGGGTCAGACGAAAGGTCGCCATGACCGGCTCCTGGAGGGAGCAAAGCACCAGGTGTCCCTGACCCTCCAGTCGCTTCAGAATCACAATGACGGCGCCGATGCCACGGCTGTCCACAAACTTCAGGGGCTCCATATTCAGGACCAGCCGGGCATGTCCGTTGTCGATGATCTCCGTGAGCTTGCGGTGGAATTCATCGGCGTTCCGGCTGTCCAGACTTTCGATGGATGGCTCCAGCACCAGAATCTCATCGAACTGCTGCTTCTCCAGAAACATGATGCGATCTCCTCCCGGATGGTTCGACGTTTGGCAACTGACCAACTTCGGCGACTGTGTGCGGCTTCGTCCGCATCCCGACCGGCGCGGCGGAAAAAGTACATGCCCACAGGGTGCCGCCCCGGCCGGCCACCCCATGCTAGGCACTTTCCGGGAAACTGTCAAGAATGAAACCCCGCTGCATCCGCAGCCCAGCGGCTGAATCCGCACGATTCAGGCGCGCTCGGTGAACATTCGTCTCCGGACAGTACCGGAATCTACTTCCACAGATCATTTTAATATATCCAATACATACATCAAGATATCGAACGCCTTCATTAACTGAAAACAAATAAAAAAAAT
>JAFGRT010000205.1 GCA_016935015.1 Acidobacteriota bacterium | reverse complement strand
CCGGCATGGCCCATGCGGCGTCCCGGCGGGGCTGTGCGGCCGGCGATGAAGCTGACTACCGGCTTGGGAAAATTCTGCCGGATCCAGGCCGCCGCTTCCTCCTCGGCGGTGCCGCCAATTTCGCCGATCAGAACGACGGCTTCGGTCTGGGGATCATCCTTGAAAAGAGCCAGGGCATCGATGAACGTCGTCCCGATGATGGGATCCCCGCCGATACCAATGCAGGTGGACTGGCCGATGCCCAGGGCCGTGAGCTGGCCCACCGCTTCATAGGTGAGTGTGCCGCTGCGGCTGATGACACCTACCGGGCCTTCCTGATGAATGTGCGCCGGCATGATGCCCAGTTTGCATTTGCCGGGTGAGATGACGCCGGGGCAATTCGGCCCTACCAGCCGGGTGTGGCTGCGTTGCAGTTTCTGTGACACCTTGATCATGTCCATTGTCGGGATGCCTTCGGTGATGCAAACCACGAGATCCAGGCCCGCATCGGCGGCCTCCATGACAGCATCGGCGGCAAAGGGGGGCGGCACAAAGAGCAGGGAAGCATTGGCGCCGGTTTCGGCCACCGCTTCCCGGACGGTGTTGAAGACCGGGATATCTTCATGTCGGATGCCACCCTTGCCGGGGGTGACGCCGGCCACGATCTGCGTGCCGTATTCACGACACTGCAAGGCGTGAAAGGTGCCTTCCTTGCCGGTCAGCCCCTGGACGACCACTCTGGTGTCAGCATTGATCAGGATTGCCACGATTCAGCCTCCTTGGGATTATTTGGCCAGAGCGACGACTTTCTCAGCGGCGTCATGCATACCGTCGGCCAGGATGAAATCGAACTCCGCATCCTGCAGGAGTCGTTTGCCCTCTTCGACATTCGTTCCTTCCAGGCGAACGACGATGGGTACAGTGACGCCCACATTCCTAGCCGCGGCGATGACGCCACTGGCGATGATGTTGCAGCGAACGATGCCGCCGAAAATATTGATCAAAACGGCGTTTACCTTTTCGTCGGACAGCAGGATGCGGAAGGCGTTGGTGACCGCTTCCTCCGAAGCGCCGCCGCCCACATCCAGAAAGTTGGCCGGATTGCCGCCGGCCAGCTTGATGATATCCATAGTGGACATGGCCAGACCGGCGCCATTGACCATGCAGCCGATATTCCCGTCCAGCTTGATGTAGTTCAGGTGATATCGCGACGCCTCGATCTCCAGCGGGTCCTCTTCGGAATAGTCCCGCAGTTCTTTGAAACCGGGATGACGGAAGAGGGCGTTGTCGTCAAAATTCATTTTGGCGTCGAGAGCATAAAATTCGCCTTCGACCGTCTCGATGAAGGGGTTGATCTCCGCCAGGGAGGCGTCCGTAGCTGCGAAGGCTTCGTACAGTTTCAGGAAGAACCCACTGGCCCGGTGAATCAGTTTGGCCGGGATACCAATGCCGAAGGCCAGTTGCCGTGCCTGATATGGCTGAAAACCGACATCGGGGTAAATGTACTCCTTCTTGATGGCCGCCGGATTCCGGGCGGCCACCTCCTCGATTTCCACGCCGCCCTCGGCGCAGGCCATGAATACCGGTAATTGGCGGCTGCGGTCGATAACGATGCCCAGGTAGTATTCCTTCTGGATGTTGAGGCCTTCTTCTACCAGTACCCGCCGTACGATTTTCCCTTCGGGACCCGTTTGGTGAGTGACGAGCCGCATGCCCAGCATGCGGCGGGCGATCTCCTCGGCCTCTCGCGGCGAATGGGCCAGTTTTACGCCGCCGCCCTTGCCGCGTCCGCCGGCATGGATCTGGGCCTTGATTACGACGGGAGGATTCAGAGCCAGGGTGATGTCGAAAACCTCTTCGGGCAGTGTGGCCGCTTGGCTGCGGGGGACCTTGACGTTGAATTTTCGCAGAATATCCTTGGCCTGGAATTCATGAATTTTCATACTGTGCTGACCTCCCCGCCGAACGGATTTCAACGTGCCTGAATAACGAAGAATAATACCCCTCTCGCCACTCCGAGTCAAGATAAGCTGAAAAAAAATTGGGGATTTACGCAAATACTTGGAACGGAGTGAAGCAATACTTTAAAATGGCCCTGAATCGCCGCCGCGGGAACATGAGCCAACGATCTGGTCCGCCGCGAGGGGTTGGGGCACTTCTTCCCGGACGCGCAGATACTCTTGGCGCCGATTCGTCGGGAGAGTCCGGGACAGAGAGGGCCGGGGATCCTTTGACAAAGTCCGCCCCGGCCGATCCGGAACCCGTGATGTGACGTCGCCGGCGCTGGATTTCAGGTCTCATCAAACACTTTTGACCGCGGGTAAATAGTCGATGACCAGCACACCTTATCCGCTCGTCAGCATTGTCGGCCCGACAGCCACGGGTAAAAGCGAGCTGGGGATCTACCTCGCCCGGCGCTTTTCCGGTCAGATCATCAATTGTGACTCCATGCAGGTGTACCGGGGTCTGAATGTCGGCACGGCCAAGGTGCCACCGGCGCAGCGCCAGGTGCCGCACCATCTGCTGGATGTGGCGGATATCCATGAGTATTTTTCGGCCGGTCGATTCGCCGATCTGGCCCGCCAGGTCATGGCCGGTGTGCGAGCGGCGGGGGATCTGCCCATTCTGGTGGGCGGAACCGGCTTCTATCTGCGCGCCCTTCTCTATGGCATTTTTCCGGGGCCGGGCCGTCAAACGGAATTGCGCCAACGCTTCGACCGGATTCGGGAGCGGCGCGGCCTTGCGGTCTTGCATCGGATACTGGCCGGCATCGATCCCCAATCCGCTGAGCGGATATCCCCTCGCGATTACCCGCGAATCGCCCGGGCATTGGAAGTGTATTATGCCACCGGCATCCCGATGAGTCGTCAGTTCGGCCGGGATGAAACCGCGCTCACCGGTTTTGTCACCCGGATGTACTGCCTCCACCTGCCGCGGCCCTTCCTGTACGACCGGATCAATCGGCGCGTGGAGCAAATGTTGGCCCGCGGCTGGGAGGATGAGGTGCGGGGCATTCTGGCGGCCGGTCATCCTGCCGATGCCAAGGGGCTGGAAGCCATCGGTTACCGTGAAATCATCGCCTGCCTGACCGGAACATTGACGGCGGCGGAGGCAGTGGAACGGATTCAGCAGAAGACCCGGCAATTTGCCAAGCGACAGCTGACCTGGTTCCGCAAGGAAAAGAATCTGGTTTGGCTGGAGGGGGCGGGAGATGATCCGTCCATCCAGACGCAGGTCGGTGAAGATGTCCGCACCTTCCTGACCGCCACCGGTTTTTTGTCATAAAGTATTTGTAAAAAGATGCATGAAAAATCTATAATATAAAATTCGACCCGCTGAATTCCGCCCGCAAGGAGAGTGTCGCATGCGTAGCTTCGAATCCATTGTCGCCCTCATCAAGGAACATGATATCGAGATGATTGATTTGAAAACCATCGATCTGCGGGGTCGCCTTCACCATGTCACCCTGCCGGTCAAACAGTTCACGGCCAATCTGCTCACGACCGGCGTGGGCTTCGATGGTTCCAGTTATGGCTACTCCAAGGTGGAACATAGTGACATGATCCAGATTCCTGATATCGAGAGCGTGGTGGTGGATCCGTTTCGGGATATTCCCACCTTGAGTTTTTTCACCAAAATTCACCTCACCGACAGTGCCCGGACGCGCTATCACCAGGATCCGCGCTGGGTGGCCGAACAGGCAGAGAACTACCTGCGGCAGACCCGGGTGGCCGACAGCTCCCACTGGGGACCCGAGTACGAGTTCTACATTTTCAGCAATGTGGAGTATGACACCCGTACCAGCGCCTCCTATTACCGGGTGAGTCATGACGAGGAATTCCATCACAACGCCTACCATGCGTGCAATCCCAATGATATTTACGCCGATTTTCGGGACAGTGCCGTACGGATGATGCTCAAACTGGGCATCGACGTCAAATACCACCATCACGAAGTGGGTGAACGCGGTCAGCAGGAAATCGAAAACATGTTCACGACCCTGCTGAAAACCGCCGACCAGGCGATTCTGACCAAGTACATCCTCTTCAATCTGGCAGCGGAAAACGGTCTGGCCGTGACATTTATGCCCAAACCCATGTTCCAGCAAGCCGGCAGCGGCTGGCATGTTCACCAGTACCTGACCCGCGAGGGGAAAAACGTTTTCTATGGTGGCGGTCGATATGCCAACATGAACCAGACCGGCCTGTATTATATCGGCGGGCTGCTGAAACATGCCTCGGCTCTCAGCGCCATCTGCAATGCCAGCACCAATTCCTACAAACGGCTCGTGCCCGGTTTCGAGGCCCCGACGGCCATCACCTTCGGTCAGGCCAACCGTTCCAGTGCCGTTCGCATCCCATCCTATGTTTCGGATCCGGAGAAAACCCGGCTGGAATATCGGCCGCCCGACGCCACCGCTAACCCCTACCTGGCCCTCAGCGCCATGCTCATGGCCGGTATCGACGGGATCGAGAACCAGATCGATCCGACGGCCGAAGGATTCGGTCCCTTCGACACCAATGTTTTTGACAAGGCCGATCAGCAGATTCATTTTTTGCCACGCAACCTCGATCGGGCCCTGGATGACCTGGAGGCCGACTATGAATTCCTGCTCAAAGGCGAGGTGTTCAGCGAGAGCCTGATCCGGCAATGGATCGAGGTCAAGCGGGGTGAGCTGCGCGAGATCGCCACCATGCCCAATCCATTTGAATACAAGCTGTACTTCGATTTATAGGGAATTCTCTGGCTGGATCGTTTGTTTGCCGCGGCTGGCCGCAGGGACATCACTCAGCGCGTCGTCAGATCCACCCGACACCATGTGCCTGTCCATTGCAAACGGTACAGGTCGGCGCGGCGATGGCTCAGGGAATCGTTGAATTCCCGGGCAGATGTTACGGCGCCCGGGTCCAGCCGCCCCCGAATCACCGCCGGTGCATCCGTGGCGTCAGTCAGGATACGGCCCAACGGATCCACCAGCGCCGAACGTCCACCGAACTGCTCCACTCCGTCGCGACCCACCCGATTGATGCCGGCGGTGAAATACTGATTCTCCGCCGCCCGGGCGCGGAGCAGCAGTGACCAGGTGTCCACGCGCCGGGCCGGCCACTGGGCGGGAACCACAACCAGCTGGCAACCTTCTGCCCGCAAGAGTCGGAAAATTTCGGGAAAACGTAAATCATAACAGATGGCAAATCCGATCCGCCAGCGGGTGTTGCCCGCCGGCAGATCCACCACCGCCAAGTTTGTTCCGGGCGTGATGAGCCGGTGCTCGCCCATGGGCCGAAAAAGGTGCAGTTTACGGTACAGGGGAATCATTTCCCCTTTGTAAAAAATGAGGAGTTCATTGACGATCCTGTGCTCCGACCGCAGAGCAGCCGTCCCGCAGATGAGGGTGGACGGATGTGCCTCCGACAGGCGTCTGATCCGTTCCAGAAGATCATCAGCCTGTGAGATGGCGCTGTCCGGCAAAGCTGAATAATTGGTGTGGAACAATTCCGGCAGACCGATGAGTATCTCCCCGGCATAGTCCTGCGCGAAAAATCGTTCCAGGACCGCCGCCGTGTCTTCCCGGCGATCCTCAATCGTGATCTGCAGCAGCGCCAGCTCCATGTTGCTCCTCCTCTCCGGACATGAACCAGAAACATGTTTCTTTTTTTCGCCGCAAATTGTACACTAGCCGCACCGTTTTGACAACTCACGCCGCCGCTCCATGCCTGCGCTGCCATGAAGACCGCGGCTTTCGGACGGAGAATGTCTGTCCCATCCAGTGATGGAAACATGGTACCAGGCCGATTGAGGGTATACGGGAAAGAGGTTTCCACTGCATGAATGATCTGGCCGTTATCCTGGGACTGTCCATACTGAGTTCCCTTTTGCCCATGCTCTTTTTCACGCTCATCGTGTGGTGGCTGGACCGCTACGAGCGCGAGCCGTTCGGCTGGGTGGTGACCATGTTTCTTGCCGGGGCCGTACTCATCCCGGTGGTGGTGGGACTGATGCATCCCCAGGTCATGAAACTGGCCGTCCGGATCGACCCGGCCGCCGGCCGCTCACTGCTGTCGGCCACCCTTTTCGCGGCGCTCATCGAGGAATTCGCCAAATCATTACCCCTATTTGCATTCTGGAGGAACGCCAATTTCGACAACGGAACGGACGGCATCGTGTACGGGGCGACCATCGGATTCGGTTTCGGCATGACGGAAAACATCCTGTATTTTTTTGCCACCTACCTGCAGAATGGTCCCACCGCCATGGTGGACAGCATTGTCATCCGGACGCTCTTCACCGCCACGCTGCATGCCCTGACAACCGGCATGATCGGCTATTTTATGGGCCGTATCAAGTTCAACCGGAACCACCCGCTGATCTGCCTGTTGGCAGGATTCGGTCTGGCCATCGGGCTGCACCTGGGGTGGAACATCGTCTTCAGCTACGCCGAACCGTCAGGACAGTCCCATATCTTTCTGATCCTCTTGGGTATCTTTCCGATCCTTTTTTTCGCCCTGCTGGTCCTCATGCAGTTTTCACTCCGTGAAGAATCGCAAATCATTCGTCGCGAGCTGACCGAGGAAGCTCTCTACGGCAATATACCGGCCGGTTTTTTGGCCATTCTGCCCTATTACCTTCGTCGTTCCGCCCGGGGCTGGATCAATGAAAAGATCCGCAAGCGCTATGTGGAGCTGTCGACGACCCTGGCTTTCCAGAAACATCGCTTGCGCCATTTCCCCCGGGCGGAAAGAGAAGCCCTCGCGAAGGAAATCGATCACGTGCGCCGGAAGCTGCGTGATTTATAAAAATATCGTTTGAGTCAGTGAGTATTTAGAGTATGATGAACCATTCCGGCATCTTCATTGATGAGGGGGGGGGCAGAAGGTCCGGCAGAGAAGCTCGAGATGATCGAGAAGAAAGAAAAATACCATACAAGGTTGTTGCTGATTTTCGATATGGCGGCCGCTATTGTTGCCCTGCCGCTGGCCTATTATGCCCGCAACCATCTCTACGATCTGTTCGGAGAAATGATCTCGTCCATCGTCAATCCGGTACTCTACCCCCTGCAGAGTTATTTCTGGTTCTATCTGATCAGTCTTCCTGTTTTCCTGCTCTTTTATTATTACAACCGCAATATTCGTCCGGCGTACCGTTTCCGCAACCTGCCGCGAAAGCTGCTGGTTATCGGTGAGAAGATTCTGGTGGTGGCATTTATTACCGGTTTTGTTTCCTTCCTGTTCAAGCTGGAAGTCAGCCGCACATTGGTGCTGCTGTATCTGAGTGTCATCGTCCTGTTGCTGGTGCTGACCCGGGTGATCTTCATCCTCACGCACAAGGGCGCCCGCAACGGGTACCGGCGGATCCTGGTAGTGGGCAATTCCCCCCAAGTCTTCAAGGTGGGTGAGAAGATCCGGCTGTACTCCGATCGCGGCTATACGGTGCTGGGTTATGTGACCAACCAGGATCCGGCCGCCCACAACCCGGTGGGGGAGCAGATTCTCGGCGACACCGAGGACTTCAAGGATGTCCTCAGTCGCAACGTGGTGGATCAGGTGATCTTCGTCGGCTCGTCCAAGAGTGACTTGAAAATTTTTGAGCAGATCATGCTCATCTGCGAGGAACAGGGCATCCTGACGCGCCTATCCCTTGATTTTTTCCCCCATGTCATCTCCAAAACGTCCCTCGATTTTATTGAAAACCAGCCGTTTCTGACCTTTTCGCCGGTGCCGGAGCAGGCTTTCGCTTTGATGTTCAAGCGGATGATCGACATTGTGGGGGCGACGGTGGGGCTGGTGCTGTCCATTCCGTTCTTTCTGGTGACGCCCCTTTTGATCAAGTTGTCCTCACGGGGTCCGGTGATTTACAAACAGGTTCGCTGCGGCTTGTATGGCCGCAAGTTCGTGCTGTACAAGTTCCGTTCCATGATTGACGGGGCCGAGGACGTGCTTTGGGAAATCAAGCATCTCAATGAAATGAACGGTCCGACTTTCAAGATGCGCAACGATCCCCGCATCACCCCGTTGGGGCGCTTCTTGCGTAAGACCAGCATCGATGAATTGCCTCAATTCTACAATGTGCTCAAGGGAGAAATGAGTCTGGTGGGGCCGCGGGCGCCCCTTCCGGAAGAGGTCCGCGAGTACCGGCCCTGGCAGAAACGGCGTCTGTCGGTGAAACCGGGAATCTCCTGCCTGTGGCAGATATCGGGCCGCAATGAAATCGATTTCGACGAATGGATGAAGCTGGATCTGGAGTACATCGACAAGTGGAGCCTGTGGCTGGACTTCAAGATCCTCCTGCTGACCATCCCCACCGTGATTTTCTGCCGCGGTGCCCGCTGATCGTTGCGGCCCGGCCATATTATCCCAATGACTTTCCCGAATATCCCCGCCTGTTTGCCTGAATTACCAAAGCAGGCCCGCCGGCTGGAAGAGGGTGATGAGGTCGCGCAGGACAAGATGGGCCATCTCCCGGCTGCCGGGTGTGCCACCGCTGATGATGAGCTTGCCAAGTCCATCGGTGAAGAGGATGACCGCCTTTTCCGCCCCGTTCATGCGATAGAACGGATGATCGGGCGTGATGATGGACGGCGTGACGCGCAGGCGCAACCTGTTGTCCTGATAACTGGCTTTTCCCAAGAGTTTTAACGTGTTCCCCTCTTCAACGACCGGGGCCACCTGTTCAAATGTCAGGCCGCCGAGGCCGGCCACATCCACATCGACCAGCCGGGCGCGGGGTTCCATCAGGACCTTGGCCAAAAGCAAGGTGTCGTAGGCGGTGGTCCAGCCCTCGATGTCTTTCGCCGGACTGGGCGGGCACACGCCCATCTCAGCCGCGATCTCCATTTCCTCGGCCAGGGAGCTGCGGTTGTGAAACATTTCCGCCAGCAGCAGGTTGGCAATACCGGAAAAAATGCCCTCGAAGCCGTAAACCGTGACGCCGGCCACGCCGCTGGTGGCCATTTCGACCACCGGCAGAACGGCCGCACAGGTGGCGCCGAATACCAGCGGAACGTTCCGCTGCCGGGATAATTTTCGCAGCTCTTCATAGGCCAGGAGCAGTGGCGATTCGTTGGTGGTGACGACGGGAACACCGCGAGCAAGGAAGCCTCGAATATAGCTCAAACCCGGTTCGCCGGATGAAAAATCAGGTGGTAATACCTCCACCACCACATCCACGCCGGTCTGGATGAAGCTTTCGATAATAACGGGAATGTCAGCGCTGAGGGTTTCATCGGTGCGGTAGGAAGTGGAATTTTTTTCCAGCTTGTGGACCAGCAAATCCTCCGGATCGAAGCCCTCGGGATTCAATCGGTATTCGGTGCTGTCACAGATGGCGACCACCTGGATGCCCAGGTCGTATCGTTGCAGTAGGTAGGATTGTTTCTCGGGGAGCAGTTCGAGAAACGCCCGGGCCACCTGCCCAAAGCCGGCCATTCCCAAACGTATCCTGCGCATGATGGTCCGTCTCCCAAAGGCCGATCGACGTCAGTCTTTCGTGGACTACTGTAGCTACATTCCCGGTCAAATTCAAGAACACAAAAATAAAAATGGCACAGCCACCCGTTCCTCCGGTAAAATAGCCGTATGCACAGATCAGGGAAGAAAAGAGGGGGCGCATATGGGATGCTATGTCGTGATCATGGCCGGTGGTTCCGGAACCCGTTTTTGGCCGGCCAGCCGTGCAGACCGGCCCAAACAGCTGCTTAAGTTGTTTTCCGACAAAACGCTGCTGGAGGAGACCGTCGATCGTGTCCGGCCCGTCGTGTCCACCGAGCGGATTATCATCGTGTGCAATCACCGGTATGTCCGCCAAATCCGGGAGACCATCACTGATCTGCCGCCGGAAAACATCATCGCGGAACCGGTCGGGCGCAACACCGCGCCTTGCATCGCCCTGGTGGCACGGTATCTGCAGCAAATAAATCCCCAATCGGTCATGGCGGTGCTGCCGGCGGATCATTATATCCGCGATGAGGACCGTTTTCGCAAATTCCTGGCGGCGGCCACTCAGGCCGCTGAAAACGAGGACCTCCTGGTGACCCTGGGCATCCTGCCCCAACGACCTCACACCGGATATGGGTACATCCGGGCCGGCGAAACCCGTTGCTCTGTCGATGGTATCGCCTTCCAGACGGCGGAGGAGTTTCTGGAGAAGCCCTCGCAACATGTGGCCGAAGATTTTTTGAGTGAAGGCAACTATTACTGGAATAGCGGGATGTTCTGCTGGAAATGCCGAGTTATTTTCAGTGAAATCAGGCGGTTCCTGCCGGATATCGCCCAACCGGTCGACGATTTTTTCAGCGCGGGATTCGCCCTTTCCGATGAGGAGGCGTTCAGGGACATGTTCGCGCGTCTGCCGGCCATTTCCATTGATTACGGCGTAATGGAAAAGTCAGATAAGGTAGTGGTCGCCCGCAGCGACTTCGGGTGGAATGATGTGGGCAGCTGGGACGCGCTGGAGGAGCTGAGCTTCCCGGAAGACGGCAATATTAGTGTGGGGGGCGCGCCTGTTATGCTGAACAGCCGGCGGTGCATCGTGTACAGCGAGGGGGCGCTGGTGGCCGGTGTGGGAGTGGAGGATCTGGTCATCGCAGCGTGCGGAGATGCCGTGCTGGTGGCGCACAAGAACAACGCCCAGGATATCCGGCGGTTGGTGGAGAAACTGAGCGAGAAAAATCTGCAGAAATATTTATAGCGCAACCGGCCGTTCGGCCATGGTTTATTCCGGCGGGACGGTCAGGCGGCTGAGTTTTTGATACAACGGTTTGGCCGTCACGATGATGAACGCGTAGAAAATGACACCGGCAATGAGATCGATGCCGTAGTGATAGCGCAGGTAGAGTGTTGAGAAGATCAGCAGAATACCCACCGGCAGATATATCCTGAACAACCCGCGGGCGTGATGATAGCTGAAATGGATGGTGGCCAGGGTCATCATGGTGTGTCCCGAAGGGAAGCAGTCCCGATGAATGGATTCGAGGAGATTGGTGAAGTAAACCATGTCATCGAAAAACCACAGACCCTGCAGCGGAAAGTCGTATTGCGGAGCGATGACGAACCGGGGACCGATGGCCGGCACGAAGAAATAACCCAGATAGGACAGGAAGAAGCCGTAACAGGTGAAAAAGAAAAAGAAATCGTAGATGATGAGTTTGTGACGCGCCACCAACACGATGCCCAGAATGAGCGGTAAAAAGTAGAATGATGAATAGACGTACTGAAGCAACTCCGTCAACCAGGGCTGGTGAATCTGCTGCAGCATGAGAGAAGGTTGCGCGCCGAAGAGCCAGGCATCCAGCTGTAAAAGGGTCCGGTCGGCGTCGAATGGATTGACGGCCGGCACCAGGTCACGAAGCTGGACGAAGGCGAGCATGACGAAGGGCACCGGATACCAGAGGCGCAGCACCGTGATCCAGACCGGAGAGCCCTGGATGGGCCGGGGGGCCAGTACCACCAGGTAGAGGATCAGGAAGGCGTTCGCGCCCAGCATGAAGGCCGCATACGGCAGCTTCGGTAGGTGCAGGACGGTGAGTCCGGACAGCAACAAATAGAAAGCCAGCACCACCAAATCGGCGGGGCGCAAGCCCGGCTGACGAAGGTCGACGTGATTCAGGCCGTTCTCATCGAGAAAGCTGCCCATGCTCCTGATACCAGGAGATGGTTTTGGCGAACGCTTCCTCAATGGGAAAATGCGGCCGAAAGTTGAAATCCTCTCGGGCTCTTTCATTGGAGCATATCCAGTACGACTGGGTCATTTCGCGGGTCGTGTCCTGGTTGAGTTTCGTGGCACGACCGGCAATCCGGTGTATGAATTCCGACAATATTCCCACGGTTCGGGTCAGCAGGTGCGGAAACGCGATGCATCTGACCTGGCGAGTCAGTATTCGGGCGGCCAAAGCGCCCAGTTCCTTCCAGCGGAACGGCTCATCGTAACATACGAAGTAGGTCCGGCCGGTGGTGGCCGGACTGAGGGCCGCCGCCAGCAGGGCCATCGCCAGGTCCTCGACGTAAATCAGGGAGACCAGTTTGTCGTCTCCGCCGATGAGGGGCAGAATTCCGCGGGACACCATCTTGAAAAACATCAGCACATCCGTATCCGCTGGTCCAAAGACCGCCGGCGGGCGAATGATGGTCAACGGGTAATCGGCCATGAGGCGGCGGGCTTCCTCCTCCCCCAGCAGCTTGCTGCGGCCATAATGGCTGATGGGGCGGGGCTCGGGAAATTCAGCAGGCGGCCGGGAGGACGCGGCCGGTCCCACGGCGGCCAACGTGCTGACATGAACGATCTTCGCCAATGCCGGCTGGAGCTCGCGAACCTGCTCATACAGAAAAGCGGTGCCCTGGTGATTGATCCGGTAGTATTCATCCGTGAACGCGGCCTTGGTCACGCCGGCCACGTGAAAAAGAAGATCGCAATCGGCCAGGCCGCGCCGGAGGGCGTCTTTATCCGTCAGATCGCCGGCGATCCGCTCGACTGATGGCTCCCCACCGAACAGCGCGTCGAACTTGTCGGGATTACGGGCCAGGGCCCGTACCTGCCAGTCCTGCTGCCGGAGATGAGCAATGAGGTGTCGACCGACAAAACCTGTGGCGCCTGTGACAAAAGCGGTTTTTGACATCACTGCAAAAACTGGAAGGAGCGTCCAATTTCCAGCATGGTATTGATCAACTGATCGATGTGTTCGTCCTCGTGAGTGGCCATGCAGCTGATGCGGATCATGCCTTTGTCGGCCGCCGGGCGGAAGATGGGGTTTGTATAGATTCCCGCCTCTATCAATGCTTTGAAGAAACGGCACAACAGGAGCTCGTCGTCGATGATGACCGGGATGATTGGGGTGAATCCGTCATGAACCTCGAAGCCGACTGACTTCAGACCCTTTCGGATCTTGTCGGAGTTCCGCAGCAGTTTCTCCCGGCGCTCGGGTTCCGACCTGAAAATATGTAGCGCGGCCAGGGCGGTGGCGACAGCCGCCGGCGGCATGCTGGCGGAATAGATGAAGGGCAGGGAATGATGCTTGAGAAATTCGATCACGGGTCGCTCCGAGGCGATGAATCCGCCGGTGGAGGCGAAGGATTTGCTGAACGTGCACATGAGAATATCCACTTCAGGCAACATTTGGAAGTACTCGGCGGTGCCGGCGCCGCGTTCGCCCAGGACGCCGATGCCGTGAGCATCGTCCACGTACAGCCGGGCATTGTGACGGCGGCACAGGGCGGACAGTTCCGGTACCGGGGCCACATCCCCTTCCATGCTGAACACGCCGTCGACAATGACGATTTTTCCTCGATCGGCATGGATGGATTCGAAGATGTTTTCCAGATCCTTCATGTCATTGTGACGAAAACGCCGATGATTCTTGCCGAAGGATACCATCGTTCCGTAATTGATGCTGGCATGAACGCTCTTGTCGAGGATGGCATATTCGTCCCGGCCCAGCAGGCAGGAGAGCGAGCCGTTGGTCATGAACCCGGTAGAGTAAAGTACGGTGGCTTCCTTGCCTGTGAATTCCGCCAGTTCCTCTTCCAGGCGGATATGGATGTCGAGGGTGCCGTTCAGCATACGGGAGCCACTGCAGCCGGTACCGTAATCCCTCACGGCGGCGATGGCCGCCTCCTTGACCGCGGGGTTGGTCGTCAGGCCCAGATAGTCATTGGAGCCGAACATGAGAACCGGTTTGCCGTCGAGGCGATAATAGGGAGAGTTCTCGGCGATGGCCCCACCGAAGGAGGTGAAGTAGGGATATAATCCCAAGGCACGAAATTCATCGGGTCGGGTATACTCGTAACATCGCTGAAATACATCTTTGCCTGACGTCATCCGAACTGCATCCGTCATAGGGGTTGTCTCCATGTGGTCGTCGGTGAAATTCTAATATGATTGCTTTTGGATAGCAAGCGCTAAAGAGGCCCCGTCAGGCGATCAGGATTAGCCCCACAGTGTCAAATGCATGGACAAGGGCTGATTCAGCAATGAATGAAAGGGCATTACCCGGATGGTGAAACTGAAACTGCCGGTCTTGTCGCAGAAGATGCCGCCGCGGAAACGGCAGACTCCGGGGGAAATCTCCGCCTGGAACTTAAGAGGGGACACATCATGTTCGGTTAGTTCACCCATGGGATTGGTGGGGCCGTAATAGACGTCGACCATGACATCCGACGGCTCCAGAGGGCCCAGGTTCAGATCCACGGTGATATCGATGGCGGAACCGATAGGGTAATCGCCGTTCTGTTCATAATCGACTTGGAGAATCTTCACTTGACCCCAGGCCTTTTCCACTTTTTCCCGCCATGCGGTCAGGGCGACGGATTGCGCCATGCCGTCGGCGGACAAGGCATCCCAGGCCTGGGCTGCATGCACGTAAAACTGCTCCATGTAATCCTCGACCATGCGGTGCGTATTGAATCGGGACAGGAGGCTTTTCATGGCCAGTTTCATTTTATGGATCCACCCCCGCGGCAGCTTGTCGCGGCCCCGCTCGTAAAACAGGGGGACGATCTCGCCTTCCAGCAGCGAGTAAATAGCCTCACTTTCAATATCATCCTGGTAGTTGTAGTCGGTATACTCCTCGCCGGCGCCGATGGACCAGCCATTCTCACCGTTATAGCCCTCGACCCACCAGCCGTCCAGGATGCTGAAATTCAGGCCGCCGTTGGGTGTCACTTTCATGCCGCTGGTCCCACAGGCCTCCAGGGGACGACGGGGATTATTGAGCCAGATGTCGACACCTTGCACCAGGTAGCGGGCCACGTTCATGTCGTAATCTTCGAGAAAGACCACGGAATGGCGGAAATCGGGCCGGCGGTTGAGATGGATGATTTGGCGAATGATTTCCTTGCCCGGATTGTCCTTGGGGTGGGCCTTGCCGGCGAAAATGATTTGGACCGGTCGTTCCGAATGATTGAGGATGGCCGACAGCCGGTCCGGATTTCGTAGAATCAGATTGCCGCGCTTGTATGTGGCGAACCGGCGGGCGAA
Organism: Acidobacteriota bacterium; assembly: GCA_016935015.1. GTDB lineage: Bacteria > Acidobacteriota > JAAYUB01 > JAAYUB01 > JAAYUB01 > JAFGRT01. The sequence goes on along the minus strand of JAFGRT010000205.1, from coordinate 8,442 downwards.
GCCGATGGTCAGGGCTTCGGGATTCAGCACTTCGGAGGCCAGATCGATCTCTCTTCTGGATGCGCCCCGGTTGATGAGTTGCTGACGGAGCCGTTGCCGGGTGAACGCCACCAGTCGCTCACGGCGGCGCTCATGGGTGCGCCACAGCTCCGAATCGGGGATGCGATCGATGCGTTCCCAGACGCGTTCGTTGTCGGGATCCTCCGTCCATTTGGGCCCCAGATACCGCTGATAAAGACTGCCCATCTCGTGGGATATCCAGGAGGGAATATGTACACCGTTGGTGATATGCTGAATGGGGACGTCGATTTCCGGCGTACCTTTCCAGACGTTCTGCCACATCTTGCGCGAGACGCTGCCGTGCAGTCTGCTGACGGCGTTGGTGTAGTTCGACAGCTTCAGGGCCAGCACCGTCATGCAGAATGGTTCGTTGCTATCGTCGGGGTTCTGTCGGCCCAGCCCCATCAACTGCGGAAATGGGATCCCGAGTTCTTCGGCATAGCCCTGGAAATACCTCTCCATGAGATGCTGGGGGAACATGTCGTTGCCGGCGGGGACAGGCGTGTGCGTGGTGAAAACGTTGCTGGCCGCCACGGCCTCCCAAGCTTCGGCAAACGAGACGCCGTGCTGCAGAATGATCTGGCGGATCCGTTCCAGAGCGGCAAAGGCGCTATGTCCCTCGTTCATGTGATAGACAGCCGGTGTGCGCCCCAGGGCCTGGATCGCGCGGGCGCCGCCGATGCCGAGGAGGATTTCCTGACGAACCCGCATTTCCAGGTCGCCACCGTAAAGCATGGATGTCAGGTTGCGGATCTCCGGCGGATTCTCGTTGATATTGGCATCCAGCACATACAGATCCACCCGACCCACCTGAATTTTCCAGAGCAGAGCCTTGACGGGTTCATTGCCCAGCTTCAACTCGATCCCCAGACGTTCGCCGCCGGCGTCATGCAGGGGCAGAATGGGCATGTTATAGAAATCATTTTGCTTGTATTGGAGCTGCTGCCAACCGTCACTGTTTAAATACTGCTGGAAATACCCCATCTGGTAAAGCAGGCCGATGCCGAACAAAGGGACGCACAAATCACTGGATGATTTCAGATGTTCGCCGGCCAGGATTCCCAGTCCGCCCGAGTAGAGGGGCAGCGCTTCTGAAAGTCCGTATTCGAATGAGAAATAGGCCACCTGGAAGTCGGTGGGCTGTTCCAGATTGTGCTCATAGCGGTGGGTAACTTCCATGTAGCGCTTAAATTCATATTCCACCCGGTCCATCTGGGATAGGAATCCTTCATCCGTCAGAATCTCGTTCAGTTGTTTCTGGCTGATCATTCCCAGGAAGAGAACGGGATTGTGTTGGCATTGATCCCAGCGGTCGGGGTCGATCCGGTGAAACAGACGGATGGCGTCATGATTCCAGGTGAAATACAGGTTATAGGCGACGTATTTCAGGGCATTCAGCCGCGGCGGTAAATGGGGTACAACCCGAAACGGTCGTAGTTTTTGCATGCTTGATCTCTCCTGCACCCAGCTCTGGGCATGGTGAACGGCGCTTGTTCTATGTTCCCCGCAGCGGGAAAAAAATCAATTATAGCGAAAAAACGGCACAGACCAAATCGAAAATTTACCGTTGTATTCCGCCCGGCCGGTCGACGGGAGGGGCGCCCTGCGCCTCGGCGCGCGTCAATCCCAGCCGCCGGGCCTCCTCGATCACGGCCCGATATTCCTCGGCGGAGGGGCGACGGTTCAGTTGCCGGTGTCGATAGGCTTCACCGCACGGCCGGTACTGGCTCATGATATTGACGTAGGTCGACGGGGATATTTCCTCGGCCAGGAAACGGAGGACGGCCCGGCTGTCTGCGGTGGCGCCGGGCATGACCAGGTGCCGGACCAGCAGACCGCGATGGGCCACACCGTCGGCCGCACATTGCAAATCGCCCACCTGCCGGTGCATGGCGCGGATCGCCTCTTTGGCCACGGCGGGATAATCGGGGGCGATGGTCCATGCCCGGGCGTATTCCGGGTCGAGAAACTTCAAATCCGGCATGTAGATGTCCACCAGTCCGGCGAGGAGTTCCAGGCTTTCCACGCTGTCATAGCCACCCGAATTATAGACCAGGGGAATGCGCAGACCATCCGCTGCCGCCAGGGAAAGTGCCTCGACAAAGGGTGGAATCACATGGGACGGCGTCACCAGATTGATATTATGGCAGCCCTGCGCCTGCAAGGACAGCATGATGTCGGCCAGGGTCGCCGGCGATACGGGCCGGCCGTGACCACCATGGGAAATGTCATCGTTCTGGCAGAACAGGCAGAAAAGGTTGCAGTGAGCGAAAAAGATGGTGCCGCTGCCCCGGTGACCGGAGATGGGACGTTCTTCGCCGAAGTGAGGACCAAAACTGGCCACCACCGCTTCCCGGCCGGTTCGGCAGCGACCGCGTTCATCCCGCTGGCGATCCACGCCGCAACGGTGGGGGCAAAGCTCGCAATACCGGGCCCGTTGCCGCAACGCCACCAGGATTTTTTCCATCTCGCCGCGACGGAAGGTGGCCACGTACACGGGCTCCGTTTGCCCTTTCATGAGCGAAATCTCCGGGTGAGATAATGGCGCAGCGCCTTTTCATCTGCCGGCACCCAGCCCAGGATCTCCTGCCAGACATCGGCCGATTCCATGCAAAAATAGAGCGGCGGCGGTGGTGCGTGTTTCTGAAGTTCATCAACGATGCGGCGGTACATGCTCAATCGCAGATCGATGAAATAGCGGGCTTTGCCGTCCAGACCCCGGATGAATTCATCCTGGAAGAGATCACAGGCCGGGAGACGCCCTTCAACGATCTCCTTGAGATCGGACATGAAACGCAGCGACCCCAGGCTGATCCAGGCGATGTCCGACGGCGGGACATGCCGATATAATTCCGCCACAAGATCCGGGTAGTCCGTTTCCCAGCCGGCATAATGGATGATGGGATCAAAATGAAATGCCACCGGATAGCCGCGGGCGGTGCACGCAGCGGCGGCCCGCAGGCGCTGCGACAGGCCGGCGGAAAGGCCTTCATAAGTCCGAATGACCTTCGGCGGGGACAGGGTCCAGGCCATGACCGTCCGTCCGCCGTGGGGCGCCCCCAACAGGTGGGCGATGTTGTCGGTCTTGGTTTTAAGCTCCAACACGGCGTTGGACCGGCGGGCGAAGTAATGGACGTACTCCGTGGCGATGCCGGTGATATCATCGAGAATGAGGCTGTCCGTCAGCTCGCCGGTGCCGATCCGGAAGCATTCAGCGGGACGAGCCGCCAAAAAGCGGTCCAGTTCATCGAAAACGGTCCGGTAATTGGTGTAGATATGCAGCCGCGGAGTATTCAGGTAGGACTGAAGGATACAATACGTGCAACCGAGGTTGCAGTTGCTCACGGTATTGATGACATAATAATCACAACCGAGGTACTCCGGAGTGCAGGGACATGGTTTCAGGAACTCGCCTTTGAAGGGGAGCAGGTAGAGGCTGTCCACCGGTTGGCTCCGGTGCGGGGACTCCGGCAACGGTTCGGTGTATGAAACCGGTACGTCGGGAAAAGCGGCCAGTACCGAGGCGGTCAGGCTGTGGTGCCGACTGGCGGGATGAACGAAGATTCGGCGAATGGGAGGACGTGGTTTTTTCATGGCGCGACCGGATTCTTCCGGGGCAATTCCGGTAATTTTATTTGAGAATCTTTCATGAATAATGCATCGTATACGGTGGAGAGGTTTAGAGATATGCTTCAAAACCGTTTCATGGTTATCGCTCTTTTCCTGTTGATTTTCGGAGCGTTGGTGCCCGCACAGAAAACCGATCAGGATCCAGAATACGCCACGATCCGGGTGGATGTCAACAGTGTGCGGGTCCGGGTAACCGTCTCGGACGCGCTCAACCGGTTTGTGACCGGTCTCAAACCGGAGCATTTTGAGCTCTATGAGGACAAGGTGCAGCAGACCATCCTCAATTTTACCCAGCAACCATCACCGGTGACCCTTGGACTGGTTTTCGACGTCAGCCGCAGCATGAAACCCAAAATTCTGAAGGCCCGGAAAAACGCCATCGAATTTCTGCAGAATGGGGATCCTCAGGATGAGTTCCTGCTGGTCCTGTTCAGCGATCGGGCCCGGGTTGCCCAGACCATCACCAACAACATCGTCGAAATACAGAACAAGATCGGCATGACCGAACCCAAGGGCAATACAGCATTGCTGGATGCCATCTATATCGGCCTCGACCGCATCCAGCAGGGATCGCATCCCAAGAAGGCGTTGATCGTCGTCACCGACGGCGAGGACAACAGCAGTCGTTACTCCTTCCACGAGGTCCGTGAATTCGCGCGGGAGGTGGATTGCCAGATTTACATCATCGGCGAGCACGGCTCCATGGGCTATGGGGAAGGTATCATGCAGCAGTTGGCCAAGATGTCCGGCGGACGCGTCTTTTTCCCCAATTCCATTAATGAGCTGGAATATTTCGTCGAATTGATCCACGCCGAATTGCGCAATCAGTATATTCTCGGATACATCTCCACCAACACGCGGCACGACGGCAGCTGGCGCAGAATCAACGTCAAGCTCGATCCCCCGCCGGGGCTGCCCAATCTGTTTTTGCACTATCGGGAAGGCTATTATGCGCCCAAGCACTAGGCTTCTGCCCGTCATGTTCCTGGCTGTCATGTGGGGCTCGTGGCTGATTGTTCCGGTAACGGCCCAGTCGCCGCCTAAGGAGGGTTTCCGGATCGGCGTGAAGGTGGATCTGGTGGCTATGGATGTGACCGTTCTCGATGCCGACGGCCGTCCGGTGGAGGGGCTGACCGCCGACAATTTCCAGGTTTTTGAAGATGGAAATCCCCAGGAAATCAGCCTTTTCCAGGAGGCGGACCTGCCCATCACCCTCGGCCTTGTCATCGACACCAGCGGCAGCATGCGCCCCAAGCTGCACTGGGTGAATCAGTCCATCTATTCCTTTCTGAACAACAGCAATCGGGATAACGAGCTTTTCATCATCGATTTTTCCCACGACCAGGCCGAGCTGCTGCAAGATTTCACCCGTGATCCGGATGATATCCGGGATGCCATCAAGGAGAAAATGCTGGCCGGCGGGGGCACGCCGTTGTGGGATTCCATCTACCTCGGCCTGGGCTATGCCGAGAAGGGACGACTGGACCGCAAGGCCTTGCTCATCATCTCCGACGGCGAGGACAAGGATAGCTATTATTCGTTCGAGAATGTGATGGAACAGGTGAAGACCGGCGAAATTCAGGTCTATTTCATCGGCCTGCAGGAAAAGCGGGGCGGCAGTCTGTTTGATCTGGGATCATTCTCCCGGGAGAAGGCTGCAGCCGAAATTCAACAAATCGCCGACATCAGCGGCGGGATCTGTTTTTTCCCCGATGACCTGGATCAATTGTCCGATATCACCATTGCCATCGCAAATGAGTTGCGCCACCAGTACCGAATCGGTTACAATCCCCAGCGGAAACCTGATGCATCCGGTTTTCGGGAGATCACGGTCAAACTGAAAAATATGCCGGATTCCACTCCCCATTTCACCGTCCGAACCCGAAAAGGATATCAGGTCATGGAGGAATCCGGTTCAGGTGGGTAGCCCGGATGGTTTCTGATCCTGCGAGTGATCGCATCAATCTCCGCAAAGAAAAGCGCATCCCTTTGCAGGTCCAACTGCAGCTGAAGGGTTCGACATCCCTGGGATTCACGATGGATGTCGCGGTTTTTACCGTGAATGTGAGCAAAAGCGGAATCTGCTTCCGCACCGAGACGGACCTGCCCCTGCGGCCGGGGGATACGTTCGAGGGAACACTGACCTGTTCCAGGTTTGCGACTCCGGTTTACCTGGAAATCAAATGGCAGTCGGGAAAGCGGTACGGCGGCTATCTGGGCGACTCCACGGAAAAGTGGTTTGTTTCCTTCTGATGCCTATTTCTGTTTGCTGGCCACCTTTTTGATCTTGCTGGTGTAAAGATAGCGCTTGATTTTACGGGTGGTGGTTTTCTCGAACTCCTCCCACTGAATGGTGAACCGTTTGACCCGCTTGTAATTGGCCAGTTCGGAACAATACTTCTTCACTTCCTCCTTCAGAATCTTTTCCACTTCCTCTTCGGAGATCTTCTTGCCGTGTCGTCCCAGGAATTGGTCGAAATATTCGATGTTGGGTACAAGGATGGCGAACACTTCCTCGCAGTATTTTGTGGCTTCCGGTCCTTCCCAGACAAGGGATTCCAGAATAAAGGGGCTTTTATTCAGGTAGGTTTCCACTTCCTCAGGATAGATGTTTTTCCCGTTGGCCGTGACGATGACGGCTTTTTTGCGTCCCTGGATGTAGATGAAGTTTTGATCGTCGATGTACCCCAGATCGCCGGTGTGGAACCAGCCGTCGACGATCACCTCCCGCGTGGCCTCCTCGTTTTTGTAATAACCCAACATCACCATGGGACCGCGGACGCAAATCTCACCGTCTTCGATCTTGAACTCGGAGCCGGGCACCGGCAGGCCGGCGGCATCGTCCTTGAAATTGTCGAGCATGTTGAGGCTGATGACGGGCGATGTCTCCGTCAGGCCATAACCTTGCAGCAACATGAGACCCAGTTCGCGGAAGCCTCGGGACACATCCGGCGAGATGGCGGCGCCACCGCTGATCAGCAATTTCAACCGGCCGCCGAATTTCTCGTGCAGGGGGCGAAATATGCTGCGGCGTATGTCCTTGTGGAATACTTTTTCCGCCAGGGTGGAGAGCCCCTTGCCGAACCTGAATTTCATTTTCCCCTTTTCCTCGATGCGCTGCATGATCTTGTTGTAGATCGCTTCAAACAGGAGGGGCACGCCCAGCATGATAGTCGCCTGGACCTCCAGCAGATTGTCGGCGATTCGCTTGAGGTTTTCGGCATAGGCCACCGTCATGCCGTGGCTGAGGGGCAGGAGAAAACCACAGGTGCACTCATAGGTGTGATGGAGAGGCAGAACGCTCAGGAAGAGTTCCGGATGACGCAGCGGGATAACCTTCATCACGCCGGTGACGTCGCTGATGATGTTGTTCTGGCTGAGCATGACCCCCTTGGACGTGCCGGTGGTGCCGGAAGTGAAGAGGATAGTGAACACTTCGTCGGGATCGATTTTGGTGAACGGGTAATCGGAAGAATTGCTCTCGAACAGTTGCTTGCCCTGGTCGATGATGTCCTCGAAGGGGATGACGATACTGTTTTCGGCAAAGTCATCCATATTGATGATTAGCTTCAGGTGCGGCAGTTTTTCGACCATATCGCAGATCATGTCCACATATTTCTGCGAGCCGATAAAAATCTCTGACTCGGTGGTGAACAGGATGTGGAAAAATTCCTGCTCCTTGAGGTCCCGGTCGATGGGGATGCAGATGGCGCCGCCGCAGGCTACCGCCAGGTAGGAAATCCCCCAACGGATGCGGTTTTCCGACGCGATGGCCACGGGGGTCCGTTTCTTCATGCCCAGCTTGCGCAATCCGCAGCCCAGGGACATCACCCGGTAGAACAGCTCATTATAGGTGACGGCCTGCCATTCATTGTCTTTCTTCTCCATGAGGGCGTCGGCGGCGCCCCATTTTTCGCGGCTGTTGATCAGCATTTCACGGAAATCCGTGAATTGCTCATGGGGAGGGATTTCAGTCGGAAATATGTTCATATTTTTCCTCTTGCGTTAAATTTGGCGGGCAAAACTTTCAGTTATTATATCCAATCTCAGGCTGAATGTCACTTCTTTCCGGAGACGGACGGTAGTGAATCCATATAGGGCGATGAGAGACCAGAAACCCGTTGCACGACGGGAGGTGTTATGCGATGCTACGGATTTATGGGAGATGGAAAACAGCTGGGGCGGTGGGATGGTCGCTTTCAGCCGCCTGCATCGAAAGGAAATGCACATGAAGGTGCTCGCCATCAATGGTAGTGCCCGGCGGGACGGCAATACGGCCCAGCTCATCCGTTACGTGTTCGCCGAACTCGAAGGGGCAGGCATCGCGACGGAGATGATCCAATTGGCCGGTTGCACCCTGCGCGGCTGCACGGCTTGCAGCCGCTGTTTTCATGAAAAAAACGGGCGGTGCGTCATCGAGGATGATCCCCTGAACGAATGTGTGGCAAAAATGCTGGCCGCCGACGGGATTATTCTGGGCTCGCCCACCTACTTTACCGACGTGACGGCGGAGATGAAGGCGCTCATTGACCGGGCCGGCATGGTGGCCCGGGCCAATGGAGATATGTTCCGGCGCAAGGTAGGTGCCGCGGTGGTGGCGGTGCGCCGGGCGGGCAGCCTTCATGTCTTCGATACAATGAATCACCTGTTCTTCATCAGCCAGATGATTGTGCCCGGCTCCCGTTACTGGAACGTGGGCATCGGCCGGGAAAAGGGGGATGTGGCGGCGGACGAGGAGGGGATCGAAACCAT
>JAFGRT010000037.1 GCA_016935015.1 Acidobacteriota bacterium | reverse complement strand
GGCCGGGCGCTTCTGAACCAATTTCGCGGATCTTGTTCAGGAGTGCGGACAGCGCAGGCGGGATCCGCATCCCATCATCTAAAAACGGAGAGAGGTTTTATCATGGCTTTTATCTAACGGTGCCAGGCTCTGTCACAAAAGTGTTGCGAACGAGCGGCGGGAATCGGCGGGATGAACAGGTGAGAAAATGACACGGTTGCCGTTTGGAAAGATTATGGCGGGATCCGCATCCAATCATCTTTGAATGCAGAGAGGTTTTATCATGACTAAGGAATATCGACTTGAACAGGACTCCATGGGTGAATTCCGGGTGCCCGCCGATGTGTATTACGGGGCCCAGACGGCACGGGCGGTAGACAACTTCCCCGTCAGCGGCGCCGGTTTTCCCCGGGAATTCATCCGCGCCCTGGGCCTCATCAAGGCGGCGGCGGCCCATGCCAACCGGCAACTGGAACAACTCGATGATCGGCGGGCAGTGGCCATTCAACAAGCGGCTGAAGAGGTGGCCGACGGCAGGCTGGATCGGCATTTTGTGGTGGATATCTTTCAGACCGGGTCCGGCACGTCCACAAACATGAATGCCAACGAAGTGATCGCCAATCGCGCCAACGAGTTGTTGGGCGGCAAGATCGGCGATAAACAGCCGGTCCATCCCAACGATCATGTCAACCGGGGCCAGTCCAGCAATGACGTCATCCCCACGGCCCTGCACGTGGCCTGCACCGAAGAACTGACACGGCGGCTCCTGCCGGCTATGGAGGAGCTGCGGGCGGAACTGGCGGCAAAGGCGGCCGCATTTGATGACATCGTGAAAATCGGCCGGACGCATCTGCAGGACGCCACCCCCATCCGGCTGGGGCAGGAGTTCGGTGGCTACGCCTCCCAACTCGCCCATGGGATGCGTCGTCTGGAAAACACATTGCCCCATCTCTGGGAGCTGGCGATCGGCGGAACTGCCGTGGGCACGGGTATCAATACGCATCCGCAGTTCGCCCGGCACGTGGTGGCTGAACTCAACCGGTACACCGGCGGCAAATTTACAGAAGCGGAGAATCATTTTGAGGCGCAAAGCGCCCGGGACACGGTGGTGGAACTGAGCGGTGCCCTGCGGGTCGTGGCGGTCAGCCTGATGAAGATTGCCAACGATATCCGCTGGCTTGGGAGCGGGCCGCGCTGCGGCCTCGGCGAAATCGCCCTGCCGGCGGTGCAACCAGGTTCCTCCATCATGCCGGGCAAAGTCAATCCGGTCATCGCCGAGTCCGTCTGCCAGGTGGCCGCCCAGGTGATGGGCAACGATATGGCAGTGACCGTGGGCGGGCAATCGGGTACTTTCGAACTCAATGTCATGATGCCCCTCATGGCCCGCAATATTCTCGAATCGTTACGCCTGCTGACCAATGTCTGTCGCATCTTCCGCAGCCGTTGCATCGCCGGACTCACCGCCGACCGCCGGCGCTGCGAGGCGATGGTGGAACAGAGCCTGGCCATGTGCACGTCCCTGGCGCCGGTCATCGGCTATGACCAGGCGGCCCAGGTGGCCAAAATCGCCTGGGCGGAGGGGCGGACGGTGCGGGAAGTCGTTCGGGAGCGAAAACTGCTCACGGAGGAGCAGGAGCGGATTATTCTCAATCCCCGGCGCATGACCGAGCCGGGCGTCGCGGCCGAATAGTCCGGTCGGTTACCGACGGCGGGGTCCATGTCGTCGCCGGCCGTAATTTCCCCGACTTTGTTCGTTCACCATCCGCGGACTCCCACGCACCGTTAACGGCACGGCCGTTAGCCGGTCCGGCCGGATGATCCCACTGGCCGGTCCATCTGCCTGTCTCATCCCAGAGAAACACGCACCGTCTAGCCGCGGGGATCGGCATACTGCGGCCCCAATGTGAGACAGGGCACATTTTCCGCAAAGAACCTATTTTGATCATACTTTAAGTCCTGAAAGACGGTATAATATTTCATTTGGACGGTGGGAGATAGCCGCAGCGGCGAGGGTTTCATGACAAGGTATCACTCCACGCGGCCCCGGAATATCAGGCACGGGGCCATATGCCTGACGGTCGGCATCCTATTCCTGCTCACCACGGTCGGTCTGGCGAATGAAGAGAAAAAGACATCGCCGCCAGTCTGGCGCATCGATCCCGGTGAGACGTCCACGGCACCCCAGTTTCCCTGGCGACCGGAACTTCCCTTGTCCCATTATATGCCGGCCCGCGAAGATCCGCTGGCCCCGGCGGAGAAGACCTGGACGCTGGGTGAGCTTATCGACTTCGCCCTCCGTCACAATCCGGATACCCGGGCCGCCTGGCATGCCGCCCGGGCCGCGGCGGCCGTCCGGGCCGCGGCCGGCAGCGCCTTCCTCCCGCAGGCGGATCTCGGAGGTACGGCGACGGGTGGTTACGGTTCCACCGGTGCGAAAAACGAGACCTGGTACGGTTCCATCGGGCCGGAACTGAGCGTGACCTACCTCCTGTATGACGGCGGCGGACGGGAGGCCGGCCTGGAGGAGGCCCGGCAGGCCCTGCTGGCCGCCAACTGGGTGCATCGGGCGGTGCTGCAGGATGTGATGCTGGAGGTGTTGCAGAACTACTACATCTATCAGGGCACTCGTGTCCTGGTCGCTTCCCAGGAGAGCGCCGTCAAGGAGGCGCGGACGGTTCTGGACGCCGCCAAGGAACGGCATGACGCCGGGGTAGCCACCATCGCCGATGTCCTGCAGGCCGAAGCCTCCCTCGCCCAGGTACAGCTTGTACTTCAGGAAGTCACCCGCGACCTGCGGATCCGCGAAGGAGTGATGGCGACCGCCGTCGGCCTGCCGGCCAATGCCAATCTGCGGATCGCCGAATTTCAACCTGATTTTCCCATCGATTCCGCGGCCCGTGATGTGGACCGGCTGATCGCCGAGGCCTGCCAGTCCCGCCCGGACCTGGCCGCCGCCGCGGCACGGCTGCGGAAGTCCACAGCACGGATTCGCCGCGTGGAGGCGGAAGGGCGACCCTATATCGCGGTAAACGGGATCTTCGGAGCCCAGTATAACAGCCGCTGGGACACGCTGCTCGATACCTATTCCGTCGGCCTCAGCCTGCGGTTTCCCCTTTTCACCGGCTATGCCCAGGCCCACAACGAGACACAGGCCCGGGAGGAGGCGGCCGTAAGCCGGGAAGAGTACGCCTCGTTGCGTCAGTCGGCCATGTTGGAAGTGTGGAGCAGCTATTACACCCTACAGGCGGCCGGACAGAAAATACGGACGTCCGAACAATTGCTGCGCAGCGCCACCCAATCGTATGAGGTGGCGCTGGGACGTTACCGGGCGGGAGTCGGCGACATCCTCGATCTGCTTTCCACCCAGAAGACGCTGGAGACCGCGCGGGCGGAGCAGGTCCGGGCCCGTACGGAATGGCTGGTGGCCCTGGCCGGACTATCCCGCGATACAGGGCGGATCCTCGACGATCCAGCCATGCGTCAGGGAATCATGTCCACCCCGACAGGGCCATCCAATGAACAGGAGCGTTAGAACAGCATGAACATACTCCACCGACAAAGTTCACGGCACGTCTGGCCGGCCCGACTTCGCCCGATGATTCCTATCGTCAGCGGGTTCTTATTGGCGCTGAACTGCGGCTGCTCCGAAAATACCCGGGCCAAGGGCGGGGCCGGACCGGTTTCGGTCCCGGTCACCGTCGCCCCAGTGATTCAGCAACCCATGCCCGTCCAGATCCGGGCCATCGGCACCGTCAAGGCCTTCTCCTCCGTTGCCGTCAAAACCCAGATCAGCGGACCCATACAGACAGTGAACTTTTCCGAAGGCCAGGAGGTGCGGCAGGGACAGCCGCTCTGCCGCATCGATCCGGCCCCTTTTGAGGCGAATCTCCAGCGTGCCGAGGCTGCCCTGGAGCGTTCCCGGGCCAATCTGGAGCGGGACCGCCTGCTGGCCGCCAATGCCGACGCGGACCGCCAGCGGTACGCCGAACTGGTGGCCAAGGATTACGTCACCCAGCAGCAGTACGATGCGGTTCGCACCAACGCCGAAGCGCTGCAGGCCACCTTGCTGGCTGATCTGGCCGCAGTGCGGGAAAGCGAGGCGGCGGTGCGTAACGCCCGGTTGGAACTCGGCTATTGCTCCGTATACGCGCCGATGGACGGCCGGACCGGCGAGCTGCTGGTTCATGCCGGGAACATGGTCAAGCAGAATGATACGGTCCTGGTGAACATTTACCAGATCCGTCCGGTTTTCGTTGATTTTTCGGTCCCTGAGCAGGAGCTGACCCGCATCCGTACCCAGCTGCGGCAGGAAGTACTGGCAGTGTCGGCCCTCATCCCTGATGCGGGCCTGCCAGCGGAGACCGGAACCATCACTTTCCTGGACAGCCTGGTCCGGCCGGGGACGGGCACCGTGCACCTCAAGGCCACCTTCGCCAACAAAAAGAGCACTCTGTGGCCCGGCCAGTTTGTCGATGTGGTGCTGGTCCTGGCCATCGAGCACCAGGCGCAGGTGATCCCCTCCCAGGCGGTACAAACCGGCCAGGACGGTACGTTTGTCTTTGTCCTCAGGGAGGATAAAACGGTGGAAATGCGCCCGGTGACCGTGGACCGCATGATGGACGGACTGTCCATCATCAGCGACGGCCTGACGGCCGGTGAAACCGTTGTCACAGACGGCCAGATGCGACTGGTGAGCGGGGCGCGGGTCGTCATCCGTCAGAGCTCCGAAACAGGGATGGTCGCCCAATGAATATTCCGTCCCTATTCATTCACCGGCCGGTCACGACGGTGCTGTTCATGCTGGGCATCCTGCTGTTCGGGGTGATGGCCTATATCACCCTGCCGGTCAGCGACCTGCCCAACGTGGATTACCCTACCATCCAGGTGTCGGCCAGCCTGCCCGGCGCCAGCCCGGAGACCATGGCCGCCTCGGTGGCGCTGCCGTTGGAGCGTCAGTTTTCCACCATCGCCGGCATCGACAACATGACGTCGACCAGCGGCATTGGCGCAACCCAGATCACGCTGCAGTTCAGTCTGGAGCGGGATCTGGACGCCGCCGCTCAGGATGTCCAGTCGGCCATCGCCCAGGCCCAACGCCGGCTGCCAAGGGACATGCCCAATCCACCATCCTTTCGCAAAGTCAACCCGGCGGATCAGCCCATTCTTTACATCGCCATGACCTCAGACACCCTGCCGCTGTCCGTCCTGAACGAGTATGCTGCCACCACCATGGGCGAGCGGATCTCCATGATCAACGGCGTGGCCCAGGTGATGGTCTACGGTTCGCAGAAGTATGCCGTGCGGATCCAGCTCGATCCGAAAAGGCTGACCAGCCGCAACATCGGCATTGACGAAGTCGTCCGGGCCGTCCGCGACAGCAACGTGGAGCTGCCCAGCGGCGTGCTCTACGGACCCCATCGCGCCTACACGGTTCAGTCGGAAGGACAGCTGCTGGACGCCGAGGCCTATCGCAACATCATCGTGGTCTACCGCGACGGTTCACCGGTATATCTGCGGGATCTGGGCCGCATTACCGACAGCGTCGAAAACGACAAAACCGCCGCCTGGTATGTCAACCGGGCAGGGAGCAAGCGGGCGGTGGTGCTGGCCATCCAGCGCCAGCCCGGAACCAACACCGTGCAGGTGGTCGAAAACATCCTGGATCTGATCCCCATGTTCAAGGAGCAGTTGCCGGCGTCGGTGGATCTCAACATCCTGTACGACCGCTCCCGCTCCATCCGTGAATCGGTGAACGACGTCAAATTCACCCTCATGCTGACCCTGTGTCTCGTGATACTGGTGATCTTCCTCTTCCTGCGGAATGTGTCGGCGACCCTCATCCCCAGTCTGGCACTGCCGTTCTCCATTGTCGGCACCTTCGCCGTCATGTACCTCTTCGGCTTCTCCATGAACAACCTCTCCCTCATGGCCCTGACCCTGTCGGTGGGTTTCGTGGTGGACGATGCCATCGTCATGCTGGAGAACATCGTCCGTCACCTGGAAATGGGCAAGAAACCGCTGCAGGCCGCCCTGGACGGCTCGCGGGAGATCGGTTTCACCATTGTGTCCATGACCATCTCCCTGGCGGCGGTGTTCATTCCGGTGCTGTTCATGGGCGGCATCCTGGGCCGGCTCTTTCATGAATTCGCCGTGACCATCGCCGCGGCCATCCTCATCTCCGGCGTCGTTTCCCTGACCCTGACGCCCATGATGGCGTCCCGTTTTCTGCGGGCTAAGGGCGAAGTCCGTCACGGTGCGCTATACCGCTCATCGGAGAAGGTGTTCGATTTCATGCTCAAGGGGTATGACGTCACCCTGCGTTTCTCCCTGCGTCACAAACTGGGTACGCTGCTGCTCTCATTCGTCATCCTGCTGGTGACGTGGTGGGTCTACCAGCAGGTGCCCAAGGGCTTCATTCCCAGCGAGGACACGGGCCAGATCCGCGGCTTCACCGAAGCCATCGAGGGGATATCGTTCGATTCCATGGTGCAGCACCAGCAGGCAGCGGCGGACATCATCCGCCGGGATCCCGACGTGGCAGGGATGATGTCCAATTGCGGCGCACGGGGGGGCGCCCGGGGCGGCAATTCCGGCATGATCTTCATGCGTTTGAAATCGAGGGATGAGCGCGAGTCGACCGCCGACGAGGTGATCAACCGTCTGCGGCCGCAACTGGCTTCCGTGACGGGTATGCAGGTCTATCTGCAGAATCCGCCCACCATCACCATCGGCGGGCAGTTCAGCCGCGCCCTTTACCAGTTCACCCTGCAAAGCACGGACATCGCCGAACTGAACCATTACGCCCCGCTCCTTGAGGCCCGCCTCAGCGAGTTGCCGGGTCTGACGGACGTCAACAGCGACCTGCTCATCAAGAATCCCGAAGTGCGCGTGGAGATCCTCCGCGACAAGGCCACCAGCCTCGGCGTATCCGCCTACCAGGTGGAGGACGCCCTGTTCACCGCCTTCGGCACACGGCAGATCTCGACCATGTATGCGCCCAACAACCAGTACTACGTCATCATGGAGCTGCTGCCCGACCTGCAGCGCGAGCCGGGCGATCTGAGCAACCTGTACATCAAGTCGGGCAACGATCGGCTGATCCCGCTGGACACGCTGGCCCGCATCCGGCCGGATATCGGGCCTTTATCCGTCAATCACGTCGGCCAGCTCCCCGCGGCCACCATCTCTTTCAATCTGGAGCCGGGTGTATCCCTCGCCGATGCCCTGCAGCAGGTGGAAGCCGAGGCCCGCGAACTGCTGCCGGCCACCGTCACCACCAGCTTTCAGGGCACAGCCCAGGCGTTCCAGTCTTCCCTGAAGGGCATGGGCCTGCTGCTGGTCATGGCTATCGTGGTGATTTATCTGGTGCTGGGGGTTTTATACGAAAGTTTCATCCATCCGGTGACCATCCTCTCGGGACTGCCGTCGGCAGGTCTGGGCGCCCTCATCACCCTGTGGATATTCGGGGTGGATCTCAACATCTTTTCCTTCGTGGGGATCATTATGCTGGTGGGTATCGTCAAGAAGAACGCCATCATGATGATCGATTTCGCCCTGGAGGCCGAGCGGCGCTCCGACGTGCCACCGGCCGACGCCATCTACCGGGCCTGCCTGATCCGTTTCCGCCCCATCATGATGACCACCATGGCTGCCTTTTTTGGCACCATGCCCATCGCCATCGGCTTCGGGGCGGGCGGCGAGTCCCGCCAGCCACTGGGCCTGGCCGTGGTGGGCGGACTGGTGGTTTCACAGATCATCACTCTCTACCTGACGCCCGTCGTCTACATTTATCTCGACCGGTTGCAGCGGCGCTTCGGGCGAAAAAAGGCTGCACCCGCCGTCCAGCCGCAGCCCGAACAGGCGTGAAAAAACACCCGTTGACTGATGATCGGGAAGGAATCGGATTCTCCGGCCGATGACGCCGTGCACATCCGTTTTGCGGCGGTGTGGGGGATTTGGCCCGGGCCCGACGGCCGGTTACTTGATGCCGCCTTCCACCCGGCGGTGGACCTCGATTTCCCGGCCGTCCTCCGTCTGCAGGGCCGACTGGCCGTACCAGGCCCGGCCATCGCGGGCCGACAGGCTAACCTTCATGAAATCATCGATGGAGATTTCGGGCGTACCGTCATACTCGATGCCGGCGATGCGCACCGGTGTCCCGGGCACGGCATCGGTGGTCAGCAGCCCCAGGGCCGTGTCGCTGGAGGCGGCCAGGAGCATGCCCTGGCTTTCCAGACCGCGCAGTTTGGCCGGTTTGAGATTGGCCACCACCACGATGTGCCGGCCGGTCAATTCCTCGTCGGTGTAGGCGTGGCGGATACCGGCGATGAGTTGACGCTTCTCCGTGCCCAGTTCAATCTGCATGACCACCAGTTTGTCCGCCTTGGGATGGGATTCGGCCGTCTCGATGCGGGCCACGCGCAAATCGACACTGGCAAAGGGATCCTTGCGGATCAAGCCGATCTGGTCGATCCGCGGCAGCAGGGGGCTGGGATCGCTGATGGTATGCCCGCTCAGGTCAAAGGACAGGTGGGAGAAATCCTGATGGGGCAGATCCATTTGCCGCTCCAGCCGATTGCAGAAGCGCGGCAGCGCCGGTTTGAGCAGGATCCCGAGCAGGCGCACCAGGGAAACGGTGAAACTCACCACCCGGTGGGCGGCTTCAGGATCCGTCTTGATGAGAGCCCAGGGCGCCTTCTCCTGGAAGAAGCGGTTGCCGATATCGCTGATCTCCATGATTTCGCGGATGGCGGCACGAAAATCTGCGCGGTTGTAGGCTTCGCGGACCTTATCGGCCCGGCGCAGCACTTCACCCTGCAGTTCCGGTTCGGAAACGTCACCGATCCGACCGTCGAAATTCTTGGCCAGAAAAGTCAGGCTACGGTTGGCGAAATTGGCGAAGTTACCGATGAGCTCGCCGTTGACGCGGTTCTTGAAGTCATCCAGGTTCAGATCAATATCGGCCATCTTGGGGGAGAGATTGGCGGCGTAATAATAGCGCAGGTAGGCCGGGTTCAGTTCCTCGAGATAATCCCGGGCGGTGATGTACGTGCCACGACTCTTGCTCATCTTTTCGCCGTTGACATTGAGAAAGCCGTGAACCAGCAGGCGCTCGGGCAGGTTGAAGCCGGCGCCCATGAGCATGGCCGGCCAAAAGAGAAAGTGGAAATAGATGATGTCCTTGCCGATGAAATGGATGATCCGGCCTGTTTCCTCCAGCCAGTAGTCTTCCCAGCGCTGGCCCAGGCGGGTGCAGTAGTGGCGGGTGCTGGAGATGTAGCCGATGGGCGCGTCCAGCCAGACGTAGTAGAACTTGTCCGTCTCGCCCTGGATGGGGAAGCCGAAATAGGGGGCGTCACGGGAGATGTCCCAGTCGCGCAGGCCTTCATCGATCCAACGAAGGATGTAATTGCGGATTTCCTCCTGCAGGTGGGGATTGTCCACCAGCCAGCAGCGGAGACGGTCGGTGTAATTGCCCAGTTTGAAAAAATAGTGGAGAGAGGTTTTCCGCCCCGGCGGATGGCCGCAGATGACGCAACGCGGATTCACGAGATCGGTGGGGGCGTAGGTGAACTTGCATTTCTCGCAGTTGTCGCCGTACTGGTCGAGGGCGCCGCAACTGGGGCACTCGCCGCGCACGTAGCGGTCGGGCAGAAAGCGGAGGCAGTGTTCGCAGTAGGTCAGTTCCACGTCCTTGGTGAAAATGTCGCCGTTTTCCCGCAGACGGGAGAAGATCAGGTCGCTGAATTCCTTGTTCTCGGGGCTGTTTGTGCTGTAAAAACTGTCAAAATGAATCTCGAAATCGGCAAAATCGCGGCGATGTTCGTGGAAGTATTTCTCGATGAGCTCCTGGGGTGAAATGCCCTGGCGAGCGGCGTTGATCTCGATGGGTGTCCCGTGGGTATCGTCGGCACAACAATAAATGACATCTTCGCCCTGGAGTTTCCGGGCGCGAACGAAGATGTCCGTCTGAATGTATTCCACCAGGTGGCCCAGGTGGATGGGACCGTTGGCATAGGGGAGGGCGCTGGTGACGACGGTTTTTTTGGCGGACATGATGTTTCCCTTTCCTGATCGAACGTGCAAGATGAGGGGCTGATTCTATAGAAAACAGGTGATGAAGTCAAAGATTTCAGCGGCCGGCGCGGCAAACGTCCGGTTTTCCGCGGCACGCCGGCAAGGAGATGCTATAATCATGACAGGAATGGCTGTCGCAACCGGCCGGCGGGTGACCCGAACCACGGGCATCCGGATTTCATCTATTCATAGAAATAGGTTTGCGAGGAGAATCATGATGTCGGGCAGAAAACAGATCTCAACAAAATACCGCGTCTTCGCCGTCCTGACGGTCGTTGCCCTGCTGGGCGCCCTGGGCTGGGCCCAGACCGAACAGACGGCGGATCCTTCGGCCGAGATGCGCCTGATCTGTGCCGGAATGGGCTTCCAGAACGGTTACCTGGACGGCTATGAGATCGGGGTCAACGACGCCAAATACCGCAGCCAGACGGATGTCACAAGCCATCCCCTCTACCAGGGCGCCGAGCGGGGCTACCAGGAAAAATGGGTCTACAAGGTGGTCTACCAGCATGCATTCCGGCGCGGCCTGGTCCAGGGCTATCAGGACGGGTTGACCGGCGCCCCCAACATCGTCGTCGCTCGCTTTGCCCAGCTGGAAGACGCCATCCGCGAGGCCAATCTCGTGCCGACACAGCCGTCCCAAACCTCTGCCAACAGGGATCCGGTCATGATACCAGCCGGTTCCCGTCTGCTGCTGCAGTTGGATGATTATCTCACCACCAAGATGAACGAACGGGGGGATCCCTTCACCGCCGTCGTGGCCCGGGACCTGTTTGTGGGGAATGAGCTGGCCATCCCGGAGGGTACCGTCATCAAGGGGACGGTGGGCGCCGTGCAGCGTCCGGGACGCGTTTCCGGCCGGGCGGAGATGAACCTCCGCTTTGATGAGGTGCAATTCAAGAACGGTCAGACGGTCAAGTTATCCGCCACCCTGACCGGCATCGGCCAGGATGCCGGCCGGGTCGCGGATGCGGAAGGAACTTATGAGGGCAAGGGCTCCGAAGGGCGTGACGCGGCGGTGGTCACCGCCGGCGCCGCCACCGGGACCGTGGTGGGTGCCATTGCCGCCGGCGGCAAGGGCGGCCTGATCGGCGCCACCATCGGCGGCCTGGTGGGCCTGGCCGGGGTGCTGAGCACACGCGGCGAGGATATCGAGTTGACCCGCGGCACCCTGCTGGAAATCATGATCGATCAGGAAATGCGGATCGAGAAGTGAGCGCGGGCCGGTGGCATCCTTTGGGCCGGCGTTGAAGCCGTGGGGTACTCCGGTTAATAACCCGCTGGCATTGGGTCCCAATGGGTATACAATGCGCCAATATCACTGCTGACAGGAGAAATTATGCGTTCAACGCTGGTTGGTCCGTCATGGAAATGTATCCTCTGGTTGATGATGGGGGCCCTGCTGTTCGTCACGCCCGGGCACGGCGAGGCGGTCAGCGGCCCGGAATACGTTCTCCACGCCGACGCCTATTCCCTGAGCCGCGATGAGGCCGGCCTTACCCGCATCCACATGCCCGGTTACAATCCCGCCGAACGGCCGGGGGCGGTGGCCTTGCCGGGGCGGGTGCACTATTTCCTCCTGCCGCTCGGGGTGCGTCCCGAGACGGTGACGCTGGAAATCCTGGCGGTGGACTGGGTTGACCTGGACGGCACTTTCCGGATTCCGGTGACCGTGGCGGACACT
>JAFGRT010000204.1 GCA_016935015.1 Acidobacteriota bacterium | reverse complement strand
GGAGTGCGCCGGCTGGCCTGCCCCGGCGAAGTCCCGCCCTGCGGGACGAAGCCGGGAGAGCGCTTTGATTTCTCGAAGCGGCGAATGGGCGAACGAACGGCGGATGGCAGCGCGCTTGTGGAGTGCGGCGGCACGACGCCGGTTTGTTTTTAGCGAAACGGCCAATGTTCAGCACCGCCACCGCCGGGCTTGCCCCGGCGGACGCGATGACTGAATGCCAGAAAAGATCATCGGCGGCAAAAGGCCACCACCGGCCTTGTGCCGGTGGGGCCGTGTTATTTTTTGATTCTGAGCTGTCGACGGACAGACGGCGTGTGTCGCAGGAAGAAATTTCTGGCCGTCATCCTGTTTACAGCATGTGGAACGTATAGGGAAAGCACCGCTCCACCGGCGCGAGGCCGGTGGTGGCGATGCGCAACATGGCCCATCAGCTGGCTGTCAGTCACGGCCCCGCCGGCACGAGGCCGGCGGTGGCCGACGGCCGCAACCCGCGTCGGCCGGGCGCGGCTTTTGGAATGCGCTCGCTGGCCTGCCCCGGCGAAGTCCCGCCCTGCAGGACGAAGCCGGGAGAGCGCTTTGATCTGAACGCGACTGCCCGCGGACCGATCGCTCCGTCCGTACATCCGCGATGGTCCGCTGTGGGACCTGGTTCATCCGCCAGAAAGGAGCCGGAGGTGAAACTCGCCGTCCTGTCCGACATCCACGGCAACCGCTGGGCCCTGGAGGCAGTGCTGGACGACGTCCGGCGCCGCAATGTAACGACGATGATCAACCTAGGCGATTGCCTTTACGGCCCCCTGGACCCGCGGGGTACGGCCGATGTACTCCTGGCTCTGGACATTCCGACGGTGCGGGGCAATGAGGACCGCCTCCTCGTCGCGCCGGACGCCCTGCCGTCGCCCACTCTGACCTATACCCGTGAGCAGCTGGACGAAGTGCACCTGAACTGGCTGCGGGATCTGCCCCTGTGCCGGCGAGACGAACGCGGCCGGCTGGCCTTTCACGCGTCGCCCGACACCGACGACCGTTACCTGCTGTGGGACGTCGCGCCGTCCGGTGCCGTAGCCCGGGACGCCGCCGCCGTGCGGACGGTCCTGGGCGATGAGGCGGACGCGGAACTGGTGCTGTGCGGTCATGACCATGTGCCCGCCGTGCGGCAGCCGGCCGATGGAATACTGCTGGTGAATCCCGGCAGCGTGGGCCTGCCGGCCTATGACGACGATCTGCCGCACCCGCACCGCATGGCCGCCGGCTCGCCCCACGCCCGCTATGCCGTGGTGACGGGCACGCCCATCGGCCGGCGGGTGGAACTGGTGGCGGTGCCCTACGACTGGGTGGCGGCGGCGCGCACCGCCGAACAGAACGGCCGGCCCGACTGGGCCCGCTGGCTGCGCACGGGCGAGGCCTGAGCCGTTTGCCGTCCGGCTGTGGGGAAGTTGATCGACAAAGGAGGGGACATGACGACGGTCAAACGGGTGCTTTTCATCTGCCAGCAGAACCGGCTGCGCAGTCCCACCGCTGAGGCCCTGTTCCGTGACCAGCCCGGCTGGGAGGTCCGCTCGGCGGGGCTGGCCGCCGAGGCCGTCCATTCCCTGGACCGGGAGCTGCTGGCATGGGCCGACTTGGTGTTCGTCATGGAGCGCCGCCAGCGAAACCGGATCCACAAGGACTTCCCTGATCTCTACCGGCAGAAACGCATCATATGCCTCTATATCCCCGACATGTACGACTACATGGACCCCGAGCTGCAGCTCCTGCTGCGGGAGCGGGTCGGCCCCTACCTGGAAGAGTCCACCGCCCCACCGGTGGATTGAACGGTCCATTCCTCACGCCGGCACAACTTTCAAACTGCCAGATCCGTATACGGTCAGATGAACCTGCCGCTGCGGTGTCCGGCACCGGGACCCGGCGGAATCACCCCATCCACGGAGGTACCCATGCGCGTTCACCATCCGGCCCGGCTGTTCGCCGCCGTCCTGCTGATCCTGACGCCCGGGCCGCTCTGCCCGGCTGCCGAGTTGCCTCCCCGGCAAGTGGCCTACCTGGAAGGATAGATCACCGAACTGATGGCCCACGCCCATGTCTCGGGCCTGACTATCGCCGTGATCACCGAGGGTGAAATCGCCTGGAGCGGCGCCTTCGGCGTCCGCAGCACCGCCACCCGGGAGCCGGTGGACGAAAACACCATGTTCGAGGCCGCTTCTCTCAGCCAGCCGGTGACGGCCTACATCATCCTGCGGCTGGTGGACCAGGGGATCATGGACCTGGACACGCCCCTGGCCGACTACCTCCCCTACCCCAGGCTGGCCGGGAACGAGCGGTACAGGCAGCTCACCGCCCGTATCGTCCTGACCCACACCACCGGTCTGCCCAACTGGGGAGCGGGCTTCATCCGGGACCCGGGCGTGAAATTCGGCTACTCGGGCGAGGGCTTCCTCTACCTGGGCCGGGTCGCCGAGAAGCTCACCGGCCTGTCGCTGCAGGATCTGGCCAAACGTGAAGTGTTCGAGCCCCTCGGCATGGGCCACACCAGCTATGTCTGGAACGATGCCTACGCCGCGAACGATGCCTGCGGCCACGACCGCCACGGCCAGGACCATTAAAAACGCCGGAACACCGATCCCAACGGCGGCGCCAGCCTGCTGAGCAAGGCGCGCGACTACGCCGTCTTCGTGTGCGCCATCCTCAACGGCCGGGGGCTCCGACCGGAGACCATCGGGGCGATGATCTCGCCTCACATCACGGCCGACGACCGCGGTCCGGCCGACAGCCACGCGAAGATCTCCTGGGGTTGGGGCTGGGGCGTCATGCCGGCCCGGCACGGGACGGCCTTCTGGCACTGGGGCGACAACGGCGACCTGCGCGGCTACGTGGTGGCGTATCCCCGGTGAAGGAGGGCGTGGTCTTCTTCGGCAACAGCGAAAGCCTGTTCACCCTGGCCGAACCGCAGGCGGAGGGCTGGTGGCAGTACCTGTTGCTGGCGGCGCTCCCCTGGCTGCTGCTTATCGGATTCTTCATCTACATGCGCAACCGGATGTCCAGCCAGTTCAGGCAGTTGTCCAGTGGTTGGATTCATCGGATATTTCCGGATCTCAAACTCTTCAGCTGGCAGGATGGTTATGCCGTCTTTGGCGTATCCCCATCCGTCATAAAACATGTATACCGGTATATTGAACAACAAGAGAGGCATCATCAGAAGCTGGACAGCCGTCAGGAATTGATCCGTTTGTTACAAAAACACGGTATCCCTTACGACCCTGAGCATGTGTAGTTGTTTAAAACTTCTGGTCGGCCTTTCAGGCCTCAGATCTCTCAGGCGACCCCTTTTCCGGGGGCTCGCTGCGCTCACCGCCCGGCTACAAGACGGTTCGGCCCGGCGGGCCTTTAAAATCTTTGCCATCGCCGCATTTTCGGAGCTCGCTGCGCTCGCCGCCCGGCCAGCAGAGTGAGCTGCCCGGCGGCTCTTACGATAGGGAATCGGTCTTGGATACGCATGGGCGCGGAGATGATCAGTCGGGATGGTTCGTGCCGTTGTCATGGGCACATTTTCTGGAGCAGTTTTCTGGTCGGCCTTTCAGGCCTCATATCTCTCAGGCGACCCCTTTTCCGGGGGCTCGCTGCGCTCGCCGCCCGGCTACAAGACGGTTCGGCCCGGCGGGCCTTTAAAATCTTTGCCATCGAAAGATCTCCGGGGACTCGCAGTGCTGGCCGGCCCGGAAGATTTCCACGAATGCCAGGATCGGGAAAACCGGGCGAGAGTTTACGGCGAAGAAAATCCGGCCGCTGATCCAAGAGACACCGCTGATTGACATCATGGTCGTACGTGCTGGTGAGATGCCCCGGCTGGGCTCGCGGGGCTGGTGTTCGCGGCAGACTTGGTCTATGATGGAGGCAGTTTAAAAGCCATGACCAATGGAAACCGAGCCGGCCGCAAGCCGACCCCGCGGCCGGGGACTTGGTTCAGCGGAGGAATCTCATGGGCATCGGGTTGGGCCGGTGGACCCGCGGCTGGCGGGGCATGTTTCCGTCCTTCGGCCGGCAGGACGGTCGGTTGCTGGCTCTCTTCGCCCTGCTGGTG
>JAFGRT010000203.1 GCA_016935015.1 Acidobacteriota bacterium | reverse complement strand
CGACGCCGCGGGGACCTGCTTGACGATGTTGTTGGTCAGGGGGAGGAAGCAGGGCGTTTTGCTCGGGATGAACACCTCTTCGAAACGGAGAATCACGTCGCCGGGGGCGGCTTCGGCCACCGGCACCCACGCCGGATCCCGGGATTCCGCCCACCGCAGGATGGCGGCCAGATGGGCATCCACATCCTCGTAGCGCAGGATGCAGGGCTTGTGGCGGGTTTTGACTTTCGCCTGTCCGTACCGGGCCAGCAGTTCCTGCTTGAAAGCGACCGGATCCGGCGATGCCGCCAAGGCCTGTGCCGCCGGTTGCATGACGGTGGCGGCGACGATCGACCATGACAGGATCAGGTTTGGCAGACGCAGCATCATGATATCACTCCCTTCAGGTATTCGCGTCCGGCTGGTTCACGGGCAGCTCGAAAATGAACGTGGCCCCGCCCCGGGTATTGTTCTCGGCCCAGATGCGGCCGTGATGTGCATCGACAATGGTCTTGCAGACATAGAGCCCAAGACCGACGCCGCCATCGCGCAGGGCCGTCTGCATGTATTTCCGGAAAATGGTTTCCAGTTCACCGGGCGGCAGGCCGGGACCCTGGTCGGAAACGGACACGCGTACGACTTCGCCCCGCCTCTCCAGCCGAATGGTCACGGTACTCCCCCGCGGCGAAAATTTCAGGGCGTTCTGCAGCAAGTTGCTGAATACCTGATCGATCCGCTCCGGATCGGCCTGCAACGGCAGCTCCGGTTGCTCCGCATCGACGGTCAGGCTGATTCTCTTACGTTGAGCCATGGGTCGAAAGTCGCCCGCCGCCTGGCGGGCCAGTGAGACCAAATCTAACGGCTGCCGGTTCAGCTTGAGGCGGCCCTGCTCCAGTTTGCCCAGATCCAGAAACTCGGAGATCAGGTTGTTGATCTTTTCGGCGCTGCGCATGATGAGGTCCAGCAGATGCTGCTGCTGGCCGGTGATGGGAAGGTCCTCACGCAGCAGGTCCACCAGCCCGAGGATGGAATGGACCGGCGCCCGCAGGTCGTGGATGATCATGTTATGAAAGTCATGCTTCAGTTCATCCAGTTCGTCACGGGTTTTTTTCAGGTTCAGGAGAGAGCGGATCTTGGCCAGGAGCAGTTCGTCGTTGATGGGTTTGGAAATGAAATCATCCGCCCCCGCTTCCAGGCCGCGGATACGGTCATCGAGTTCCGTCAGGGCCGTGATCATGATGACAGGGATGAAGCGGCTGTTGGAGCGCTGGCGCAAGGTCTGGCAGACTTGGAAGCCGTCCAGGCCGGGCATCATGACATCCAGCAAGATCAGGTCGGGTTGCCGGGATGCGACCAGAGTGAGGGCGTGGGCGCCGGAATCGGCCGTCAGGACCTCGTAGCCCTCGGGGGCCAGGATGGCCTCCAGCAGAGCCAGGTTGTCAAGACGGTCATCGACCAGCAACAAGCGGGGCGGATTATTCATAGCCGTCGAACCTCATCTTGACGATCCGATTGCGGTCGGTTCGGGGCGTGTGCCCGGCGACGGGCAGGGTGAACGAGAAGGTGTTGCCCTGGCCGTGAAAGGGCTCCAGCCAAAGGTGCCCGCCGTGGGCCTGCACCAGCCGCCGGGCCAGGGGCAGGCCCAGGCCGGTGCCTTCCGGATGATTTTCGGCCGAGCCCCGCACGAAAGGCTCGAAGATCTTGTCCCGCTCTTCCTGCCGGATACCGGGTGCCTGGTCGGTGACGGAGATCTTGACCTCATCCCCGTATTCCGTGAGCTGCACCGTGATGTGAATCAAGCTCCCGACGGGTGAAAACTTCACGGCATTGCTCAGCAGGTTGAAGATGATCTGTTTCAGCTTGTTTCGGTCGGCCTGGATGACGGGCAGCGATTCACCGCAGGTGATGCGGATTTCCTGCCGCTTGTTCTCCAGCAGGGAGTGCATGGATTGGGCACATTCTTCTATCAGGCTGGAAATGTTGATTTTGCGCCGGACCAGCTCCATCTTGCCTGATTCGATGTGGGAGAGGTCCAGAATGTCATTTATGACCGACAGCAGATGTTCCCCATTGGTCAGGATGTAGCGGGCGAAATCCGTCTGTTTCTCATTGAGCGGGCCGGACTTCTGGTTGAGCAGCACCCGGGAGAAGCCGATAATGGCATTGAGAGGGGTTTTGAGCTCATGGGAAACGCCGGCCAGGACGGCCGACTTGAGTTGATGGGCTTTTTCGAGTTCCACGTATTTCTTTTTCAGGGCGTCAGTTTTGAACTTCAGCTCCCGGGCCATGTTGATGGTTTTCTGCAGGGTGATGGCTTTCAGGACCGTTTCGGCGATATGCACGGCCAGCCGGTTGAGGAGGTCCAGGGTATCGGGTCGGTAGTTCGCCAGCATGCCGCCGAGGTACACGCCGACATCACGCGCACCGCTGATGAGGGGCTGAACGATGATGGCCCGCGGCGAGACCTCAACCTCACTGGTTTTTCGGATCTTGAAAGGGAAATTGTCGGGAATGTCGCCGGTCACAATTTGTCGCCGTTCCTTGAGGGCATAACCGAAAATGCCCTCATTCCGGTGGAAGGACGGCAAGCTGTCGGTCAGATTGGCCGTGGCCACCGGGATCAACTCCGCATCGTCGGCCGAATACAGGTAGATCACGCCGATGAGGGAATCCGTGGCCTCGGTGATTTTGACCACCACATCATGCAAAATCTCCTGGATATCCCGATTGGCATTGAGTGTCGTGACGATCTCGTTGAAGATCTGACCGAGTTGCTGTTTGCGCAACAGTTCATTTTCCTTGTTGAGCAGACGGCGATTTGTTTCGGCCAGCTCCTCGATGATTTTCACCAACTCGGCCGGCTGACGGGCGACGGATGGTGACAAGGAAGGTTTTTCGGTCATGATCGGATTCCTGGTATGACTGCCGCCGACGAAAAAGCCATAGGTGAAATAACCCGAGAACGGCTGTGAACGTTCAATAGATTTAGATGTTTCCGGCGATGACGAGTTTCGTTATCGTTCACGCTGCATGACGAAGGCGCACCATTCACCGGCAAAGTACTCCCCGTCGATTCGCCAGGCAAATTCCGCCAGCTGTTGCCGGAATAACGCGGCCTCCGAATCCAGGATGCCCGTCAACACCAGCCGGCCGGACGGCCGCAGCAAGCCGTGCAACCGGCCCAAATTGCGGCGCAGGATTTCCGACAGCATGTTGGCGAACACAAAATCGTACGGTGCAGCCGAAAACTCTTCCAGTGACTGATGATGGATGCTGATGGGGATCTCCGGCGCATTGATCCGGATGTTCCGCCGGGCCACGTCGACGCTGACGGCGTCCACTTCCACACCATCCAGCGTGAAGGATTTCCGCTGGCCGGGCCAACGATGACGGATCCATTTCGCTAACGCCAGCAGCAAAATGCCGCTGCCGCACCCGGCATCCAGACATCGGGAAAATCCGGGCTTGTAAATCTCTTCCATCAAGCGGATGCACAGCCGGGTAGTCTCATGAGTACCGGTCCCGAACGCCTGCTCGGGGTCGATCTGGATGGAGATGCGCTCCATGCCGGCCGGAGGCATTTCCCACGAGGGATGGATCACGAAATGATCACCGGCCAGGGTGGGCCGAAAGGAATGGCGGCTGAGGACGACCCAATCCTGTTCAGGCACGAAAGATGCCGTCAACGGGAAATCCGGCACCGCCGGCAAATGGCGGAGTTCGGCGCGGATGGCCTCCAGCAAATCGGGCAGGGAAGCCGGGGCGTCAAAAAAAGCGCGGATCTGTCGGTGGTCGGACCGGCTGTCGGAAATCTCCATTCCCAGTGAACCCTGTTCGACCATGACCGCGCACAGCATTTCCTCGAATTCCACGGGCACCCGACTCTCGACCATGATCCAGCCGCCGGTCCCTTGGCTCATTGTGACCCTTTCCCGTCAATTGGTTTTGTTGAATTCCCCGATGGAATCCCTGATTTTACGGAAAATTTGTTCCTGTGCCTTCACCGCGTCGGCGTCGATTTCCGGCGCCAGTTTCTCGAGCAGTTTTTTCTGCTCCCGGCTCAGCTTACGGGGGATTTCTACCTTGACCCGCACGTACTGGTCCCCGCGACTGCTGGAACCGACCTCGGGGAACCCCTTGCCCCGCAATCGAAAAACCGTGTCCGGCTGGGTGCCGGCCGGGATCTTGAGTTTTTCATCCCCCCACAAGGTGGTGACCCGTAATTCGGTGCCGAACATCGCCTGGATGAAGGAAATCGGGAGCTCCAGCAAAATATCGTTGCCGTCGCGCTGCAGCAGCGGGTGCTGCTCGACAAACACCAGGATGTAGAGGTCACCCGCCGGACCGCCGTGCAGGCCGGCTTCGCCCTCGCCCTGCAGACGCAGGCGGGTACCCGAGGTGACCCCGGCCGGAATCTTGACCTCGATGGTCTTTTCCCGGCGCAGCCGGCCTCGCCCCTGGCAGTCGGAACACGGTTTTTCAATGATGCGGCCGTTGCCGCCGCACCGGGCGCAGGTGCGGGCGATGGTGAAAAAACCCTGGGAATAGCGAACCTGGCCGGTTCCGCGGCAGTTGGAGCAGGTGACGGGCTGGCTTCCCGGCTCGGCCCCGGAACCGCTGCATTTCTCGCATGTTTCGAGGACGGGGATCTTCAGTTTGGACTTGGTGCCAAAGGCGCTCTCCAGGAAGGTGATTTGCATTTCGTATTGCAGATCGTTGCCGCGCTGGGCCCGGGAGCGCGCCCGCTGGGAGCCACGGCCGAAAATGTCGCCGAAGCCGAAAAAACTCTCGAAAATATCCTCAAATCCAGAAAAGACAGTCGGATCGAAGCCTCTTTCGAAATTGAAACCCGAGCCGGATACGCCGGCGTGTCCGAAACGGTCATACTGAGCCCGCTTTTCCGAATTGCCCAGAATGCTGTAAGCCTCCGCCGCTTCCTTGAATTTTTCCTCGGCGGCATGGTTGTCCGGATTCTTGTCGGGGTGAAACTGAAGTGCCTTTTTCCGGTACGCCCGTTTGATTTCCTCCGGAGTGGCGCTCCGGTTTACTTCCAGGACTTCATAATAATCTCTCTTCGTCAAGACGCTTCCTCCGGCGGTGGCAATGATCGCCCCGCGTAACGAGGCATTATACCCATCCGCTCCGGGTTAGACAAGCAGGATGCGAATTGAATGTCGGAACAGGGCGGAATCGACGCAGATTTATTCCGTATCTTCATGCTCATCCATGGCATCGGCCAACAACTGCTCCATCTGAGTCTGGGTATCTCCCATCTGGGAGGAAACAGTTGGGTTTTCCATCATGGCCGCGGTGATGAGCATGGATTTTCGCTCCAGATCCAGGTATGCCTGATCGATGTCATCCAGTGGAACATCCACCAGACGCATGATTTTCAAAGAATTGGCGATGGATTCCTTGACGTCGTTTGTTTTTTCCGGTGGTAGCAAATAGCCGTATTCGGCAAAAGAGCGCTGCACGTTCTTGAGGAGTCCATCCAGCCGGTTGAGGGACATCCGTTTTTCCTTGACCTCCTTGTCCTTTTCGTAAAAGAGCTGGGCCTCCTGCTTCATGCGCTGGATCTCCTGGGGACTGAGGCCGGATGACGGCGTCACCTTGATTTCCTGGGCCTTTCCCGATTTCTGGTCGCGGGCGGAAACATGCAAAATGCCATTGGAGTCCACCTCGAAGGTGACATCGATTTGCGGAATTCCCCGTGGTGCAGGCAGAATGCCGATGAGTTCGAAGCGGGCCAGCGAGCGGTTGTGTTCGGCCAGTTCGCGCTCGCCCTGACAGACGTGAACTTCGACGGTGGTCTGGTTATCGGCCACCGTGGTGAAGGCCAGGGTCTTCTTCAGGGGAATGGTGGAGTTGCGATCGATAACCTTGGTGAAAAGGCCGCCGTGCGTCTCTACCCCCAGGGACAGGGGAATGACGTCCAGCAGAACGATGTCCTTGACGTCACCTTGCAGGACGCCGCCCTGCAGCGCGGCGCCCAGGGCCACCACCTCATCGGGATTGATGTCCGAGCTGGGCGGCTTGCCGAAAAACTGGGCGGCCATCGCCCGGATTTTGGGCATGCGGGTTTGCCCGCCCACCAGAATGATCTTGTCGATGTCGCCGATGGCTATCTTGGCATCATACAACGCTTTCTCGCATGGCTCGAGGGTGCCTTCCACCAGCTCGTTGACCATTTCCTCCAGTTGCGGTCGTGTCAGAACCCGGTCAAAGTGCTTGGGGCCGGTCTCGTCGGCGGCGATAAAGGGGAGGGAAATGCTGGTCTCCGTAACGGAGGAAAGCTCGCATTTGGCCTTCTCGGCGGCCTCCTTGAGACGCTGCAGGGCCAGAATGTCGTTACGGAGATCGATGCCCGTTTCGTCCAGAAATTCCTGAACGATCCAGTCGCTGACCCGGCGATCGAAATCCTCGCCTCCCAGGAAGCTGTCGCCGCAGGTGGAAAGGACTTCGAACACCCCGTCACTGATTTCAAGGATGGAAATATCGAATGTGCCGCCGCCCAGATCGTACACGGCGATCTTCTCGTTTTTCCCCTTGCCCAGTCCGTAGGCCAGGGCAGCGGCGGTAGGCTCGTTGATGATGCGCTTGACGTTGAGACCGGCGATTTCCCCGGCGTCTTTGGTGGCCTGACGCTGGGAATCGTCGAAATAGGCCGGCGTGGTAATAATGGCATCCACTTCACTGGTGCCCAGATATTCCTCGGCGCATTTTTTCAGGTACTGCAGGATCATGGCCGATATTTCCTGCGGCGAATACAGCCGGTCAAAAATCTTGATCCGGACGTCGCCGTTATCGGCGGGAACCAGCTGGTACGGGAGGTGATCGCGGGCCCGGGTGACTTCGGGTGAATCATACTTGCGCCCGATGAGCCGTTTGACGGCGTAAATGGTATTGGCGGCGTTGGTAATGGCCTGGCGTTTGGCGATCTGGCCCACCAGCCGTTCGTTTTTATCCGTAAAAGCCACGATGGACGGCGTGGTCCGGCCGCCGACATTGTTGGGTATAATCTGGGACGATCCCCCTTCAACGACGGCCACGCATGAATTGGTGGTCCCCAGGTCGATACCGATCAGTTTTTTCATAAAAACCCCTTAAACAAACGTTTTGACCTCTGCTGACTTTGCCGAATAACGTTCCGGTATCCCGCCGGTTACTCGGTGCGACGGGGGATGCCCACCTTGACCAGCGAGGGACGCAGCAGCATCCCCATATATTTATAACCGGCCTTGATTTCCTTGATAATGGTCTGCTCGGTGAACTCGTCGGATTCCTCCATGGCGGCCGCCTGGTGAAAATTGGGATCGAACAGCTGGCCTTCGGTTTCGATACGCTCCATGCCCATCTGCCCCAGGAGATCATCCATCTGTTTATACAGCAGGTTAAATCCTTTTTGATAACTGTCGATGCTGTGACTGAACGAATCGGAATTGAACGTCTTGCGTGCGAATTGAAAAATGTCGAGAATTTCCACAAAGTTCTGCAAAAGCTCGGCTTTGGCGCGAGCAGCATGATTATCCAGCTGTTTTTCCGTCCGGTTTTTGTAGTTCTGGAATTCAAATTCCAGCCGGCGATACCTTTGCTGCAACTCTTCTAGGGCGGCAATGGCCTCGTTGTATTTGACCGCCATTTCATCACGGTCGGTGGAGTCCTGTTCGGCGTCGAGGCGTTCCTCAGGGTCCGGTTTCAGTTTCTTCTTGGTCTGGACGATCTGGTCCACGGTCTGCTCCGCCTCTTGAAAAAGCTGTTCCAGATTGAAGTGGGAGAAATTGCCGCTGGTGGATGTATCCCGGGAGTTTTCATTGTCCTCCGGCGGGGGAGTAAGAGAATTTGAATTCTCCGTTTGTTCAGACATTAGGTAAACATTCCTTTTTCGGAAGTATATAACACTTTACGGAAGTTGTGTCAACAGAGTTTATTGGCTCGAACAGGGCGGTCAGTCCCGCCGCATGGCAACATAACCCTTGCGGTGCCGCACCGTGAGATTTCCTCCCTTGACGTTGACGCGGATAGGATGAAATTTCCCATCCTGCTTCAGTTCTTTCGGAATGTAGCTGATGCTGTACTGGCTGCGCAGCTCGCGCTCGATTTCCTTGAAAGCGAGTCCAAGGTCTTCCAGGCGGGTCGGATAATAGACGCGCCCACCGGTGGCTGACGCCAGTTGCTCGAGGATTGCATCGCCCTCATCGTTGCCGCGGACTCCGAAATGGCCGCCCTTGTTGGTGGAAATGGCAAAGATGATGGCGCCGGAACGGTGAATCATTTCCAGGGCGTCCTCGAAGGTGACACTGCTGACCGTATCTTCTCCATCGGAGATGATAATGACGGTCTTGCGCTGTTCGCCCTGGTCCCAGATGAGTTTTTCTTCGGATACCAGGTAGAGGGCGTCGTACATGGATGTTCCTCCGGCGGCGCGGAGGGTTTTCAGCTGTTTGTCCAGCAGGTTGGGATCATGGGTAAAATCCTGGATCAGCGTTACGCCCGTGTCGAATTCCACCAGCAGGGCCTTGTCTTCTTTGCGCAGAATGGTATAGAAAAACTCGGAGGCGGCCTCCTGCTCGAATTTCAGTTTTTTGCTGACGGAGGCGCTGGTGTCGATGAGCAGCGAGATGGCGAGAGGGATTTCCGACCGGGCATCGAATTCCTCAATGATCTGCGGTTTCCCTTCGTCATATACGATGAAGTCGTTTTTGGTGAGGTCAGTGACGAAGCGGCCCTTGTTGTCCACCACGGTGCACAGGATATTGACCTTGTCGACGCGGACGGTGATCCGGCCGGTGGTGTAATCCTGATCCTGGTCGCGGGCGGCCTGCTGAGCCGGCAATCCGCCGAACATCAGCAGTGTGACCAGGATGACCGCCGCCGATCGCCAGGCCCGCCGCCGGCGTGGCCCGGCACTGTCGACACCATGAAAGTTTCCTGGATCAGCCTTGATCCGGCTCGGGGTTGTTGGCGTCAATCTGCAAATTCCTTTCCAAATCGATATTAGCTGTTTATTATAGTGAACAGAATGAAACGAAGTCAAGAACAGGTGGGCCTGATGAACGGATTACAGCAATGGAGTCTGGTGGTGGCGGTGGTGATGGGCCTGTTGCTGATGACCTGCCGGCAGGAACCGGGGCAGGAGCTCCATCTGAACCATGGGCCCGTCGCATCCGATCCTGAATCGGATGCCGGTACTTTGCGCCCGGAATTCACGGCAGTGGATCCCGACCGTTTGGAAGAATACTACCGGCTGCTGTTGAACTTTTCCCCGCGCCCGGCCGCATCTGCGCGGTTGGAGGAATTGCGCGTCCGGCTGCAGGAAATTCTGGAGGGATGGTCCCTGGCCGTCACCTGTGAACCATTTGAAGTGCTTTCCGATCGGGGAAAGCTGAGGATGGTCAATCTCATCGCCGAGAAGAAGGGCCGCACCGCCGAGCTGATTTACCTCGGCAGCCATGTGGATACCAAAACCATGCCCGGATTTGAGGTTATCGGGGCCAACGATTCCACTTCCAGTACGGCCGCCTTGCTGGAACTGGCCCGGATTGTGGCCGACCGTCCGACCCGCTGCACGTACCGGTTTGCCTTCTTCGACGGCGAGGAGGCACTGGGGGAGCACATGACCTACAGCGACGGGCTTTACGGCAGTCGGCATCATGCTCAGCGACTGCTGGCGGAAGGACGTGTCCTTGACGTGCGGGCCTTCATCTTGCTGGACATGATCGGAGACCGGGACCTGCGGATCACCCGGGATACCCATTCCTCGCCCGAGCTCTGGTCACTGTTTGTCTCCTGCTGCAACCGGCTGGGATATACCGAAATCGTCGGTGACCAGGAAATGGCCGTTCTCGATGACCATATCCCTTTTCGGGAACTGGGTATTCCGGCGGTGGATATCATCGATTTTGAATACGGTCCCGGCAACTCCCTCTGGCACACACCGGCGGATGTGCCGGAAAACGTTTCCGTGGAAAGTATCCGTCGCGTAACAGAAGCCGTCCGCTGCATGCTGACCCATCTCGAAAACGAATAACCCCCGGCAGTTATCACAAGCCGCTGGGCGGGACGTCGACGACCAGCACTTTACCCGAAAGAAAATCACTGATCCAGATGCGGCCGCGGTCGTCAGTCCGGATTCGGGTCAGGTCAAAGATGCCGTCCCCGAATTGGCCACGCATGTAAAAGGCGGTGTTGGCCGTATCGAAGCGGGTGTTGCCGAAAGGATAGGCCAGGCGGTGAACCGTCTCGAATGTCTTCGTCACCGGGCGGAAGAACAGGATCGTAAGGGCGTCGGCGGCGTGGCTGGTGATCACCACGTGCTTGTCGAAGACGGCGACATTGTCGGGGTAACCGTCGACCGGCAGCGGATACGCCGATGATTTTAGGCGATCCTTCAAATCATAGACCTGCAGGCTGTTGTCCAGATGATTGATGATATACGCGGTTCCACTTTCCCGGTCCACAGCCGCCTTCAGCGGGGCTTCGCCGGCGGGGACGGAGCGCCAGCTGAAATTGTGCTTGTCGATGACGCAGACCGTATCGTTGTCGAAGCTGGGCACGAGCAGATACTGGTCATCGAATGCCAGATCGGTGGGAGTCAGCCCAACCTCGATTTTTTTCACGACTTTGCGGGTATGGAGATTGACGATCTGCACGTCGCCGGGGTCGGTGTCGGTCTCGCCGGTGCGAACCACGTAAAGATGATGCAATGCAGGATCATAGCGCAGAACCCGAGGTGTGGTCTCACGCACGGCTTCGTCGGTCAGTTCGATACGCCGCCCGGGATCGAACAGGCGGATCTCGTCATCTAGGACCGTCAGGAACAATTTTTCCTTGCCCCAATTGTTCTGCAGGGCATACAGCGTTCCGTCGCGGTCCACGACGATCTCGTGGGCCAGACGGGGAATACGCCGGTCGTAAAAAGTCATGTTCGTCGGATGGAGACGCAGGATACCATTCCGGGCGCCCCAGATATAGACCACCGGCCAGTAAGTCTGGTGGGGTCCGTACGCCAGATAGATCTCCCCGTTGGGCGCGTAGGCGGCCTGGCTGGGATAGCGACAGGGGAGAAACCCCGACGAAGCCACACCGGACTCCGTGAGGCGGGCGTACTGATCCTCGGAACCGAAGACCAGGAAAGCATCTTGGCCGGGGATTTGAAGGAGGTCCACCGGGGCCCAGCCGGTACGGATTTTCATGGTTTTTTCCGTGTCAGGATCCAGGGCAGTGATCGCCGCGCCGAAGGAACCGTTGACCGCCGTCGCGCCGAGCGGGATATAGAGCTGACCATCGGCCGGATGAAAACACATGCTGAACATGTGGGGGATCACTCCCAGATCCTCGATGCGTTTGACCAGCCGGCGGGACTTGAGATCCACCACGTCCACCTCTCCGTGGGCCCAGCTGGCGATGTAGAGAATGCTCCGGGCCGTATCCAGGGCCACGGCATCGTTGCCGTAGGCCGGTAATTTCACCTCGTGCACGGTACCGCCGGCGGAAAAATCCACGACATGGAGCGTAGGATCGTTGTCATAGGCAATATAAATCTCGTCCCGCTGGGGATCGGATGTGATACCGACGCCTTCTGACAATCCGGGCAGATGAATGATCTGGTGCCGGTCATTGGCCAGATCGAGGCGCGCGGCTTCCACGACCTTGCGGTCGTCGGTTTCTGTCACCAGGTACAGGCGGTCATGGGCGGGATGATATCCGGCAAAGTGCCAGCGGCCGCCGGGTTGCAGATCGAGTCGGATTGTCGTCTGCCGGGCCAGGGTGTCACCCTGGAAGACCGTCATCTCGGACGTAAATCCGTCGATAGCCAGCAACCGGTTGCGAGCGCCGTCGAAGTAGATTTTGCGGATGGGCGGCGGCGGTGTCTGGTTCAGGTTGCCCATGCTTTCCTCGCGCTCCACCCATTCCAGGCGGGACAACTCGCCGCGGGCCGGATCCGCCACCAGGATCCGGCCGCTGGCCCGGCCGACAAAGAAGGCCCGGCCGGTGGCTTCATCCACGGCCACGGTGTCGTACTGCTTTTCACAGGCGAACGTCCGGGCGGTGCCGCTGGCGGGGAAGATCATGTGCACGGAGTGATCCCCGACCACGTAAATGTTGCCGGTTCGCCTGTCCAGCAGCAGGGCCTCGTCCTTGACATATTGGGGCACCCGGTCTGCCAGCGGAATATTCCGCACCGTATGATCCCGGGTATCGATCAGGGACACGGCGGACGTATAGGTATTGATGAGGACGACGCGTTGCCGGGCTGGATCCTCCCGCACCAGGAGAGGACCGGCGCCGTTGACTTCCACTCCCTGAATCTGCAGGAGGTCGATGATCTTGACCGGGTATTCGGCCCGGCCGAATCCCACCAGGCCCAGTACAATCGCCAGCACCGTGATCTGTTTGCCGTTCATGTGTTTCTCCTCTGCCGAAAATGGGACAGCCGCCGCGCCCCCATGGGGTGGCCCGGGCGGTCCTGTCTTGCGGATCGGGCGACTGTGTTCAGTCTATCACTGCCGCTCGCCGCAATCAACGGGGTTCCGAACCTGATCCCGGCTGGTGGGTCTTCGCCACGAGATGACGTCCTGTTTTGTTCCGGGCTTCGATGAAAGCAGTGACGTTTTAATGGGACAGGCGTCGGGATGGCCTACCGGCCTGACCGCTGAGACGCTTGACGAGCAACGTGGCGT